>NZ_NCFM01000025.1:0-43893 GCF_002281195.1 Acidovorax sp. 35-64-16 | reverse complement strand
GCAGCGTTATGCACAGCACGCAGTTATGGACAGTTGGCCAGTCTGAACGCGCCAGAGGCTGTGATCGCCCTGGTAGATCGCAAGGAGGCGGTGCCGTTGAACTGGACATAAGTTCGCAGTCGGCGCATGAATGGTGATCTCACAACTGGAGATCACCATGGACTTGATTCTTTCGATGCACCCGATGGCCAGGGCATGGCTGCTCGATGGCCCGCTGTCTTCATACGTCGGGGCGTTCCAGGCATTGCTGGAGCGCGGCCGGTACGCCGAAGGCAGCTCGGAGACTGCCCTTCGTGCCTGGTCGCACTTTGCCCACTGGATGGCGAAGTGCCAGGTATCTGCCGAACAGATCGACGAAGCCCTCGTCGAGCAGTTTCTGGATTCGCATCTGCCGCGCTGCGACTGCCATCCCGCGGCTCTGCGTACACGCAGCGGCTTGAGCGCCAGTCTCGGACACCTGCTCGCCTTGTTGCGGGAACAGCATGTCATCGTGGAACTGCCAGGCCCCAGCGGTCCCATTGCAGAAGAACTGAACCGTTACAACGTCCACATGCGCGACGCCCGCGGCCTGGCGATAGGCACGCGCGAGGATCGGCTGGTACTCGTAGGTCGTCTGCTGCAATGCAAGTTCGCGGGCAAGGCCATCGCCATCGGCGAGTTGCAGCCGGAAGACGTTCGCGGCTTCATCGCAACCGAGCTCACGCGGGTCAGCAGCGGGTCGCATTCCAGCGCGGTCACTGCTGCGCTGCGGGCCTACTTCCGATACCGCGGGACCTGCGGTGACGCAGTGAACAGCCTGCTCGGCGCTATCTCGTCGCCGGTGCGATGGAGCCAAGCATCGTTGCCGCGCGCGCTGACGACCGAGGAGGTCCAGCGCCTCGAAGCGCATTGCGCCGAGGCCAAGCGGGCTCCGCTGCGCCTGCTGGCCATGGTGCGCCTGGCCTTGGATCTCGGACTGCGCGTGGGCGAGATCGCCAAGCTGGAGATCGGCGACTTCGATTGGCGTGCCGGAACGGTGACCTTGAAGCGAACAAAGTCCCAGCGCCAGGATGTCCTACCGCTGCCGGTGCTCACCGGGCAGGCTCTGGCGGAGTACATGAGACACGAGCGGCCCGCAACCACGCTGCCATCGCTGTTCGTCCGTCGGTTGGCGCCACACGACAAGCCCATCGGCGTCGATGCAGTGAGCCAGGCAATCGGGCGTGCCCTGCGAGGTGCCGGCATCTCACGCGGTTGCCATTCGTTGCGTCACACGCTGGCCTGTCGCCTGGTCAACAGCGGCAGTTCGATCAAGGAGGTCGCCGATGTGCTTCGGCATCGATCGCTGGACACCTCGTTGATCTACGCCAAGCTCGACTTGCAACTGCTTGCCGAGGTCGCTCTGCCTTGGCCTGGGAGTGCATCATGAGCGCCGCAGCATCGGCGAACATCGACCTCACCGCCAAGGTGGAGCAATACCTGGCTGAACGCCTGCGCCTCGGGTTCAAGCCGTGCTCCTCTGATCTCGCTGTGCGCAGCTTCACTCGCTTCATGGTCGGAGAGGGACGCGACATCGCGTTGACGGTAGACGTGATGGTCCAGTGGGCGCACCAGGTACAGCCTCGGTATCTCGTGGGCGGCCGGGCCAATGTCGACACGGCAGCGCGCCGACTGGCAACGCTGCGCCCCTTCATGCGCTGGCTCCAGCAGTTCGATCCGACTGTCGAAGTTCCTGACGATTCCAGCTTCGGTCCGATCCCGCGCCGCGTGGCGCCTCACATCTACAGCGAAGCCGAGATCGCGGCATTGATCGTCGCTGCCCGCCGACTCGGCCCCTCGGATGGCCTTCGTGCCACCACCTATGCAACGCTGTTCGGTCTGATCGCATCGGCCGGGCTTCGGGTCTCTGAAGCGATCAACCTGGCCGACTCGGATGCAGATCTGGACGGCGGCATCCTGACCATACAGCAGACCAAGTTTGGCAAGTCCCGCATGGTGCCGCTGCACCCCAGCGTGATCGGTCCGATGGCAGCCTACCGGGCCTTGCGCCGCCAGTACGTGCCTGCGAAGCCGCAGATGACATTCTTCGTGGGCTCGCGTGGCGTGCACCGGGGTGAACCGCTGGGAGATCGGCAGGTGCATCGAGTGTTCTGTCAGCTGCGCGAGCAATTGGGTTGGATCGATCGCGGCGGCCATGGCCGACCGCGGGTGCATGACCTGCGCCATAGCTTCGCCGTGAGACGGATGATCCTGTGGCACCAGCAGGGAGCGAACCTTGACCAACGAATGCTGGCCCTGTCCACGTACATGGGCCACATCAATATCTCCAGCACGTACTGGTACCTGAGCGGCGTGCCGGAGTTGATGGCGTTGGCCGGCGCTCGATTCGAACGCTTCGCCGACGTCGCGGAGAACGACGATGAGTAGTTCTGAACACCGCAAGCCCGCTCCGCCGAGCTTCGCGACGCTGGTCCAGTCCTTCTTCGCCGAGCACCTGACGCAGCAGCGCGCGTTGAGCCCGCAGACCGTTGCGGCCTATCGGGACGCGTTCGTGCTGTTCCTGGACTTCGCCCAGGCGCAACTGCACAAGACGCCCACGACGCTGTCGCTCGCCGACCTGACGCCCGCGCTGATCCTGGACTTCCTCGATCATCTCGAACGCGATCGGCACAACACCGTTCGCAGCCGCAATGCGCGACTGGCCGCGCTGCGCTCGTTCCTGAAGTTCGCGGCCCGGCGAGACGTGACGGCACTTCAGGTCGTCGAGCAGGCGCTCGGCGTGCCGATGAAGCGCTTCGAGCGGCCGATGTTCGAGTTCCTGACACGCGAGGAGATGCTGGCCGTGATCGGCGCGCCAGGAGCGGATTGGATGGGCCAGCGAGACAAGCTGCTGCTGGCCCTGCTGTACAACACCGGTGCCCGCGTGTCGG
The DNA here is from genome assembly GCF_002281195.1 of Acidovorax sp. 35-64-16. Lineage (NCBI taxonomy): Bacteria > Pseudomonadati > Pseudomonadota > Betaproteobacteria > Burkholderiales > Comamonadaceae > Acidovorax > Acidovorax sp. 35-64-16. Next base: position 40,984 of record NZ_NCFM01000025.1, on the reverse strand, counting down.
AGGCAATCGGCGTAAAAGTGGGCGACGTCGTGCTGGCACCCGCCGCCTGCGTGCATCTGCATGGCAAGGGACGCAAGCAGCGGTCGGTGCCGCTCTGGCGATCGACGGTCAAGGTGATCCGCGCCTGGCTGAAGTTCAACCCGGACCTGACTCCCACGTCGGCGCTGCTGCCCAACCGTGGCGGACAGGCGATGACGCGGTCCAACGTGACGCAGCGCCTGGCATTGGCCGTCAAGAAAGCCGCGCTCACGACCCCGAGCCTGGCCGGGAGAACGATCTCTCCACACTGCCTGCGTCACTCGACCGCTATGCACCTTCTGCAGTCGGGCGTGGACATCAGCGTGATCGCTCTGTGGCTCGGACACGAGAGTCCGGCGACAACGCATCAGTACATAGAGGCCGATCTCGCCATGAAGGAAAAGGCACTGGCCAGGCTTCAGGATCCCAATGTGGTCCCACAGCGGTTCCGGGCAGAAGACGATCTGTTGAAGTTCCCGTGAAGTTCAAAGACGCGACCGCAGCCCTCTTGCGAGGGCGGCGACGCCGCGCTGCCGGACCAACTGTGCATAACTGCGTGCTGTGCATAACGCTGCTTATGGAGAGCTCTCCATAAGCAGCGAAAGCCGTCATCGACTCCTCGTTCTTGGGTGCGCACTAACGGACAGAAAGCAGACGCTCGAATAAATAGCGCGCGCTGTTGGTGGCGATATGCTCCTTCTATGGCGTGCTCGAGAACGTGGCAGTGCGTCAGGTTTGACAGGGAGAATCGGACTCTTCTCGGCAGAGCCGGCCGCCCCGCATCTTCAAGAGGGCGCGGAAAACAGCTTGCTTGGTGCAAACCTTGCGCTTACCTGACTCAGGCCGAATCGGGTCGGTTTGCTTTGTGAAATGCGATCTTCCCTCCGAGATGCTGGCGGTAAAGTACGTACTAGGGATGTTTGTGCAGATCCCTTGGATGCATGTCTGCAATATTTTTTGCGGAAATGTTGAAATGTTTATCATCGCTTAGTGACTTACAAGCGATGGCTCATTTCCTGGATCGGCAACGCGGACCACGTAGCTGCGGAAGCTGGGTCCGCAGCCGGCTTTGGCCCAGTTGCGACGGCCTTGTTGAGCTCAGAGAAGTTTGATCGAGTCTACCTGCTTACCAACTACGGGCATGAACGCAGCTCCGCCTACTGCGCGTGGCTTGAGCAACGATGCGGTTACGAGGGTGCCGACGTCGATCTTCAGGAGATCGACCTTCGCAGTCCAATCGACTACGCGTCGATCTACAACGAGGTAAGCAAGCACCTCAAGGACCTTGGCTTGCCTCGGCAAGACGTAGAACTCACATTGCACTTGAGCCCCGGTACCCCTGCCATGGCTGCGATCTGGATCATGCTGGCGAAGACTCGCTTCCCGGCCAAGTTGATCCAGACATCGAAGGAGCATGGTCTGGAATCGGTTGATTTCCCGTTCGATCTGGCGAGTGACTTCCTTCCCGAGTTCCTGCAGCGCAGTGCGGACCGGATCGAGCGCCTGGCCCAAGGGCCGACGGAGGGCGCACCGCAGTTCAGCAAGATCCTGCACTGCAGCGACTCTGTGCGCCGACAGGTACAGCTTGCCCGCCGTATCGCAGCCCACGATGTTCCAGTCCTGGTCCTAGGCGAGACTGGCACTGGCAAGGAACTCTTTGCAGAAGCCATTTGCGCGGCTAGCGAGCGGGCTGGGAAGCCCTTCGTTGCGGTGAACTGCGGAGCCATCGCGCCCGAGCTGGCTAACTCCGAGCTCTTCGGTCATGTGAAGGGGGCTTTCACAGGGGCGGTTGTTGCTCGCAAAGGGCATTTCCAGGAGGCCCATGGCGGGACCTTGTTCCTCGATGAGGTTGGCGACCTCCCCCTCGAAACTCAAGTGCGGCTTCTCCGCGCTTTGCAGGCAAAAGAGGTCATGCCGCTTGGAGACTCAAAAGCAGTCAAGGTTGATGTGCGTATCATCGCCGCGACACACCGTGACTTGGCGGCGGATGTCACCACGGGCCGCTTCCGAGAAGATCTGTTCCACCGGCTGGCCGTGGGGATTCTTCGCCTTCCGCCACTTCGGGAACGCGATGGCGATATTGACTTGCTCGCAGACGCATTCCTGGCCCAGATCAATGCGGACGCGCGCGGCAAGCCGGAAACACAAGAGAAGAAAATTTCCGCGAGTGCAAAAAAGCTTCTTGTCCTTCATCCTTGGCCGGGAAACATCCGCGAGCTATATCACACCCTACTGCGGGCCGCGATCTGGTCTCCTGGGCCAGTTATTCAGGCCGAGGACATAACGGGCGCCTTGCTCCAAGTCCAGCCGGCCGACCAAAGCCCCTTCAGCAGGCCGTTGACGCAAGACTTTGATTTGCAAGGACTTTTGGACGAAGTCTCGCGCAGCTACATTACCAAAGCACTTAAACAATCGGGTGACCGCAAGATCGCTGCATCCAAGATGTTGGGGTTCGCCAATCATCAAACGCTGGGCAACTGGATTAAGCGCCTGGGACTCGAAGCGCAGGAACAACAAGACTAGAGGAGGCTGGCACGGCTTTCGTAGAACAAGAGGCATGAATGCCACGAGAGCCAGCCAGATGTCGATGCAAGACATCAAATCGCTGAACTTCGAACCGATGCGCGCGGCATATCCGGAACTTGCCAACATGGTCGGGTATTTCTTCGGCACGACGGGCGATTGAATGGCAACTCCTCGTGGATCGCTGATGCCCATGCGCCAAAGAAAAGAGCGGTAAGAATTTTTTCGTGAATGCAATATTTATTATTGAAGTCTCATATTTCCAGGTTGGTTTTCTCTCTAAGTTGTTGATTTATAAAGGGTCTTGTAGGTGGCACGGTGTTCGCAGTATGTGAAGTGAAGGCGGTCCCGCGGTGGGGCTGCCGAGATCAACGTGATCAACTAGGTGGTCGCGTACACCCCCAAAGGAACAGCCATGGCACGCAAAGTTTTCTACAGCTTTCACTACAACCCGGATAACTGGCGCGCGTCCCAAGTGCGCAATATCGGCGCAATCGAGGGCAACCAGCCCGCGAAGGACAACGACTGGGAAACCATCACGAAGGGTGGCGACAAAGCCATCGAGAAGTGGATTGCCGACCAGATGAGTGGTCGCAGCTGCGTCGTGGTTCTCATCGGTGCGGGAACCGCTAACCGGAAGTGGATCAACCACGAGATCGCCAAGGGCTGGAACGACGGCAAGGGCGTGTTGGGAATTTACGTCCACAACCTCAAGAACAGCGAGGGCAAGACGAGTTCGAAAGGTTCGAACCCATTCGATCACGTCACGCTCAAGGCAAGTGGTGCAAAGTTGTCGACGATCGTGCAGGCCTATGACCCGCCGAGCTCCAGCAGCACGGATGTCTACGCCCACATCAAAAATAACCTGGAATCCTGGATCGAGGCGGCGATCGCGATCAGGGCGAAGTATTGAGTGGCAGTGAAGACTCGGGAGGATGAATAGATGGCCGTCGTAACGATCGAGAAGTTCATTGAGGACTTCACCAAAGAACTGCGCGAGAGAAACGTCGCCATCTTGGCCGGTGCCGGCATGTCAGTCGACGCCGGATTCGTTAACTGGAAAGGCCTGCTGAAGCCACTTGCCGATGAGCTCAAGCTGGACTTGGAGCGGGAGCACGACCTCGTCAAGATTGCGCAGTACCACGTGAACCATCACGGGAGCAATCGAAACGACCTCACGAACGCCATCCTGAACGGCTTCTCCAGCAAACAGACCAAGGTCACGGAAAACCACCGCATCTTGGCGCGACTGCCTATCGAGACGTATTGGACGACCAACTACGACACCACTATCGAGGACGCCTTGCGGGCGTCGGGCAAAAGTCCTGATGTGAAGCACGATCCAAAGCAGTTGCTGCAGACGCTGCACGGCAGGAGTGCCATTGTCTACAAGATGCATGGCGACGTGGCGCATGCGAACGATGCGGTACTGTGCAAGGCTGACTACGAGACCTACCATCTCTCGCGCGCAGACTTCCTCACGGCTTTGGCTGGGGACCTGCTTTCCAAGATGTTTCTGTTCATCGGGTTCAGCTTCTCGGACCCGAACCTGGACTATGTTCTGGGCCGCCTCCACACCCGACATGGGAACCACTTGCGCAAGCACTACTGCTTTGTACGCAGAGAGAAAAGAGAGACCACCGACAAGGAGGGCGACTTCGAGTACCGCAATGCGAAGCAGGAATACTTCATCTGCGACCTCCAGCGGTACAACATCAGAGCGGTGCTCGTTGATGAGTATGCCGAGATACCTACCGTCCTACGTCGGGTGGAAGCTCGGTATAAGTCCAAGACGATCTTTGTTTCGGGTGCTGCCCACACTTACGGCGAAAAGATCACCAGCGATCAGGCTCTCGGTTTCGTTCACAAGCTCAGTAAGAGCCTGGTGAAGGAGAAGTTCCGCCTCGTGACAGGCCTGGGGCTCGGAATTGGCAGCACCGTCGTGGACGGTGCTCTGCAACAGATCTACTGGGAGGAACGACGCACCATTGCCGATGAGCTTGTCATCCGCCCATTTCCGCAATCGAGCGAGGGGCAAAAGCTGTGGCGAGCGTACCGGGAAGATCTGCTTGAGTTCGCGGGACTCGCCGTGTTCATGTTCGGCAACAAGATCGCTGGCAATCCACTTGCGGTGGTTCCGTCCAATGGCATGGTGGAGGAGTTCAACATTGCCGTGAGCAAAGGCCTGCGAGTGTTGCCGCTCGGCTTCACGGGCTTTGTCGCCATGGATCTGTGGAAGCAAGTCAAAGCTGACTTTGGCCGCTTCTATCCGGGCGCAAGTACCCGATTCAAGGCCTTGTTCGAGCAGCTTGGCGACGACGAAATCGACCTTGAGCTTCAGGCGAGCGCCGTGGTTGAGGCACTGCAGATCCTGCAACAGATGTAGCGGTGCACCACTATGCGTATGGCACGACTCGTCGAACTCAATCCGAAAGTCCAACAGCATGCCTGCCGCAACGTCATGCTGTTCGGTCACAAGATGCCTCGAAGGACCATTCATCTCGTCGCACGATCAGCGCCGAGTGCAGACTGACAAACACCAAACAAGGGAGTTGAAAACATGGCACTTGCCAAATTTCGCGAAGACATCGTGTCTCGCTTCCACCAGGCCACTGTGATTCGTGCGAAGGAGCATGATGCATTGCTGACGCCTGAAGCTGAACCCAAGGGGGCGCCCACCAAGCTGAAAGGTTTTGCCGCGCCGCAATCGCGTCCGCTGCCGGTTATCGTGCTGGCCGACATTAGCGGCAGCATGTCGGTCAACGGCAAGATCGATGCATTGAACGAGGCGCTCAAGACCATGATCTTGAGCTTTGGTCGGGAGAGTCGCCTGCGTGCGGAGATCCAAGTGGGCCTGATCACGTTCGGGGGCGATGCCGCTAAAGCGCATGTGCCTTTGGTAGGCGCCCACCGAATTGAGGGTGTGGAGGTCTTGGTCGCACAAGGTCGCACCCCCATGGGCTCAGCGTTCGCCATGGCGCGCCAATGGCTGGAAGACAAGGAATTGGTGCCATCCCGGGCCTACAGGCCAGTCTTGGTGCTTGTATCCGACGGAGAGCCCACGGACGACTGGCAAGAGCCTTTGGCGGCCCTGAAGGCCAGCGAACGGGGCCAGAAGGCCACACGTTTCGCGATGGCGATCGGTGCAGACGCTGACCGAGCCATGTTGCGCCAGTTCACCAACGATCTTGAAGCGCCAGTGTTTGAGGCCGATGGCGTGCGGGACATCGTCAAGTTCTTCCGGGCGGTCACGATGAGCGTAATGGCACGGTCCACCAGTGGATCGCCCAATACGGCACAACCCCTCGGTATGAGTGATGACCTTGAGGACGACCTCGATCTGGACGCACTCTGAATGCTGAGCGCCGTCGGTACGTCGGTGATCGGTCCGTCCCATGCCGAAGCCGGAGAGCAGTGCCAAGATGCCAGCGGGGTCAGGGGCTGGCGTGGCGGGTGGATCGCGTGCGTAGCCGACGGCTTGGGTAGTCGTATCCAAAGTGGCAAGGGCGCACATTGCGCGGTTCGCATCGCCATGGACCTGCTTTGGAATGAGCTGGACCACCAACAGGAGATGCGAGACCTGGCGACGCGCATCTACCGCGCTTGGCTGCAGGCGGTTGGTCGGGATCGTGCAGACGAGGCGGCCACGACGCTGTTGATGGCCGCGTGCAACGCAAACGGCCATGTGCGCACCTGGCAGTTGGGCGACGGCATGGTGTTGATCCGATCCCACGGACAGGTGCGAGTCTTGACCCCCCCGAGGAGTGGCTTCGGCAATGAGACGCGTGCTTTGGGCATCGACCGGGCGTGGAGCGCTTGGTCGACGCATGAGTTTGAGCTGTCTCGGCCGGGGGATCAGGTGATCCTCATGACCGACGGGATTGCAGACGATCTGGACGGACGAGCACTGCATGCGTTTCCAGAGGCGCTGTACCGCCGTATTTCAGGCCTGAGCCGCAAGAGGTCGCGGCGCTGGCTGACACACGAACTGACCCACTGGGCCACGCCCGGCCACTCTGACGACAAGAGCCTGGCGCTGATATTAAAGAAGGGGAGATGACATGGCAAACGCTGAGCGTGAACCGCCTCAAGTGCGGACGGCGCGCGAACAAAAAGTCTTCGATGACCGCGGAGGAGAGTACACCTTAGGCGAGCGCCTCTCAAGGGGAGGACAGGGGACCGTCGTCCGCATCAAGGGCAACGCTCGGCAGATCGTGAAGTTGGCGAATGCCAAGGCCGACGACCAAGCAACGGTGGCGTGGGCCCGTCAACTGGATCGGATCCGCTACCTGCCGATCCAGGACATGGGTCTTCCCGTGGTGATGCCATTGGCGTACATCAGCAAGCCAAGGCCGGGATACGTCATGGAGCTGATGGATGGTTTGGTTCCCCTCGAGTCGATCATGACGGAGTTCGACGAGGCCATGCGTGAAGGGCGTGAGCTGCAAGGCTTCGTTCAGTCTGGAGGGCTGGCGCGGCGCCTCGCCCTGCTGGCGCGGCTGGCCAGGGTGCTTGCAGCACTGCATGGGCTGGGTATCGCGCATGGCGATCTTTCGCCCAGGAACGTGTTTGTTTCTAGCACCCACGCCCATTCGCAGGTATGGCTCATCGACGTGGACAATCTTAGCTACGCAGTGCGCGACAGCAGCCTGCAGATTTACACGCCTGACTACGGCGCCCCCGAGCTATTGCGTGGTGACTTGGGTGTCAGCACCTACACGGACATCTGGAGTTTTGCGGTTATTGCCTTCCAGCTGCTGACCCACTTGCATCCCATCAAGAGCGGGATGCTTGTCGATGGCGATGCCGAGCTGGAAGCCGATGCGTTGAAGGGCGCGCATCCATGGATCGATCACTCCGACGACGATCAGAATCGGGCAGAGTCCGGTTTGGACCGCGAGTTGGTGTGCACGCCGGAATTACGGCGCTTGTTTGATCAGTGCTTCCGCCAAGGGCTGAACGAGCCGGGTGAACGCCCGGTTATGGCGGAGTGGGCAGAAGCCTTCGAGTCGGCAGCAGCGATACAGGTGCGGTGCGACCACGACGAACGCTGCTGTGGCGGTTCTTTCTATTGGAACTCTGCGCGTCACTGCCCCTTCTGTGAACAGATTGCGCCAGAAGACCATCAGCTCCTGCTGCGGCACTTCGTCGTGGCCGCCAAAGACGATCTGCCCGACAACGCGAAACCGGCGGACCGACTGATTGAGTCTGGCTGGCGCCAGGTGCTCAATGTCGGGCGTGGTGAGCTGCGACTGGCACCGCCGGGCAGTTCACGTCACTCCGACGCGGTTCCGTTCCTCGGACTCGGCCTTGCAGGACGGCAACTCTCTCTGATTCCCATCGGCAACCTGCCCCTTTCGCTCCAGTGGCGTGGTGCTCGACTGGCTGAGCCGCTGCGCGCGCGTCATGATCTTCCGCGCAGTGGGCGGACATACCTTATCCATGTGGGCGACCGTCGCGCAACGCATGACGCATGGCGCTTCGAGTGGTGATCCGATGAAGCTGAACGAATCACCATTTCTATCCTCCGAAGTCCTGACCGCAAAGGTCAACGACGGTTCGACACTCAGCACGTCCTGGGTGAGGGGGGGGGGCGTTCTGTTGAGCTCGGAAGCCGATGCCTGGATCCTGACGCAGGGACAAAACCTGACGTACCTGGAGCTTACTTCCGGCTCGAAGGACCTGGATCAACGTGCCACCAATCCCGAGATCCGATGGGTGTTGCAGGACGCTCGACCGGGGCGGGTCAGTCTTCGTTACTTCACACCGCAAAAGACGCTGGCGCTCCCCCAGTTGGACATCCTCATCGATACCCGTGCCGTCGACCAGATGCGGCAGTCCGGTCGCATCGATACGGATGACATCACCATTGCAGCAGCCTGGCTGCGCGAGGAATTCGTCTGCGACGATCCTACGGACAACTCGTCCATGGTTTTCCTTGCGATCTACGGAGCGGACCGGAAGGGGCAAGTCCAGCTCGTTGGTCGTCGAATGGCTTTGGATCTTCGCGAGGACGACCAAGGAGCGCTCTGGTTCGAGCGGCTAGCGCGACGTCCCAGGGCCGTGGAGCAACCTTTCACGTTGATGCTGGGAGACATACGCATCTTGGACGCTGCAGCCAATGTGAAGCCTGTAGGCGTCGGCCAGACCGATAAGTTGCGGGCTGCGGCCACGACGCCAGGCGGCTACCTGGACCTGTGGCGCCTCTACGGCCAGCGTGAGTGGGAGCGGACGCTTCGAAAGGGCGCACAAGTCCAAGCGCTGCAGTACACGCGTGTTACACCTGTCAGTGCCGAGGGGGGCGGTTGGATCCTTCAGGGAGATCCGATCGCATTGCAGGAGTTCATGAAGCGATGGCTCGAGGAAACCGATGGCTCGGAGCTGGCGGAAGTTGGCGCAACGCCGCCGGACTGGAGCGCCGAGCGTGATCTGGAAGCACCTGTGGCCAGAGGGCGAGCGGCGATCAAGGGAGGTATCTACCAGGGCACTGATGGACTCGTTCTCAAGACCGACGACCGCGAGCCACCTTGCCCTGGCTACGTGTATCTTTCCTTGGCAGGGCACCGCACGCAGCATCTCCGGCGGATTCGTGCACGTCAAAGCATTGAAGGCGGATATGGGGTACCAGGTCTGAGCGCGCTGCTCCTGGATATTCCTCTTCCTCGCGTCCGAGCTTCGCGCCTGCCGCCGCTCACACGCCATGTTCGTGAGACCTTTTATCGGGGGAGCCCGACTGATCGACAGATTGAAGCCTTGGACGTGGCCTTGAACACGCCCGATGTGGCGTTGATCATCGGCCCACCGGGGACTGGCAAGACCCAGGTGATTGCAGCTTTAGAGCAGCGTCTGTCAGAGTTGAACGAAGGACAGGTGATCGCCCAGGAAGTGCTGATCTCAAGCTTTCAGCACGACGCCGTTGAAAACGCGCTTGGAAGAACCCGAGTCTATGGGCTGCCGGCGATCAAGATCGGTGGACGGCGAGATCAATCTGGGGAGGATCCTCTGGGTGCGTGGATGCACGAACACGAGACCCGGGTCAGCGGAGTCTTGTCTGAGCTGAAGGCGGCGCACCCAAAATACCAGGCCTTCTCTGACTCACAGACCCTTACGCGCAACCTGCTCATGCTCGGTTCCCCTCCAGAGCGTCGCAAGCAGGATCTGGACACTTTGATCGAACGGCTGGACGAGGTGGAGCGGCATGGCCATGTTCGCGTCGGCTTCCAATGGCGACAACGGTGGAGCAGCGTGCGAAATGCCGGGTATGGATCTGGTGGCGCTTCGATCGTCCCCCCTGAGAGGCGCCTAGGGCTACGCCGTACGGTGCGCTCGCTGAGAACCGAGGCCGTGTCCTTCCTAGATGATGGACCCGAGCGCGCGTCGAGCTTGCTCAACAGGGTGTCTGGATATCAAGGCTGGCTACAGCCCGAGGACCAGGAAACGCTGGAAAGAGCTGAGCTCGCGAATGAACCCGACGAGACGCTGCTGCTTGCGCTGGAACAGCTGCAAATGCGGTTGCTCGACCGACTGAGTGAAGAGCGAAGGTCGTTGGCTCAGCGCAACCGGCTTCCGGACGATATGCGCGACTTGTTGAGGGAGCTTCAAACACTGCTTGCGGAAGCGGTGGTCAACTCCGAGTGGGGCTCGATCGTAGCCGTTGAACGGTACCAGGAAGCCTTTGAAGTCCAGGAGCGCCGTGTTCGGCAAGCGGTGGAGACCTACAGCAGCGTCGTCGGTGCAACCTGCCAGCAGGCGGTGAGCCGCCAGATGGCGCTGCTCAAGGATGGCAGCGAGGATGCCATCGCTGGCCTCCGCTTCGGGAGTGTGGTTGTTGACGAAGCTGCTCGTGCCAATCCACTGGATTTGTTCATCCCTATGGCGCTGGCCCGGCGTCGCATCGTGCTGGTTGGCGATCCAAGGCAGCTCCCACATCTGTTGGACCCCGAGATTGAGGACGAGATTCGCTCAGAACGTGGTGAACAGGTAGCAAGTTCAACCTACCAACAAAGCCTCTTCGAGAGACTGTGGCGGCAGTTCGAGCGCCGTAAGGCCATTGATGGGATCAACCGCGTGGTGATGCTGGATCAGCAGTTTCGCATGCACCCTCGCCTGGGCGATTTTGTCAGCAAGCACTTCTATGAGAAGGCCGGGCTCGGGCGAGTCCATTCCGGAAGGGCCGAGGCGGACTTCACACTTTCCATTCCAGGCTTCGGGAATGCCGTGGCTGCATGGGTGGATGTCCCCGCGAAAGATGGTCCGGAAGGTCGCCCACACCCTGGGAGTCGCACACGTGTTCGGGATGCTGAAGCCAAGCGGATTACGCTACTGGTAAAGATCCTAATCGACCAATTACCTGCAGATGCCAGCATCGGGGTAATCACCTTCTATTCAGGTCAGCGTGATGCCATTTGCAAAGCCCTGGGCAGTGGCCAGCAGCCGGTGATGGAGCTGGTGGATGGTGCCTGGCGCGCCCGTGAACCCTTTGCCCAACTCCCGGGCGGCGGCGAGCGACTTCGTGTCGGCACTGTCGATGCGTTTCAGGGCAAAGAGTTTGATGTCGTATTGCTCTCGGCCGTCCGTTCGAACGAGCGACAAGTCGAGATTCCTGCGTCTGAAGCCGAGGGTTCTGAGCGCGACCGTTTCGAGGTCCAGGCCAGTGGTCGATATGGCCACCTTCGGACTTCGAACCGACTCAATGTGGCTATGAGTCGCCAGAAGCGAATTCTCATCGCGGTGGGCGACCGGGCCATGTTCGAGGGGCACATCGCTGAGGCATGCGTTCCAGAGATGCACGCGTTTCTGGCGTTCTGTGGCGAGGAGGCGCGTCGTGGCTGAAACCTACCTTTGCTGGGGGCGTCGGGCCGGAGCGCGACGTGCGGATCTACTCTGGCCGGTTGAAATTCACGCTGTCCAAGTGCCTGCCTTCGGGTTGGAGGTCAACCTGTTCCAGGAGGTGGTGCTTCGATTGCTGCAGACGGGTGTCAAGGATCTTGATGCCATTGCCAAGCTTTCGGCCTTGGATCGGCAATTGGTTGCGTTCATCTTGGCAAAGGAGCTGCAGCCGAGGCGTTGGGTCGATCAGCGGTTCGAACTGACAAAGGATGGCGTTGCCGCTTTGGAGGGCCGGGCCTCTTCTACTGGCGCAGAGCGGGTGATGTTCGCGTTCTGGGATCTGGTGTCTGCTCGCTGGATGCCATTCTTGAGCGAAAGGCCTCCTGAGGTGTTCCCGATTGACGAGAGTTCTCCGCGTCCGCGCTTTTTGGTAGATCGTGACTCCGGGCGACAAGTTTCCCCGTTCATTCTGCGCCGACCAAAGGGTGAGATTACAGCTCAGAGAGAAACGCTTGCCCCAGCGCTGAAACAGTTCCAGCGCGAGCGTGCGCGTGCTGAGGACGACGAAACACCAGGTGATTTTGCGACGCTTCAGTTCCTCGACGATGCCCCACAGTTTGGGCGCGTGTGGTTGCAGGCATTCGCTGTCGATGGCGACCTTCACCCTTGGCTGGTTTCGAATCCGTTCCGACCTGATCGCCCCGATAGGACGATGCGCGAGGCGCTGACACGGTTGGTGCAAGCAGATTCCAGGTTGGAGGATTGGCTGAGCCAGCGACTCTTTCTTCGGCCAGATACTGCATGCGAACAGGATGAGGCGCTGTCGGCAACCTTGCGCTTGGAGGCTGAAGTGTCAGAGCTCATCCCGCCGAGCCACGACCCCGCGGTGGAACTGGTAAGGGAGTACACGGCACGGGTCTTGAGGCTGGCGCAGCGTTTGCGGAACGATGCAGTTCCTCTGCCCGAAGACCTGTCCAGCGCAGTGGTTCACAGCGGCAGTTGCCTTGAGGCCTTGCTGCAATGGATGTTGCTGAGGTGGCCGGCGGATGCTGCACAGTGGCCAGAGCGATGGGGGCGGAGGGAACTGAAAGCCTGGTTCGCAGACTTGCCGCTTGCTGAACCACTGAGCACATCCTGTGTTCGCGCGCTGGAGGCGCAGTCGAGCAAAACGGTTCTGCAAGCGGCTTCCGAGCGCAATCAGCCGATGAAGGCTTTGCTGGTCGCAGCACTTTTGTCCACCCATGAGCACGAGTCACACCCGCTGCGGCTGGCCCCGATCAATGCCCTGGATTGGACATTGATCGGCCAGCGCAACAAGGGAGGGCACGCCACGACGTTCCGCCTCCGGCGTGACCCAGTACTAGATTTCGCAGAGATGGCCCTTCGCTGGGTCGCACTCTTCAACAGTCACTATTGATTTCAACAAGATGGCGAAGAAACAAAAAAATATCTCCCAAGGACGACTGGGGACACCAGTTGTGTCGGCACCAAGTGGTGTGCTTGCGCGCTTGTTGGCAACGCAGCAGGGTGCCAGCACCGCGCTGGGAGACCAGGCCGTGGCCTGGAATGAGGCTGAAGTTTCGGCACTCCGCGATTTGCTTACTCCGGAACATCGGGCACGCTTCGACTCCGTCATCGAGACCCAGCTGTGCGCGCTGGGCGCGGCGATGCATAAGGCACGTGAGGCAGCGTCGGCTCGCGAGGCACAAGCAGCTACGAAGCTGCAGGACTTGGACCAACGAGATCGTGATCAGAGTGCTGCACTGGATGCTGAAAGAGCCATGCTGGCTGGGGAGAAGGAGTCTCTGGAAGCAAGCCGGGTGGAGATCGATCGACTCCAGGCGAGCTTGCAGCTTCGTGAGCAGCAGGTCGAGGAAAAGGAGCGTGCGCTCGCGAAATTGCAACTTCGACTCGCCGAACAAGAGGATCTGATTCGCAAAGGGTTGGTGCAAGAGGAAATTGCCATGCTCCGATCGGCCAAGGAGCAGTTGGCGTCATTGCGCGATGAGCGGGACAGATTGCAACTGTCCAACGAGGACGAACGTGCACAGCTGATGGAGGCCGCTCGCCGTGAATCCGCGCTGATTGTCGATCAGGGACTTTCGCTGAAGGCTCACTGGGAGGGGCTAATCGCTGCAGTTGGTGCGCGGGACGCGGAGCTGGAGAAAAAAGAGTCGCTCATGACGGAGCGCGAGAAGCGCTTACAAGCCCGGCGCCAGTCGCTTACGAGCGAGGTCCAGGAGCGCGTTGACGAGATGGTGTCGGCCAGTCACGTAGACAAGAATCGGCTGCAAGGCCAGATCGATCAGGCTGGTGCAGAGATCCAGCGTTTGGAATCCGAATTGAGCGATGTTCGAGACGCACAACGACGCGCAGGAGGAGACCCGACCCGCCTTGCGAACGAGGTGCGAAGTCTGCAGGCCCAACTGGATCAGCGTGACGAAGAGTTGCAGCAGCTACGCGCATCGCTTGAGCGCGGGGATCCCGCGGCGCTGAAGAAGCGCGTCGAAGAACTGGAAGGGCGTTTGGCCCAAAGGCAAAGCCTGCTCACCGTGCTTGAGGCTGAGAAGCATCGTTGGGAGCTTTCTGTAGGTGAGCGGCAGACATGGGAGCGTACCCGCTTGGTGATGGAGAGCAGTCGCCGCCTATTGGACGAGCAAGTTCAGCAGCTTCAAAGCCAGGTCAATGACCTGACCAATCGACAACAGGCGGCATCAATCTTTCCTGAACTGGATCGCATGGATCGGGAATTCACTGTTCCTGTCCACACGGAGCCCGTTCGTGATCTGAAGAAATTTACCGTTGACCTGCGCAATGCGATGTCGCACGCGGGTGAGCGCGGGGTGCTGAAGTTCCGCGAAAGAGACATTCAACTCTTCGTCGGAGGGTTGGCTATGAGCCAGCTGCACATCCTTCAGGGCATCAGCGGTACCGGCAAGACAAGCCTAGCGACAGCCTTCGCAAAGGCTATTGGCGCCGAGTTGACGGTGATTGCCGTTCAGGCTGGTTGGCGTGAGCGCGCGGACTTGCTTGGCTACTTCAACGCCTTCGATCGAAAGTTCTATGAGCTCAAGACGCTGCAAGCGGTGTACCGGGCACAAACCCAGCAAGACAAGAATAGGCTGCACGTCGTGCTTCTGGATGAGATGAATCTGTCCAGACCCGAACAGTACTTCGCCGACTTCCTATCCGCGCTGGAGGGGGAAGGCGTGGCGCGAAACATCCGGCTCGTGGACAACCGCATTGAGAACGCTCCTCGGGCTTTGATCGATGGTCGTGACTTGGCGCTGCCGCAGAATGTATGGTTCATTGGAACGGCCAATCAGGATGAAACCACGAATGCCTTTGCGGACAAGACCTACGACAGGTCATTCGTAATGGAAGTCCATCGACCTGGTAGCGATATCGCTGATGCGGTGCAACCGTCAAAAAGTAGGACTGTGTCTGTCGGCAGCCTACTGGACGCGTTTGACGAGGCTGCGCGGGCGGGAGAGAAGCACACACACGGCCAGCTAGAGAAGCTCAACCAGAGCAGCCTCGCTCGAACCTTGGCGAACGAGTTCGCGGCTGGATGGGGATCGCGTCTGGAACGTCAGTGGCAGCGTTTTGTTCCCGTTGTCATCGCGGCCGGCGGTGATGAGGAGATGGCCGTTGATCATCTACTGCTCACTCGTGTGATCCGTGATGGCAAGGTGACCGGCCGGCATAACGTCACCGCGCGACAACTCCATCAGGTTGAAGACGACTTGAAAGAGTTGTGGCTGGAGTTGGGGCTGGCTAGAGAGCCTAGGAACTGTCTGGATGCGCTGCAGCGGGACAAGCGGCGTCTGGAGAGTGGTGGGTGAAAGTCTACGATCTGGTCACGGGGGAGAAGGTAGATCTACCTTCGACTGGGATCCAAAGTGGACGCTACCGATTGACCCAGAATTGCGTCCTAAATGGAGAGGTGAAACTCTCTCGGGGCACGGTCCTCTGGCGATCCGGGGAAGGCTCTGCTTCGCTGACATCAGAAGACCAACCTGACATCAGGGTGCCTGTCCGATTTACCTACTCGCCTTTGAAGTCAGTGTCGCGCAGCGTTGTGGATCTGTCCATTGCGGCGGTGGTCGATGGGTGGTCTGTTGACGGAAATTTACGCGACCTGCCCTCTCCGATACTGCCTTCAGTGCTCCGAGAGCACATGGAGATGATGCGTCCCGAGCCTGATCTGGAGCAGGCTCTAGCTTCGGGACAGTGGGACGAAGTATCTGTCCGGCCAAGGCTCGATATGCACTATGTGCCCGAGACACTTCCGGTGGCGCGTGCCAAGCGGGTACAGGCGTCAGCGGTGGAACACCTTTCCCAGCACTCAGAACTCTGGGCAAGACGCAGCATCAGCGGCGTCATTCCCGCCAAGGTGTTGGCGAGGGTTTCCGAGGATGACCATGCTATCTACGAGAACATCGTTTTTGCGCGCCTGCTGGATGGTTGTGCGCGCTGGTTGGACGGACGCATCTCAGAGGTTCGCGCGATCAAAGATGGTCAGCGCATCGCCATGCAGTTGGAAAAGGGCGATGAAAGGCACCGACTCCTTACAAGTCGCATTTGTGCACTGTGGGGCAGGGCGTGGTTCAGCGAGGCCGAAGACAGCCATGCGACGCTTGACACCCTTGACCGGCTGGAGCGGATGAGAGCCCACGTTGAGCGGCTTCGGCGTTCGGGGGTCTATACGCGCATTCCCCGCTCGGCCAGAGTGCCGATTGCGCTGCGGCCCACCAACATATTCCAGTATGACAAGCGATACAGAGAGCTGCGGCCGTTTTGGGATGCGCTGGTTAACGCTAGGGCGAGGGAGAAGATCAGCGAGTCTGTGCGTTATGAGGTTCTCGCGGCGAGGCAGGCCGCCTTCCTTCGCTATGTGCTCCTTCTGATTTTGTACGCGCTTCGCGATATGGGGGCCACCGAGGTCGGCAGTTCCGGCCGGCAACACCGCGTTGGCCCATGGGATCTTGAGATCGACGCCGAGCGCCCTGGCGAGGTCCGGATCATGATTCGTTCTCGCGGAAAGTTGCTGCAGGAAAGAGCGCTGGTCCTGCTTCTGACCAAGGAGGACGAGGTGGTGTGTCGCGACCCGAATCGTTCGCTGTTCTATGCAGAGGACTTAATGGCTGGGGGCTCGATCACAGACGAAGATCAAGATCCAAGAGTCTTAAATCCGTTCAAGTTCTTCGCTGTTGAACGCGTCCGGCAGGTCTTGGAGCATGACTTCTGCCGCATCTTTTTGGCTCAGTACCCGTCTGCTGCCGACCGGGTGCCAGCCGGTATTCGCGACAAGTTGAGCGGTTTGGCCGGATTCGTTTTCAAACGTAAGCGATCCGCCAACTACGTCTTCCCACAGAGCGTCTGAGAGGGGAAGCTACGTGTCCATGTAGAACAAGGTGGACACGTATGTCAGAGATCGATGCAGAGGTGGTGAGGCGCCTGGTCACGGGGCGCAAGAACGATGGACGTGCCGTGTACGACCCGCAGGCCAAGGCCGAGGTGGTGCGGGCGTGCCTGCAGCCGGATGTGTCGGTGGCGCGCATGGCGCTGCAATGCGGCATCAACGCCAACTTGCTGCGCCGCTGGATCACCCAGAGCATGGGCTCGGACCTGAAGGCAAGTCGTGCCAACCTGCCGACCGTGGCCATGGCCAGCACCAGTGCTTTTGTGCCGTTGCGGCTGGCGGCCCCCGAGGCATCTCCCGTCACCGCCGCTGAGGTCAAGACACGCCTGCACGCCCGACTGCCCAATGGGGTGGAGATCGACCTCAGCGATGCAGACCCGGGTGGGTTGCTGCCCGTCCTTGAACTTCTGGGGCGCCTGCCATGTTCCGGCTCGACGACACGCTGACGGTGTACCTGCACCGCCCGGCCATCGACTTCCGAATGGGCATCAACGGTTTGGCCATCCTGGTGGAGCAAGCCCTGGGCATGAACCCGTTCGCGGCGGCGGTGTATGTGTTCAGCAACCGCCAGCGCAACCGGGTGAAGATCCTGGTCTGGGAGCGCAACGGCTTCTGGTTGTTGATGAAGCGCCTGGAGCAAGACCGCTTCATCTGGCCGGACGAGGCGGTGGTGCCGACGCTGACGGTGGAACAACTGCACTGGTTGCTTGATGGCATTGATCTGGCGGTCACACAGCGACACCCACAGCGGTTCTACGAGCGCGTTGCGTGAGGCTGGTGCTGCCGAAATGAGCAATGCCACTGCTGAGAATATTTGCCGCAAAATCCCCAGCACAAGGAACCGCCTGAGCGACAAGCAGATCGAAGCAGGCGATGGTTCACATGCCCACCGCCGAAGAATTTGCAGCCTTGCAAAAGGCGCTGGCCCAGGCCAGCCAGACCAGCGAATCACTCGCTGGTGAGCTGCGCATCACGCGCGCCGAGCGCGACCTGCTCAAGGAGCAGCTCAACAAATTCAAGCGCCAGTTGTTCGCCGCCAAGAGCGAGGCCAGCGCAGGCCACCAGAAGGACATGTTCTTCAACGAGGCCGAGGCGCTCGGCTCGGCAACCCAGCCGGCCCAGGAAGAAACCGAGGCCGACGACAACACTGTCGAGGTTCCCGCTCACAAACGGACCAAGCGCGGGCGCAAGCCGCTGGACCCAGCCCTGCCGCGCGAGGTGGTGCGCCACGAACTGCCCGAATCCGAGCGTGTCTGTCCTCACGACGGTGCCGTGCTGCGGGAGATTGGCGTGGAGGCCAGCGAGCAGCTCGACATCATTCCGCAACAAGTGCGCGTGATCCGCCACGAGCGGGTCAAGTACGCCTGCCCGTGCTGCGATGGCACGCTGCGCCTGGCGGCCAAGCCCGAGCAAGTCATCCCCAAGGGGCTGTTCAGCGAAGGCCTGCTGGCCTGGGTGATCACTTCCAAGTATGTGGACGGCCTGCCGCTGTACCGCCAGGCGGCCTTGCTGGGGCGCTTCGGAGGCCGCGACCTCTCGCGCAACACCATGGCCGCCAGCGTGGTGCGGGTGGGCCAGGCGGTGCAGCCCGTCATCAACCTGCTGCGCGACCGGGTGCTGGACGCCCCGCTGATCTTCGGTGACGAGACCGAGATTCAGGTGCTCAAGGAGGCCGGTCGCAGCGCCCAGTCCAAGAGCTACATGTGGGCGCAGATGACCGATGGTTCAGGCGCCAGCGGCACAGGTCCGCCCATACGCCTGTTCGCCTACTCACCCTCACGCAGCACAGAGGCGGCGCAGCTTCTGTACGTCGGTGCGCGCGAGGGCGGCGTGCTGATGACCGACGGCTACGAGGTCTACAACAAGATCGCCTTGGCGAACAAGCTCGTGCAAATCGGGTGTTGGGCACATTGCCGGCGTTACTTCAATGACGCGCTGCAGGCCTTGCCCAAAGCCAACCGGGGGGCTGAGCAATTGGCGGCCAGGTTCATCGCGCTGATCGGCAAGCTCTACCGCGTGGAGGCCCTGGCCAAAGAGCAAGGGCTGGATGCGAATGCGCTGCTGCATAGCCGCCAAGCCAACAGTGTGCCCGTGCTGCAAGAGATCCAGGCCTTGCTGCTGGCCAACGTTCATGCGGTGCTGCCAGGCAGTTTGCTGGGCAAGGCGCTGCACTACCTGTCCTCGCAGTGGGCCAAGCTGGAGCGCTTCGTCACCAGCGGCAACTACCCGATAGACAACAACGGCTGCGAGAATTCGATCCGCCCGTTTGTCATCGGAAGACGCAACTGGCTCTTCGCCGACACCGTGGCCGGCGCCAACGCGAGCGCCAACCTGTACTCGTTGCTGGAGACCTGCAAGGTCAACGGCGTTGATGGGTACCAGTACCTGCGCTCGCTGCTAGTGGCACTTCCACGGGCCAGGACCGTCGATGACTACGAGGCCTTGCTGCCCTGGCGACTGGCGCGGTGATCCACCGCCTGACAGTTCGAGGCGCGAGATGGCTCAGTGCAAATCGGCCGCAGCACCACAGCACTTCTTGAACTTCGCCCCGCTCCCACAAGGGCACGGATCATTGCGCCCCACCTTGGGCTGCATCGACTTGGCCACCTCCCGCTGATAGACAGCGAGCCGAAGTGGCAGCCAGTGAGCGTGCATGTCCAGAACAGCCGGCGGGATTTGTTGAGCCAGCTCCGATCGCATGGCCGGTGTTCGGGTGAGTTCGTCCTGATCCACGCAATAGTCGTCTTCGCCCAGCAGGGCAATGGGTCTGAACCAAACTTGCCCTTGGGGAGTGGACAGCAACGGTTGCCAGTCCTTCCAGCAAAGCCTCATCCCCTGGACAAAGCCGTACGCCCACGATTCTGCGTCGTCGTATTCACGCTCGTCACCGTCGTAGGCCATCGTTGACCAGCACGGGCTGATCTCCCGGGGGTCATCCCCCAGGCCGGCAATGATGGTGTTGAAGTGGCGCATGACCAAGCCCAGCATGTGGTTCAGCTCTTCGACGGAACCCATCGGAGGCATCATCTCCTTGGTACCCCAGATCTTGGGCAGCCATTGCTTGGGATGTACGGTCGTCGGCCCGACCGCAATGGCGTGCAAGAACCCATCGACCATGTCCATGGTCATGCCTTCTTCCGTGTCAACGCCGAACAGCAGAAAGTGGTCGAGTTCTTCGAACTCTTCCTCGGACAAGGGAGCAAATGGGTCTGTCATCAACTGAATGTGAAATGCGGCGTTGACCCAGATTCTCGCGCGTCGCAGACCGCACCACGCCGAGAGAACATTCATTGCCTCAACGGGCACCCGAGTGCAAGGGCGTGGTCAATAGAGCGCTTACTTTCAAACCGCATGGCGACAGGCTTTTGGTCTTGCCGAGTTCAAATATTTCAGTATCGAAATTGTACGGATGGGTCTCCGATGCATGTGTATCTCACCCTGAGGCTGACGCTCAGCTGCGGTATGCGATTGGGCTCGGTCAGTGGCTGGTGAGGTGTCGGTCTTGCGGCGTCAACGCAAGTGAGAAGGACATGTCGGCGGACGAGCTCGCCTTGCGCTTGGTCTGCCCCAAGTGCCGCCTGGAGACTACGGTCAAGACATTACCGGCCAGGAGCATGACGTCGCACTATGTAGGCGGGCGCTCTGGGTTCGAGTTTTGTGGTGGTGTGGAGGTGAAGCTGCCTGGCATCAGCGAGGAGTGAGCAGGGTTATCGGCTGTTGATTTCCACGCCGAACTGACTCGCTGGGGCTTTTGATCGACGAATGACCGCTCTAAGTGCTTGCGGTCATCCAGATCCTAGCCCTTGATGTCCGGGATCAGCCTGAAGCGGAAGTTCGCCCGTAAGACATGAAGCTTGCTCTTGGCCATCACCTGCCAGCCCCATAGAAATCAACTCCACTGAGCCTAGTAGCGTTTCACGAGCGCAAGACATGGCTACTGAGCATTGAATCTGTTGCCCCCCCGCTCCCTCAACACCTCATACAACTGCGCCGGCCCCAGCAAGATGGCCTTGAGCCCGGAGCGCACCCGCTCGCTGTCCAGCGCCTGTTTGCTCATGGTGGTGTAGGCATCAAAGGCGTCGATGATGGCGTCGGTCAGTGCGCTGTCCAGGTCGGGTGAGTTGTCGAACTGGC
The DNA here is from genome assembly GCF_002281195.1 of Acidovorax sp. 35-64-16. Classification (NCBI taxonomy): domain Bacteria; kingdom Pseudomonadati; phylum Pseudomonadota; class Betaproteobacteria; order Burkholderiales; family Comamonadaceae; genus Acidovorax; species Acidovorax sp. 35-64-16. The sequence goes on along the minus strand of NZ_NCFM01000025.1, from coordinate 20,055 downwards.
CCTTGCTGTTGTTGCTGGCCTGTTGCACCAGGATGTCGGACTCCAGCAGTTTGCCTTTGACGTGGTTCACATACACCAGCCGGTCGTCGTCGCTGAGTTCGCCGTCGAACAGGTCGTTCACCTTGGCAACGATCTCTGATAGCAGCACTTTCATCTTGTCCTGCACCGCGCCCGCGCCGGTGTCGGTCAGGGGCTGCAGCTTGTAGTCGCCGTCGGTGTCGTGCAGCGCCAGGCTGCGCTGGCCTTGCTCCTTCAGCCGGTGGTGGGTCAGCACCACCTTCGACAGGTCCACCCCTTCGCGCTCCCGGCCGAAGTCCAGCAGGGGCAGCAGGCGCTTGAAGAAGATGGCGCGCTTTTCGATGGCGGTGTTGCCGTAGTCGAATACTTGGCCCAGGAAGGCGTACACGCGCACGAAGGTGCCCAGGTCGCGCTTGAACAGGGTGAGGGCCGCCAGTTCATCCTTGGCGGCTTGTGCTGCCGGGCCGTCTGGGATAGTGCTGGCCTCTGCATCCTGCAGGTTCTGCCGCGCCGCCTTGTAGCGCTTGAGCAGCCGGTCGGCCACGGGCTCGATGGCGGCCACCAGCATGGCCTGCGTGGCCTTGGGGTTCATCTCGGCCAGCACCACGCGCTCGACCTCGAACTCGTCGTAATGGCCCGAGGCATCGAGCTTGGCGCGCAGGTCATAGACCAGATGCGGGTCGGTCACCCCGGCCAGCTCGGCGGTTTCGTAATAGGTCTTGAACGCTGCCAGAACATCGTCGGGCTCGTTCACAAAGTCGAGGATGTAGGTCGTGTCTTTGAGGCCGAATGGCCCGCTGTAGGCGCGGTTCAGGCGGCTCAGGGTCTGCACCGCCTGGATGCCGCCCAGGCGCTTGTCCACGTACATGCCGCACAAGAGCGGCTGGTCAAACCCGGTCTGGAACTTGTTGGCCACGAGCAGGATTTGGTATTCATCGGTGGCAAACGCCTCGCGCATGTCGCGGCCCTTGAGGTTCGGGTTCAGCGCGGTGCTGTTCTCCGACACCGGGTCAGGCAGGCTCTGCGGGTCGTTTACCTCGCCCGAGAAAGCCACCAGCGCGCCCAGTGGGTAGCCGTTGTCCTGGATGTAGTTCTGGATGGCCAGTTGCCAGCGCACCGCCTCTTGCCGGCTGCCCACCACCACCATGGCCTTGGCGTGGCCGTCGAGCAGGGGCTGCACGTTCTCGCGGAAGTGCTCCACCACCACCGCCACCTTCTGGCTGATGTTGTAGGGGTGCAGGCGCACCCAGCGCATCAAGCCCTTCATGGCCTCGTTGCGCTCAACCTCTTTCTCGTCCCACTCCTTGCCGTTGTTGGCCAGCTTGAAGGCCAGCTTGTAGGGCGTGTAGTTCTTCAGCACGTCGAGGATGAAGCCCTCCTCAATGGCCTGGCGCATGCTGTAGATGTGGAACGGCGCGGGCAGGTTGCCCGGCCCGGCGGGCTGATCCGGCTGCGGGCGGCGGCCAAACAGCTCCAGCGTCTTGGCCTTGGGCGTGGCGGTGAAGGCCACATAGGTGATGCCGGTGTCTGCTCTGCCGTTGCTCGCCCGGGTCGCCATCTGCGCCGCCAGCAGGTCTTCGGTGCCCACCTCGCCCCCATCGGCCAGGTCTTTCAGTTCTTCAGCGCTGAGCAGCTGCTTGAGCTTGGATGCGGCCTCGCCCGTCTGGCTGCTGTGCGCCTCGTCGGCAATCACGGCAAAGCGCTTGCCCTGCGTGGCGGCCAGCTCCTGCACGGCCTTGAGGGCGAATGGGAAGGTCTGGATGGTGCACACCACAATCTTCTTGCCGCCGCCCAGTGCCTCGGCCAGCTCGCCGCTCTTGCTGCCCGCGTCACCCTTGATGGTGGCCACCACGCCCTTGGTGCGCTCGAAGTCGAAGATGGCCTCTTGCAGCTGCGCATCGAGCACGTTGCGGTCGCTGACCACCAGCACGCTGTCGAACAGCTTATGGTTCTGCGCATCGTGCAGGTCGGCCAGAAAGTGCGCCGTCCAGGCAATCGAATTGGTCTTGCCGCTGCCCGCGCTGTGCTGGATCAGGTATTTATGCCCAGCCCCCTCGGCCAGCACGGCGGCCTGCAGCTTGCGCGTGGCATCGAGCTGGTGGTAGCGCGGGAAGATGAAGCCCGTCACCTTCTTCTTGCTGTCGCGCTGGGTGACGAGGTAGCGCCCCAATATCTCCAGCCAGCTATCGCGCTGCCACACCTGCTCCCACAGGTAGGCCGTGCGGTGGCCTGCGGGGTTGGGCGGGTTGCCCGCACCGCCGTGATCGCCCTGGTTGAAGGGCAGAAAGCGCGTGGCGGGGCCTTGCAGGCGCGTGGCCATCATCACTGTGCGGTTGCTCACGGCAAAGTGGACCAACGCACCACGCGGAAAGTCCAGCAATGGCTCGGCAAACGGCCGGCCCTTGGGTTTGGGGATGCGGTCAAAGCGGTACTGGTCCACCGCCGCGTTCATGTCCTGCGTGAAGTCGGTTTTGAGCTCCGCCGTGGCCACGGGGATGCCGTTCAAGAACAGCACCAGGTCGATCACGTCATCGTGCCCGGTGCGGCACTGGCGCACCACGCGCAGGCGGTTGGCGGCGTAGCGGGCCTGCAAATCCGGGTTCATGGCCAGCGCGGGCTTGAACTGCGCCAGCTTGAGCGGGCTCTTGAGCCCCAGCAGGTCGATGCCCACTCGCAGCACTTCGAGCGTGCCCCGGTCGTCCAGCGCCTTGCGCAGGCGGTCCAGCAGCATGGCCGGGGCCGCTGCGCCGTGGTTCTTGACCAGCGCCTCCCAGGCTTGCGGCTGCGTGGCCTGCACCCAGGCCAGCAGGTCGGCGGGGTACAGGGCGCGGGGGGTGTCGTAGCCGCTGGCGTCGCCCTCGGTGCCTGGTTCACCGTAGAGCCAGCCCTGCGCTGCTAGGTGGTTGCAGATGTCGGTCTCGAACGCGATTTCGTTGTGCAAGCTCATGGGCTGCAGGTTCCTTCCGATGCTGTTTGTCTCATTGGGACACCGTGACTGCACTCCATGCCTGGCCTTGGATGCAGCGGGGGTCAGGTGAGCTTCAATGCCTTGCGATGCCGCGCCATCCTTTTGCGGGCAGCGGGCAGCTCCCCTTCCAATGCCGGTGCGCTCGCAATCCGGCGTTCAATGGTGTCCATGTCGAGGAGCCCACTTTTCAGTCCAGCGAGCAGCCAACGCAGGTCGCGTTCTTCGCCGCGCATGTACTTGGAAACCGCCACATCGTCAGGCTGCACAAAAAAAGCCTTCACGTCACCGAAATCCAGCGGAATCAACCTCTCCTGCCAACCCTCCGGGAACGAGGGCAGGCTGGGGGATACCGGGTCCAGGTAATAACCGAATTCATCCTCGAAAGCAGAGCCCTGGCCCAGTGCCTGGGCCAGATCGTAGGTGCGCTGGGGGTCGTTCTTCAGATAGGTATCCACGTCAATGGACATCACCATCGTGCGGGGTGGGTCGCTGACGGCGCCCAGGATGGAGAGCGAGCCAACGATCACGAAGTCTGTGTGGTGAACGATGGCTTTGGCCTGCGTCAGCAGTGCATGAAGCTGTTCGCGGTTCAACGCAATTCCCGCAGCAAGAACGAAAAGGGCGTGTTCTGCATCATTCCCAGCGAGCGGCGCTCCGACGCTTCCAGCACTTTCTGCTTGTAAACAGCACTGTCGCCCGAGCTCACCACACCAGACCAAAACCGGATGTAGTAATCGCTGCACAGGCGGCCCTGTTTCCACAGCCCGATGCGCTGGCGCGCATGTTGCAGGATCTCATCCTTGCGGTCTGACTGCAGCTGCTCGTAGACATAGCGGTGCAAGGACCGCAGCGCTTCGTCCTGCGCTTGCTTGCCTTGGCGTGCTTGCATGTTGGGCGCTTGCATGAAAAACCTTGGGTGAGGGACCGTCTGGAAATGAGATGACTGAATGGTAGCAGGAGGGCTGTCAGAGGGCGTTTGCGTGGAGGCGCCTTGCTGGACAGCGCCCGCAGAACTTGGCGTCGGCGTTGCGCCCGAACAATCGGGGGGAATTTTCAGCGCCAGGGGATTTTTCTCAGAAATGCGGGGATGGGCGATTTATTTCTCAGTTTCCTGGCCGCCGGTTCACTACCCATCTGCCCATGCAAGGGCGCTATGGCGGTCCGTTCTGTTTGTTGCTCATAAGGCGACGATGGTTGCCTTGAAGGCTTCATGCGGCAAGGGGATAGGGTGGGTTTGAAGCAAAATTGGCCTCAAGCGCTTGCTGGATAAGCGCTGGCAGCTACTGAATCAGGAGCATTTGCGCTGCCCGCCAGCCCGCGCACGTCGATCTGGCCGGTGACGGCGGCGGAGATCAGGGCGGTGCGGCGTTCTTGCAGTAGGGCGATGGCGGTGCGGGCTTCGGCTTCAAGGTTACCAAGCCTCGTTGTTTCGCTTGTCAAAAACGAGGCCAATGCGTCTTGTTCTGCGCGGGGTGGCTGGGGAATAACGAATTCGACAGCGTGGTTGATATTGAACTGCTGTTGCGCCGCACCGTACTGAACGATCTCAACCTGATAGCGCACCACACGGCTGTTCATCACGAAGCACAGCCAATCGGAATTGAATTCTCCCTGTCGAACCAACATCACAGATGCGCAGTTGCCTCCTTCACACTCCGGCGGAACAACTGCGGTGATGCCTGGGGCTCCAACGCGGACCGTGATCAGGTCACCTGCCTTCAAACGAGTCTTCTCATTGCGCTGGCTGTCTTCAGGGGAAATCCTGCGAGAGGATATGTGATCAATTCGGCCCTCGGTTACGTTGCCGCCATAGATGAAAGGAAGTCCTTCGTCGCTAAGGTATTCAGAGGGATTCACCACGATGCCTACTGTTTGCTGAGGCGAAATTCTTTTTAGCGGTAGAACTTCCCAATGCGCCGGCACCTCCCCCAGCCACTCCACGCCCGAGTCCTTCATCGGCACGTTCGGGTCCAGCCCCTTGGTCACGGCGTGGGAGATGACGGCCTGGCGCTTTTCCTGCAGCAGGGCGATCAGCTTTTCCTGCTCGGCCACCAGCGCGTCGATCTTGGCGGTTTCGCGGTCGAGGAAGGTGGCGATGGCGGTTTGTTCCTCTATAGGTGGAAACGGTGCCCGAAACGAGCGCAAATCATCCATGTTCAGCACGCGCTGTGCAGAACCAACGCAGACAAGGTCAACGAACCGTGTGAAGTTGTCAGACGAGAAGACCCACACCAGCCACTGGGGTAGTAGATCTACATTTGGAAGCAGGCGTGCCAGCGCTCTCGATAAATTGATTCCGTCTAGAGCTTCAGGGATGACAAGTGCGGTCCCAATCGTTCCAACGACCGATAGAACAACGTCCCCGCGACGAACGATGGTGCGTTGGAACTCATCGGAAAGGCGTTCGCTGATCGTGGCGAGAGCTGACCTATCGGGAGTCCCATTCGCGAGGTCCATGATCTTGAGCATGGGCACGCCATCTGGATCAAAGTCTGGGACCAAAACTCCGTAGCAAGGAGGTGACTGGAGTCGATGGCCTGTCCCGCAGATGGTCCAATGCGACGGCACCTCCCCCAGCCACGCTACCCCGCTGTCCTTGTACTCCGGGTATCGCGGAAAGCTCATGCCGACAGCCCCTTGATCATGTCCAGGATGCGGTCGGTGGTCTGCTTCAGTTCTGCATCAATCTCGGCCAGCGGGCGCGGGGGCTTGAAGACGTAGAAATGCCGGTTGAACGGGATTTCGTAGCCCACCTTGGTTTTTTCGGGGTCGATCCAGGCGTCGGGGGCGTGGGGCAGCACTTCGCGCCGGAAGTATTCGCCCACGTCTTCGGTGTAGGGCACGTTTTCGGTGTCGCGCAGGCTGGCGTCGGGCTGGGGCTTGCCCTTTTGCTTGCCCTTGACGCCCAGTACCACGTTGCCCGCTTCATCGCGCAGCGGGCGCTCGACGGTGATGGCGTGGTAGCCAAAGGCTTCGTTGTCGAAGATGCGGCTGATGGGGGTGCCGTCGTGCTCGGCCTCGGCAAAGTCGCCAAACAGGCGGGTGATGCGCTCGATGTGGGCGTCGCTGAGTTCTTTGCGCTTGGAGCCGAGGCTCTTGCGCATCTTCTGCCACATGCCGCTGGCGTCGATCAGCTGCACCTTGCCCTTGCGGGCCTCGGGCTTGCGGTTGCTGATGATCCAGACGTAGGTGCTGATGCCGGTGTTGTAGAACATATCGGTGGGCAGACCCACGATGGCTTCACACAGATCGTTCTCCAGCACGTAGCGGCGGATTTCGCTCTCGCCACTGCCCGCGCCGCCCGTGAACAGCGGCGAGCCGTTGAGCACGATGCCGAAGCGGCTGCCGCCCTCTGATGTGGGGCGCATCTTGCTGAGCAGGTGCAGCAAAAACAGCATGGAGCCATCGGACACGCGGGGCAGGCCGGGGCCGAAGCGGCCGTTGTAGCCCTGGCTTTCGTGCTCTTTGCGCACTTCCTTCTCGACCTTCTTCCACTCCACGCCAAAGGGCGGGTTGGACAGCATGTAGTCGAATTTCTTGTTGCCATGGCCGTCGTCGCTGAGGGTGTTGCCAAAAGCGATGTTGCCCACGTCCTGGCCCTTGATCAGCATGTCGGCCTTGCAGATGGCGTAGGACTCGGGGTTGAGCTCCTGGCCAAAGACGGTGAGGCGCGCCTGGGGGTTGTGCTCGGCCAGGTATTCGCCCGCCACGCTGAGCATGCCGCCGGTGCCTGCTGTGGGGTCGTAAATGGTGCGCACCACGCCGGGCTTGCTGAGGATGGCGTCGTCTTCAATGAAGATGAGGTTGACCATGAGCCGGATGACTTCACGCGGGGTGAAGTGCTCCCCGGCGGTCTCGTTGCTGATTTCAGCGAACTTGCGGATCAGCTCTTCAAACACCAGGCCCATCTGCATGTTGCTGACCACCTCGGGGTGCAGGTCGATCTGGGCGAACTTTTCAGCCACCTGGTACAGCAGCCCGGCCTTGGCCAGGCGCTCGACCTGGGTGTGGAATTCAAAGCGCTCGAACACATCGCGCACCGCGGGCGAGAACGCCTGCACGTAGCTGAACAGGTTCTGCGCGATGTGGTCCGGGTCGCCCCGCAGCTTTTGGAGGTCGAGCGTGGAGGTGTTGTAGAAGCTCTGGCCCGCCTTGCGCAGCAGGAAGGGCTCGGGGTTGACGCCCTGTGCCTGCTTGGCGACCAGCTCGGTCAACACGGCGGGCTTGGTCGATTCGAGCACGCAGTCGAGGCGGCGCAGCACGGTGAAGGGCAGGATGACCTTGCCGTAGTCGGATTGCTTGTAGTCGCCGCGCAGCAGGTCGGCCACGGACCAGATGAAGGCGGAGAGGGTTTGTTGGTTCATTGATGGTGGTTATACGCAGATCTCTGAGGCAACTTCGTGTTGTGCCGCAGGGGACGGGTTGTCATTCTTGGTCCGACGTACTGTCTGGGACGTATTCGAACAATTCACCTACCGGAACGCTGAAGTAGCCACACAAGGTGTTGATCGCATCCAGATCAACTCGTGTAGCCGTCTCCTGGTAGAGCAGCGTGATGGTGTTCCTATGGAGACCAGTGTCCCGCGCAAGGTCGCTGATCTTGAGCTTTCGTTCTCCCATAAGCCTGGACAGGTGACACTTGATCAAGACATTCTCCATGTAGAAATATCGCTCAGAACGACAAAAAGTCATTGACAAGGGCGATTTCGCGCTCATAATGCCATCCAGGATGACAAAAAAACGCAGTGCGTGACTTTTTTGAATCCTGATTGTCCACCATTGCAAGGAGAGAGAAATGACATCGTGTACCTATCTGACCACTGACGAGTTGTCAGACCGCATCAAGTACGACGCACGGACCATCCGGGACAGGCTCAAGGACAGCGTCCTACTTGAGGGTCGGCATTACATCCGCCCTTTCGGTGGACGCAAAACTCTCTATATCTGGGAGCACATCGAAACAGACATGACTCAGTATTCGGCCGTATGTGCAGAGGGCATACCGCTGGCCAATGGAGGTGTGATTCATGGGTAGTATCCGCCGCCTGGAAAGTAAAGGGACGCTGTTCCTGGACTTCCGATATGCGGGGCAGCGGCTGCGGGAATACACCACGTTGCCCGACACCTCAGCCAACCGCAAGCGCTTACTGAAGGTGCTGGAGCGCATCGAAGGAGAAATCGCCCTGGGCGCCTTCGATTACCAAAAAACCTTCGGCAAACCCTTGCCTGCCGTGGAGACAGACCCCCCGCAGGAGCCCATGCTTGCCGGGCCTGCACCAGGCGCGTTGAAGCAGCCTCCCAGCACAACCCCGCTGTTTAGCGACTTCGCCGAGGTGTGGTTCGTAGAGGCCGAGGTGACATGGCGGCGCAGCTACAGCATCACGCAACGCGGTGCACTGGACAAATACCTGATCCCCTTTTTCGGGGACAAGGAGGTCGGCCAGATCACCAAGGCAGACGTACTGGCATTTCGGGCTTCACTCGCCAAAGTTCCCGCCCGAAAGTCCAGCAACACCCTATCCAACCGACGCATCAACTCCATCATGAAGCCTTTGCGACAGATCCTTAACGAAGCGGCCGACCGGTTCGAGTTTACGTCCGCCTTCCGCAATATCAAACCCTTGAAGATGAAGCGCAGCGATGTCATGCCCTTCACGCTGGAGGACGTGCAGCGCATCCTGTCCACCGCGAGGGCGGACTATCGCAACTACTTCACCGTGCGCTTTTTCACAGGAATGCGAACCGGAGAGGTGCATGGTCTCAAATGGAAGTACATCGATTTCGAGCGTCGGCTCATCCTGGTGCGTGAGTCGATCGTGCTCAACGAGGAAGACGAGCTCAAGACGGATGGCAGCATGCGCGACATCCAGATGAACGAGATGGTGTTCGATGCCCTGCAGGCGCAGTTCAAGACTCGGCACCCTGACTCGGAGTATGTATTCAGCTTGCGCAGTGGCAAGCCCATTGATAACCAGAACTTCCTCAACCGGGTCTGGGCGCCGCTGCTACGTCACCTGGGGTTGGAGCACCGCAGGGCCTACCAGATGCGGCATACGGCGGCAACGCTGTGGCTTGCTGCCGGGGAAGCGCCGGAATGGATTGCGCGACAGTTGGGTCACACCAGCACCGAAATGCTGTTCCGTGTCTACAGCCGGTATGTGCCCAACCTGACGCGCCGGGACGGCTCTGCCATGGAGCGCTTGCTCAAGCAGCACATCTCGTTAGCGCCCGTCACGGGGAACGTGACCCCCGTGATCCTGGCGCTTGAGGCTTCACCGGCAGTGGCAACCACTACCTAACCACATCGCTTTTTTGAACCTACGCCAAGTGCCCGACGCGCAGGGCAGGGCGGAGCCTTGCCTGCGCCCACCCTGTAAGCCCGATTGGCCGAATCTGCACTTCGAGTGCCAAGGAGTTTCATATGACCGCATCACTTCACTTGCATCGAAACCGTAACCGCATCTCCCTCCGCACGCTCATGTCGGAGCGCGTGCAGCAACATGACTGCGACGTGATCACGCAATATCGCGACGAGATCTACGCTCGTATGCCCGATGCTGCACAGGGCGCGCTGAACGCATTCATTCGCAATCTTTTTGGCGATGATGGCCTGGTGCGTGCCTATCTTCATCCCGTGGCAACTCCTGCGGGAGAGCCGGCGACCATGCCTCTGGACCTTTGCGAACGCGCCGCAAACCAAGCGAGCCGTTACCCGAGACTGTTGCACCGCCACGAAAGAGAGTTGGCAGCAGTCGCCGCCTTTGTGCAATCCTGTGGCTACTATTGGTGTGCCTACCAACAAGTCCTGGGGCGGCCTGCTGCCCAGAATGCCGAAACCATGCGCTTCTATCGCAGCCGCATAGCCTCGGCACACAAAGCGTTACTGGAAGAGCCCCTCAGGCAACTGCGACGCTGCCACGCGGATCTGGGATACACACTTGCTCAAGTGCTGGGGATGGAACATGACGACACGGCTGACCCGCAGCAGGTAGCGCGTATACAGGCTGCGCTTGGCAGTGTGATGATGCAGATGCCTTAGCTATCAATCAAGGTGCACAAAATGAGAGTTCATGAATTGATGTCGACACCGTTCGTCGCGGAACTCATTTGCGACCGCTGTGGAACGCAGGCGCGACACGATGAGGGCGATGGCCTGAACAACTTCCTGCAGCTGGGGTTCGACGCGGGCTGGGGATCGCCCCTGGGCGATGGAACGCGGGTGGATATCGATCTTTGCCACAGTTGTTTGAAGGAAACACTGGGTCCCTGGCTGCGCCTGTCGACGTCTGCCTGGGCCTTAGCACCCAAGGGTTGACCAAGGAATCCACATGAGAAATCCGCATTATGAGTATTTGGGTAGGCGCATGCGTGAGTATCACCGCATGCAACAGTGGCGTCTTTCAGATGGCGGTCTGTTCATCCCGCACGCCTACTGGAACATGGGGCCTGAAAGTCTGTCGTATTGGGATGACGTGGGTTTCATCCTCAACGGGCGGCGCATCATCGTCTGGTGGCATCACCCTCGACACATCTATGGGGAGGCTATTTCTTCCATGGCTTGGGACGAGGCGGGTGACGGCCCACGGGATGACTGGCTCTTTGAGGGCGGGACCAAAGGCTACAAGATGGTTGGCAAGTCGAGCAAGCGGAAAAAACTGAGCAGCTTCACCAGCCGCGCACCTTCCGAGGCCCAGACACAGCACTACGCAAAGCTTCAGAAAATTGAAGAACGGCTGACCCGGGATGGGATTGACTTGGAGGTTCGGCCCTCATGGAAATGGGAGCGTCTCAGTTGGGCGATGGGTGTCAGCCTTGTGGCACCGTTTGAAGTAAGAAATGAAAAGGAGCTGGCAGAAGTGGCGCACTTGGCCCGAGAACTCATCTTGCAGAAAACCACCTTGACCCAAGAGTTTCCGGACTTTGTATACGACAAAGCAAGCTGGCTGCGCGAGCGGGCCGTACTGGCTCCCGCCCACCACACTGCCCCTGAAGTGAAGGCCTGAAGAGGCTTGAATGGACAGGGCAGTACCGGCTGTATGGCGAAGTAGTACGCAAGGAATTGATATGACGATTGACCGTGCCAGCTATCCAGGCGTGCCGGATGATTTCCCGGTGACTGCGGTTCCCTCTGCCATTGGAGGCGCCCAGCCGAAGATGAGCCTCGTTGAGGAAGATGGAAAGTTCTATGCGCCAGGTACTTCGCCCTCAGAAGTCGTGGCAGCCTTTCAGATGTGTGACGACCTGGTCTCGCAGATGGTTCCGTACTGCCAGCGAAAGCTGCCCACCTTTGAAGGGGGCCAGGAAGCGACGGTGAAGACTGCGTTAAAAGGTCTTCTGGCCAAGCGATGGTGCACAGATGCGCAGTGCGTATGGATCATGCGCAGGGTTGCGCGAGAGCTGCAGTGGCCAGTGGACGAAAGCGCTTTGGGCGTCTGAACGCTTTGGCTCGTTACCCCGGCGCTGTTGATCGAAGACCATGTGTTGACGCAAGGTGCGCTTCGCGCTGGCACGCTCATGGGATTTACCGACGAAGTGCTCTCCAATGCCATTGGACTGTAGCTCAAGACGATTTTAAGGTTGGACGCAAGACTGCAGGATCTTTGTGCGGGCACTGCAAGTGGGCTCACTTGAAGTCGGCTGTGCAGCGGAGGACTAAACCGCTCGCGCGGTAGACCGCCGCGAAGGCCCTGACGCAAAGTACACATCGCGCCCCTGTCTATGTTGGCGAGTGAGGCAACCCATGCTGGTGCGCAGGCGTTGATCGGTATCGCATGAGATCTGCTTGGCAGTTCTCTACAAGATGAAAGGAATATGCGCCATGGTGGGCTTAATTACCCTATGCCTTATCGGCGGCGTGATTACCTGGTTCGGCATATATGTGGCCACGAGCCAAACGCAACCTTCTGGCCCCTGCGCCGCCAACTACACGTTGGAGTGCATGCGTGACAACGACGGACGGTTTCTGGCCGAGGTTGTCCCGGAGCTGCCGGGAGCACGTGCCTTGGGAGCCACGGCTGAAGATGCCATGGCGAAGGCCCAGGCCGTAGCGTTGCGCGTTCTGGCCGAGCGGTTGGAGCAAGGCGAGGTCACGCCGCGCGCCATCCGCATCGAACTCCGCGTACCCGCAATGACGGTGGATGCCCCTGCCACCCCAACGTAAACATTACCCGAAGGCAAAGGCACAGATTCGAGCGCTCCTCATGTATGTCAACAGTCATCGGGCGATTCAATCATCCTAAGAAAAGACAAATTAACGGTTTGGCCTATCCGATTGACATAGCGGCATGCGTCAACCTCAACGAGTGCTCGTGACTCCATGGATTCCAGGAGAATTTCATACAGAAATGGATGCTCCAGCGGAAGCCAGTGAAGCTGGATCTGCTTGCTCTTGGTCTTCAGTTGCGATCGATGTTCCTTGGTCGGCTCAATAACAGCTTTCTCGCGACCTACCATGTCTACACGAAAGCGAACGGAGACGGGGTCGGGAAGCATTGTTCTTCGCGATTGGTAGATTGGATCCACAGAGATAGTCACGCCATCGCTGGTCCGGAAGCTCGTGGTTTCTTCCCGGTCCGTAAGCAGGCGGATCAATGCTGGCGCAGTGGTGCGTATGGCATCAATGAAGTCATCAGGGCTCAAGCCCGTCGAGGTAGACAATGTTCTCAGGTGCTTCAATGCGTTAGTCGCTTGCATGACGGTTCCAGCGAGAAGCGGATCCTCGGTGGAGGATGCTGAGTAAGGCGCTTTTCTGTCCTCAAAGAGCCTGCGCTGAAGACTGTCACAGCAGGAAACCACTAACCACTGGTCAAGTTTGCCCGGGTCTACCTCCAGAGAGTAGTACAGGCGGTCCTGTTCAGACAGCTGCCCCAAGACCGTGTTCATCGTGTTCTGCACGAGCATGATCTCCCGCTGCTCCTTGGCGGGATCTCTGGCCTTTTGCACCGAGTTGATGAACACCCGAAATATTTCTTGGTCCTTACTCATGCGCATCCATTCCAATCATGCCGTGCCATACGGCCATGGAAAACATAAGGCCATGAAAAGATCCCATGCGCAATCTGGCGGAAGGGCAAGGCTTGGATGTTTTGGTGAAAGGCTTTCTTGAGATCAGCATGTAGGGAGGTTGTTCGAGTTTCCGTTGGCGAACCCCTTCAATCGTGACGGAGGTTCCGAAGTACTGTCCTAGCTGATCTTGCGCACTTCTGGCTGAATCACTGCGCACAGTCGTAGCGCGAGAATGAGGATCAGCAACATGCTTCATTGGAACTCGAAGGACAATGCAGCTGCCAGGAACGGAGCCGTCGCTCAGCCAACGCAAAAGGTCGTCGGCCGATCCATCGGGTCGCAATGCAATGCTTTGCCCATCGCGGCAGTGCATCCATGAGCGCACGGCATTGCGCTGTGCAAACGTAGGAGCAATGTTTTGAGGTGCCAACTTTTGCCAGGAAGGTTCATCGGTGACCGTCGGCCGAATATCGCAATCCATAAAGATCTGAAGTAGCCGTGCAAGTTTGATCACCCGCGTGGCATGTTCGAGGATCAGGCGGCGACCACGGACACTTCCCAAGACAAGAAGCTGGTTGGCGATCAATACAGCACGATCGATCACTTCCAAGACGGTGGCCAAAGGGACACTGCAGCGAGAAGCCACAGCCTCGACTGGTATGCCAGTGTGAAGATCGCAGAGGATCTTGCGTACATGCATCAGGCCGATTGACGCTATTGGTGGCGGCGGCAACGCCGCCAGCAGAGATGGGGGCGGCGCTTGGCGTACAGCCAGCCCAGTGGATGTCTCGAAGAGACAAGACCACAAGAATTCCGCTTTGTTCTCACTGCGTTGTTTAGCCTTTCGCAATGCGGCAGCGGAACGTCCGGTCCAGAAGGCTGCGACTTCAGCGGTAAGTGGCCTCGTCTGCCAATAGCTGTTCAGAGAGCAGCGCAAGGCCATGTCGGGTCGGTGGAAATAGTGCTGCAGGGTTGTCGGAACTTGGGCATGTCCCACCTCAGCGGCAACTTTTTGCAACCAGGAAACGGGGCTTGGACGAGAAGAAGGCTGATCCAGCTGATGGATGATGTTGCGGTTGACCCATGCGTGCCGCAGCGTATGGAAGGAAACTGATTTGTCGCCGCAGACTTGCTTAAGAGCGCGGTTGACCAGTCGGCTGCAGGCGGCAAACATGTAGGTGCGATGGCTGCTGTGGGGATCTCCAAACAGCAGAGCAGACTTGCCATGTCTGCCCTCTTCTTCACTCTTCCTGCGCTTGATCCAGCTGGCTACGCACGCCACCCACGCCGGCTCGCCGAAGCTGCGCATCCATCGCTTCGCGCTGTAGCTTTTACCTTGATGCTGCCCTCGCCGAGGGTGGTATCGGAGTTCGATGCCTTCTTCAGTGATGACGAAGTCCTCTAGGCGTAGGGCTTGTGCCTCGCCGATGCGCAGGGGAAAAATAGCGGCAAGAGCCAGCAGCGCTTGCACACTGGCGCAGATGCGTGCATCGCTGCTGGCAGTGAGGGCAAGTTCCAGGGCCCCGTGGATTTCTTGGGACCAGACCGTGTTGGCGTGCACTACCGTGGTGTTTCCGTCACCCGAAAAAAGTACCTGCGCCATCGGCGGGGCGCCAAATGTCTGGATGCAAAACTGATGGAAGGAGGCAAGGGCCGGGCGTTGTGGGTCGCTGTTAACGGCATGCTTCAGTGCATCGAAGAAGGCGATCCACTGTTCATCGTCCATGTGAACTGCAGAGCACGGGCATTGAGTGTAGTTTTCGGAGATGAGCCCCGCGGTAGCGCTGACGTAGCGAGAGATTGTTGCGACGGAAGGATTCTTCAGGCGCACGCTGCCAACGCTAAGCAGGTGGTGCACCCACAGCAGGACCAGCGCATCGCCTTCTGTGCCTTGGCGTGCAATCAAGTCGGCGGTCATGGCCAACCTGCTGTACAGGCTTGTTCGCCAACGCTGATCAGAAAGCCGGATGTCTGTTGCCTGGTTGGGTAGAGTAAACAGGTCTTGAATCTCCTTCAGGCACCGAGCGCGGCGGTTGATGGGCGCCTCCATCTCAAGGAGTATTTCCAATGCTCCGTCGTGGGAGGGACTGAGAGCATCATCATCTGCAGCATCCCGCGTTTCCCAGTGCACGTCCTTTTGTCGTAGGTTCCATCGCGTAAGCACATCGCGGGGCAGTGCCGTGATGGGAATACTGCCCGTGAGCATCCCCAGACAAAAATTGGGGATGTGCTGATGTAGCCAGGCCAGCGCGTCGTGGAAGATGAGATGCCAGAGGTCCTTGCCCATCTGGGATTGGGCCATTGGGTAGTTCTTCAGCAATACTTGATGGAAGGAGTCCAGGTCCTTCTTGGGCAACGTTCCACTGGGGACTCGGAACAATGCGATGCGCGTGCGTGGATCGAGCGCCCGGCTATGCAGACGGTCCTGTTCATCGGACCATTGGACGTAGTGGCCGTCACAGGTGGAGTGCGATGACACCAAGGCATGAAGGAAGTTCGATAGCTCTGCGGATGAGCCCATGCCTTCGTAGAGGATGGCGCACAAGATCAGGGCATGCGAAGGCGCGAGTTGGGTCACCAGCCGGTCGGCCGATCGAATAAAGCTGTCGAAGCGAGCGACCCCGCCGGGAGCGCTGAAGGCCGGAATCAGGACTGGATTTCGTTTTGTTGTTGTCCAGGGTTGTGACAGAGATGTCATGGAGCGATTTCCTTGCTCAGGCCGGACCTGGGTCGGATGTTCAGCTCCAGTAGCACTTGGTCGATGCCTGAAATAAGGCGTTCGGTGCTGTGGTACTTGACGCGGTTGGAATTCAGTTCGTGCGTTGAGATTCCCGGCGAGAAATGGCGGAGCCAGTCTTGGATATCCTCGAATGGCATGCCCGCATCCAGCAAAAGATCCGGCAGAGAATGGCGACCAAAGTCCCGGTTGAGCTGGCTGGCTGGGCCTGTGAAAAGGACATCTGAGCTCAAGGGGACGGGGGCGCCATGCGTGTCCAGCAAAAAAAGCATGGGCAAGTTCTGGAGTTCCCTGATCTGGCGGATGAGTTGAAAGGCGGCCGAAGAGCCGGGGGCTTGCAATTTCAATAGCCGCTTATCCAGCGCGGCGATGTGCGCGTGCCAAAGCTTGAGCTGCTCGGAGAGCGCTGCTGGGATGGGGATCGGTGTCGTGCCTCGCGTGGCACTCAAGGGCTTGTCTTCCATCAAGCCGAAGGTCGTGGTGCTGCTCCAAACGCTCGCACGAAAGTCGATAAGGCGGCGGTCGCGGCCTCCGACGACAAACTGCATCAAGAGGCCGACGTAACGCGCGCACGCGTTGTGGTGCTCGATCAATGATGGCAACGAGTACCTGCGACCACACTTTTTCGCGAGCAGTTCATCGCCAGCGCTTGCAAATACTTCTTTGATCCAATCCGCCGATGGTGTCAGGCGGGAGCCGATGCGGAGGTTGGAGTTGCCACCACTTTGCGGTACTGCTGGCCCCAGGCCGACGGCGTCATAGAAGTCGGAGCAGGCCTGCCAGATCTCGCGCTCGCGTGGGCAGACGTAATGGAGATCGGATTTGTTTACCAGTTCAAGGGCAAGAGTCGCGTAGGCAGAGATATCACGCCTGTCGGTGGTCGCTAATGAAATCGATCGCGCGGAGTTCATCAGTCCGGCCAACGAAGCGCTGTGATGAACCCCCGGCAACGAGATTTTTTTGCGGCTGGTTGGTTTGTTAATGCACAGATCGGCGAGCGTGCGCAACTGGCTGTTTTGCGTGTGGGCCTCTCGCAGCATGGTGGCAACACCCTGCGGCAGTGGGCGCTTCAGGATCAGCGTGGACGCTTGATGCCGCGGGCTTGAACGTTTACCAAGACCTGCCAGTGCGAATGACAAGTCCACGTATGTTGAGCCTGCAACCGGATCGATCCAGGCCATCCAGCCTTGTCCGCTTTCTCCGGAAACCAGTGGTATTCGCTTGCCGAGGTTTAGGCCGAGGCCAACGCATAGGCAGATGAGGGTGACCAGGTCATCAGAGTGACCCTGCTGTGCTTGGTCGAGAAGAAGGACGACGGTGCGTGTGAGCTCGCTGCGGCTGAGTGTTTGGCCGGTATCTACGGCCTGGCGCTCGGTTTGACGTAGGGAGCTCAGTCGATTGGAAAGGCAGGAGGTCACCGCTGCGTTAAATGACAGTTGCGCGCTGTTCGTGGAGCAGGAGTGCAACGCCAGCAACTGCAGGAGCTTTTGATGTGCTTGCCCTTCAAGCTTGGTGACCTCCGCTTCGAACTGCTGGTTTGTCAGGATCTCGTCGTGTGATTGTTTGATGAGCTTGCGCAGTTTTTGAACGAAGCTCTTTTCTATGGAGGCTTCTTTCAGGAGGGCCGCGACTAAATGCTTGCCGACCAAGCTCTGGAGTCGATGCGCGTAAGGAAAGCTCGCAGATACGAACCACGCCCAGGCTGGGTAATCGCTCGCGAGGCCGAGCATTGCATTGGGCTGAGCAATGCAGGCGCCTGAATCGTCGCTCAACTTGCCAAGCAACGAGATATGTTGCGCGAGATGAGATCCGGCAGCGGGAACTTCGATCAGCAGTGCCGTCAGGCAGGTCAAGGTATTTTTAGCGACTAAGCCGATGCCCGGTTGATGCGGTGGCGCCGGAATGATGCTCAAAAGCAGTCGCGCAGCATCAGGCCCCTCCACGGCAACGGAGGTGTGAGCGAAAACGAAGGACGCCGGAATAGTCATAGCAACTCCATAGAAAAAGCCGGGCCGAGAAAGGGGGGAAGGGCCATGTAGGCGCGCGCGGATGCACCTCGATCGGCGCCAGCCGAGGTGTCGGGCATCAAGGGGGGCGGCGTGACGCCGCTCGTGATGTGGCTGCGCCGGCCCGAACGTGGTACGCGTCAGGCGGGCAGCATTGAAGGGGCGCGCGTGAGCGCGCCGCATTGATAGCCCCTAATCAGGGCAACTTTTGGGGCTTGGCTTTGCTGGCCTAATTTCCGGACATCGGAGATCGTTCAGTCGAACGCCCTCCACTGAGGTACAGGACGACCTCAAAGAGACTTTTGGCAAAAAAGCCATCGCGAGCAAAAGCCCACGAAATTTATATCTGCGCAAGCAGAAATATCCGGCCTAGGGGCCTTTTGCTGGGATCGGGCCCAGCTTGTTCAGGGGCCCGCAAGTATTTTTGGTGCGGCGGGCTCACACCAGCAGGCCATAAAGCTAGCTCGCGCTAATCTAGCGGAGCTGATGGCTCTTTGTCAATGCCCATTGAGCGCGTCCGATCAGAAGCTGACTGCCCGGTAACTTTATGCATGTGATCAGCAACTGGTCGATGGGACAAGAGGGCTGTTCCCTTCTGCCCTGTATTCAATCATCATCAAGGGGCAGCACGCCCTGTGGCGGTGTGGGTGGCCACTTTCCTGCGCCGCCGCGCTTTTCAAACCAGCGGTGCATGGCCACGTCTTCTAGCGCGTATTCACCGCGGGCCGACTTCCATACCAACGCGGGCATACGCTGTCGCAAACCCTCCAGCGCCCGCTGAACTTGGGTAGCGTTTACTGGGTGGCCAGTTCTTTCCCGGTAAAAGCGCAGTGCTTCGGCATCGTAAGGGCGGTATCGTGAACCTTGCGTCAGCATGCGCCACAGCACGGCCTGCTCGGTGGGCTTCAGCCCCAGGTAGTCCGACTCCATCTGCGCTTCGTCGTGGGTTTGTTGTTGTTGAGCCGCATCCAGCAATGCCGATTCAAAGCGCCCGGTCAGGGCAGCGAGGGGACTGAGCACCTGGCCCAATGCGGCCATGAAAAATTGCGGACGGAAGCCGAACACTTCAAATGCCTGTTGCAGCAGGGTCTGATCCACCGGTTTGAGTTCGGGCCGCTGCGCCTCGATCAACGCTGCTATGTGGGCAATGAAGTCAGGCCCCAGGGGCGGCATGCGCTGAATCTGTGAGCCGTAAAACGGTGCACCGGCCGTGTTGACCAAGCGCAGCAATTTGTCGCGGTCTGAGCCTGACATCACCAGCATCAGGTTCACCACGCCGGGCTGATTGAGTTGGTCGCGGGCTGATTTCAAGGCAGTCATGGCTGCCTCGCCGGCTTCGCTGGTAAGGGCGTGCTGCGCTTCGTCGATGATCAGCGCGATCGGCTTGCCGGCGTGGTCATGCAGCAGGCGCAGCGCATCGGTCAGGGTGAGTCCATCGATCTTGCCGATCTTGCTGGTGTCCACCTCTAGCCCGCCCACCTTCACCTTGTCCAACCCCGCCTTGCGGGCGGTTCGGGCCACAATGCCCAATTGGGGTTCCAACGCGCGAGCAATGGCTTCGGCGATCAGTCCACCCGGGTCACGTCGCGTATCGGCCCACAGATCCACATACACCACGACCACATCGGCTGCTTCCAGCGCGGGTCGTAAGTCACCTTGCAAAAAGGTGGACTTGCCGGTGCGGCGGGGGGCGGCCAAGAACAGGCCGTTGTGGGCGTCTCCCAGCAGGGCTTTGCCTTGCAGGGCGGCGACTAACTCTTGGGCGAGTGCGGCGCGTGGGAAAGCGATCATGTCAATTATCGGAAATTATCTTGAAAAAGATATTTTATCGTATTTTCGATAAAATAGCATAATTAACGGTGTTCTTACAGTGGCTTTGTTGCACAAGCCCAATTGTGCGAACTGGTATCAGCGCACCGGCGAAGGGCGCAATGAGCGAGTGGCGCTTGCATTTGAAGGCTGCTTCAGGCTGATCCCAGTCACTGACGCTGCAGCATATGAACGACCGCTGCGACGCTTGGCGGACATTCAAGTGTCGTCATGTCGCTTAACGTCAGCACCTCACTCGGCAGTGGATCCTGCTCTTTCGGTTCGAGTGGCGTCTACCGCCCCTGCTAAGCAGCAGCGCATTGACTGTTTTCGAGAGATTCCTACACATCTTCTTTGGGCGGGTACTTTCACCGGTCGGCGGGTGAAAACACCCTGCTTTCGAAGAACGATAGATGGGGTCTCCTCGTTTTCAGTGCAATAAGTGACGGTACGCAAAGCTAGCACTGGCGCGGGGGTGGTCTGGGTAGACCGTTGATTTCATTGACTTTCCT
>NZ_NCFM01000024.1:0-40849 GCF_002281195.1 Acidovorax sp. 35-64-16 | reverse complement strand
GTTTTACGGGCTGACTTTCAGAATACGGAAACTGCTGCGACAAACGCACTTGCAGCCGCTGAGCAGGTTCGGCCGTAGGGGTAGTATTTCAGCAGCCTGCTAGGAAAGGAAACCGGTCTTTCCAGACCCGTCATGAACGCCGTCAGTGCGTATCCCGCATGCGCATAGAGCGCTCACACGGGGAGCATATGTGGTTGGTGGAGGTGGCTTGCATCGAGGGGCCTTAGGCTGTGTCGGGAGCCGATGGTGGAGCAACCCGCACTTCCTGACGCGTCAAGGCACGCGCCACCTGCATCAGCCACAGCACGGCCAGCACGATAGCTGCGCGCACCAGCCATTGGCCGAGCAAAGCTTGGTCGTCCAGCAAATAGGCGTTGCAGACCCGCACGGGTGAATCAATGTAGAGCTGGCCAACCACGGCTGTCATGGGTAACACATTGCCCAGAAAAAATGCCTGCACCACCATCCCCGCCGGGCGCCAGGACAGCCGCAGCGCCCCACCCGCCAGTACGAGGGCCGTGCATTTTGCGATTTCGATGACGGGGTCGATGAGCGCGAGGTCAAGCACCCGTGGCACCATGAGTACGGCCAGAGCCAGGGACACTCCCACGAGGCCGCTAATGCCGTGGGCATTCCAGCGGTCAACGAATGCACGCGTACGGGACGACAGGCCGGCGACCAGCAGGGCACCGCCGCACAGGAGCAGCGGAAACTGCACCAACATATGCCGCGCCATGCTGGCCTCCAGGGCATGGCGCACAGGCGGCAATAGCAGGATCGCCAGCAGGGACAGCCCCAGCGCTCGCTGGCGCCGCGGCGGGCATAGCGTGGCCGCGCCTGCACGGGCCCTAGTGGATATCAACGTCCAATGGCTCTTGAAGGCGGCAATACGGGGGGTTGTCATGGCAATTGCCGTTGGGCCAGATCGCGCGCGTAATCTAGCGCCAGCTGCTGTTCGGCCTGGTCGAAGATGCGCACCAGCCGCCCCTGGTCGTCCACCACGAGCAGCGCCGCGTTGTGCTCGTAGTCACCCCGCCCATCGGGCACCACCACCACCCCGAGGCGGTGCAGTAACAGCGCGTTCTGCGCGATGTCGGGCACCCGTGCCAGTTGCCACACGACCGGGTCGGCTTCCAATTTCTGGGCATACGCCTGCAATCGGGCCGGGGTGTCGTATCCCCCATCGAAACTGAGCGACAGCAGGCGCACACGTCCGCCCGCGCTTTCTGTGGTTGTGATGAGGGCGCCTACTGCCTGCGTGGCGCGATCGCGCTGAAGACTGCTCTGCAGTTGCTGAAAGGTACTACCCAGTGAAAGGCAGACCGTCTGACAGCGCGTGTAGATGAAATCGACCACGGTAACGTAACCGGGCACGGCCAGCCAACGGGTGAGTAGCTGCGGAGCTATGCCCGGGCCATCGACCACCACGGGCGGCATGGCAACAGGCTGCAGCGCCACTTCGAGCCGCCGTGCGCCCTCGGCCGTCCACACCTGGAAATCATGGGTGAGCCATGACACAGAGGCATATCCCGCCACTGCCAGCCCCACGCTGAGCAGCGCTGTCCGCAACACCGTCACGTGTGGCTCCTACGCCCGGCATGGCATTTCGCCGCGCGGTGGAGCTTGGCTTTGCCTCCCTGCGCCCGAGGCATGCAGGCTGTGCGCACAGCGATGACCGGCGGTGCGCGCCGGTCCAGAAACATGGACACCGTCAGCCAGTACACGGCAGCGTCAGGCCGGCTTGGAAGCCAGGGCCTTGAGCGCGGCCCCGCCTTCAAACGGAGCGGAGCGGTTGCTGGCCTTGCGTTCGTGCTCGAATAGATTGGGCTGAACTGCGCCCGCTTTGTTCGACCAGTTGCCGCGGATGTAGCTGGCCAGTGCCGCCAGTTCGGCATCGCCCAGTTGCTGGAAGGCAGGCATCGCGCCTTTGTACGTGATGCCAGCTACCTCCATTTCGCCGCTGACGCCGTACAGGAGAATGTTGGCCAGCGTGCGTTCTTCTCCCTGCACCCACTCTGAGCCATCGAGGGGAGGAAAAACGCCTGGCAAGCCCTTGCCGGTGGCCTGGTGGCAAGCAACGCAGTTGGCAGCAAAGAGCTGTTTGCCATCAACCGCGCCCGACGCACCGGGCGCAGGGCCTGACAGGTCTGCCAGTGTGCGACGGTCACCCAGCTCCGAGTTGCCAAAGGGGTCCGACAGCAGGATGTAGATAACGCCAAACGCCACCATGGCCAGCGTGACCGCCGCAACGATCAGCGGCATGGGCCTTGTGCGTTCTTCAGGGTCGGCGTTCTCGCGCTGCTGTGCCCGGTATTGGGTACTTGGTTCATTCAACATGGATGCCTCTCGCAGTGGGTCAAGATGCAGCACTGGAGGCTGCGCCCGCAGGCGGCTGTGCCTCGGTGCCCTGTGCTGCTTGTGGGGCCGGCGGCAATACTGGATAGGTGTGGTCCAGTCCCTGCATGTACTTGACCAGGTCCAGCGCCTCGGGGCGCGCAACTACCACCCGGCCAAATGGTCCCTGCCCAGGCGGCAGATTCAGCACCTCGTCACCGGGCTCGGCGGCATCCTTGACCTCGAAGAGATAGGGGTAGGACGGCATGATGGAGCCCGGAACATATGCGCGGGGCTGGTAGAGGTGGCCCAGGTGCCAGTCCTTGCTGGGCTGGCGCCCGCCGATGTTGAACAAGTCCGGTCCGGTGCGCATGCTGCCGAGCAAATGAGGTTTGTCGTAGAAGTAATCGCCAGGCACCGAGGCGCGGCCCCAGCCTCTCGCAAGATCGGGCCCCAGGCCACGGTCACGCGGCTGCTGGCTGTGGCAGTAGACACAGCCATTGGCAATATAGACATCACGGCCCCGCAATTGGGCGCTGGTGTAGGGCTTGAGTGCCTCGGGCGGTGTCACATCCCTCACTTGCATGTAAGGCAGCACCACCAGCGCCGCTGTCGCAATCGCCAACGACACCACGGCGCCTGCGGCCAGCTTGACTTCATTTTCCATGTACGAGCTCCGTGGTCAGTCGGGGCGAAAACAGCGCCGCGCCGGTGCGCGCAGGTCCAAAGCGCAGCACCATGGCCAGGAAATGGCCGACAAAGATCAGGTGGCTCAGAACCATCAACGAACCACCCACGCTGCGCCACTGCAGGTAGGGGATCGTCACGGCCACCGATTCCATGAACGGGCGCGATGCGTCGAGCATGGCCAGTCCTTGCAGCCAGCCGCCAATCGTCAGACCCACAAAATAGATGCCGATACCAATGGCTGCCAGCCAGAACTGCAGCGAGATCAGCCGCGGATAAGGCCACTCCCAGTTCAGAACGCGGGGCATCATGAAATAGATGGCGCCGAACAACACCATGGTGACGAAGGCGTAGGCCCCGAGGTGCGCATGGGCCACTGTGAAGTGCGTGAAATGCGTCACTTGGTTAACGCTGCGCAATGCCTCCAGTGAGCCCTGAAGCGACGACAGCATGTACATCAGCCCACCAAACATCATGAATCGCAGTGTGGGCGAGTGCAGCGCTAGGTGCATCCGCCCCCACATGGTGCCAGCCATATTGATGGTGAAGGCCACCACGGGAATGATCATCATCATGCTTTGCACGATGGACAGCGTGGTCAGCCAGCCCGGAATCGGCCCTCCGATCAGGTGGTGGCCACCCACCTGACCATAGAAGAAGGCCAGCGTCCAAAAGCCCAGGATAGACAGGTTGTACGAGCGCACCGGCCTGCCAATGATCTTGGGCAGGAAGTAGTAGATCGAGCCCACGCTAATGGGCGTGAACCAAAGGCCTAGCACGTTGTGGCCGTACCACCAATTGGTGGTGGCCTGTTGCACACCGGTGTGCACGCCCGGCAGCTTCGCCACCACGAACAGCAAGGTGATCCAGAGCAGGGCCGCCACCATGTACCAGACGCTCACATAGAGTGATTCAACCTTGCGGTTGACCAGTGTGAACAGCACGGGGCCGACAATGCAGATGAAGCCTGCAGCGATGAAAATCCCGATCTGCCATGGGATTTCGAGGTATTCCATACCGTCAGTCCACCCAGCGCCAATGGCGCCAATGCCACTGGCAATGCCGGTATTGAGCAGCGCTCCGCCCACCATCACCCACATCGCTCCCACCAGCGGCGTGCGCAGCAGACGTGGCAGCACCCAGACAATCACGCCCAGGGCGGCATTGGTGATCCAGCCATACAGCACCGCATTCAGGTGGATCGTGCGGATGCGGCCGAATGTGAGCCACGCCTCGCCCACCAGCCAGTCGGGCATGTGCAGCTTGAGCGATGAAGTCAATCCCGCCAGTGAGCCCACTACCAGCCACAGGCAGGCAAAAGCAATGAACATGAATACCGGGAACGCACTGGAACGGTCGGCCGCCACACGGTGCTGCAGTTCATCAGGGTCGGCCACGTGCAGGTCGCTACCAGGCTCCGCCGCTGCCACCTGCAATCGCACCTGCCCTGCTTCTTGCAGCGCCGGGTCGTCTACCTTGCCAATTTCGCCACGGACAAAGATAACCGAAGCCGCCCGCGGGTTCTCGACCAACAGGCCTTTGCGCATGGACCAGATGAAAACAAACAGCCCCATGATCGAGAGCAAAAATGCACCCAGCAAACTCAGTATCGCGCTGTCCATGAGCGTCAGTCCTTTAGGGTATCCACTACAAAAATGAATGAACGCCTCAAGCCTCTACGGGAAAGTTGAGGTAGAGCAATCACGGCGTTTCTTGTGCGTGCTAAGCATTCACGCAGGAATTCTATGATTCATAAGAAATGCATGTTTAAAGTGTGACAATGTCCTGCTGACTAGCAGTGTTAAGGATGTCAGGCCAAACCTCCCTCACTTGCGGGGGAGAACGTCAGCGAGCAATGGCGTTCGCCCCGGAGGTCGAACTGCAGCTATCGGGCTTGGTACTGCTGCCGTGACGGGCTGCTCTTATGCAAACTCCCCCGCTTGCATATTGAACCTGTCAGGCTATGCCGATCTGCCTTATTCCATGGCCTCCGGCAAAGCCTGGGCGATTCGGTACTGAGCATCCGCATGGCTTGAGTGCGACCTGAAAGCCAAATAGACCGTTGTGTTTCCAAAGACACCTCAATGGTCTTCACTGTGACTTCCACGGCCTTGCTGACAACCGACCTTTACGCGCATGTCCGTGCATCGTGAGTAGTCAACCTGGCGTGGCCTTTTCCCGCCAGGTGACTGTCTCCCCGTTCACCCAAAAGGGCGGACTCTTGTCCCATGACCATGGAAACCAGGCCGACAACGCCGACAAGAATTTTGATGATTCGTTAAAGATGCATATATTATGATTCTTTAAGGGAATCATTCTTAGCGCACCGAAGCACTTCCGTTGCGAATCGAGTCTGCACTCCATCGCCGCAGGAGTCCCGCTGATCCTCCAACCGGGGGCCATGGGTTACACCCGCCAGTCTCTTCATCCACGGAGCATTCCATGAATATCGACAAGTTCAAACACCAGCACGCAGACATCATGAGCAACATCTCGGCCCTGCGGCGTCTCGCGCAGGCTGGGGTGGCGCAAAACGCCGCCGACATCGCAAGGCTCATCGTCAGCATGAGCTCCACCATCAAGCTGCACCTGGCAGTGGAAGACCAGGCGCTGTACCCGGCTTTGCAACGTGGCGACAACCCCGAATTGGCGCGCATGGGCCAGCAGTACCAAACGGACATGGGGCCCATCGCCCAGGCCTACGAGGCCTTCGCGCGGCGTTGGAACCGGGCCGACAGTGTGCTTCACGACGAGCAGGCATTCCGCGACGACGCCAACCGCGTACTGCGCATGGTGCACGAACGCATGCAGCGCGAGAACCGCGACTTCTACCCGCGCATAGAGGCAGCGTGACCGGCTGCAAAATCCGAAACACCCATCACATGCCTGCCTGGTGACTCATCGAGCGCGAGTGCCTCAAGGAAAAGACTCAAGCAGCCCCGGCAGATTTTCCCTGAGCTGTGGCGCACCACGTAGTGCGCAACGTGACCTATTTGCCTGGTGTGCTGCAGCACATTGCCGCTGATGTGCCGCGGATGGGGCGCCTGCTTGAAGCGTTGCTTAGAGCGTCGCGTCTTTGAGCTTCTTCAACGCGCGCGTCTTGATCTTCACCGATGCAGGCTTGGCGGGGAACCAGCGCTCCTCACCCGTGAAGGGATCCTTGCCAAAACGCTTCTTCTTCGCAGGCACCTGCTGCAGGCCGATCTTCATCAGGCCGGGCAAGGTGAACTCCCCCGATCCCTTCTTGTGCACCGAACCCAGGATGGCGGTTTCCAATGCGGCGAAAACTGCCTTGGCTGCCTTGGGCTCCACACCAGATTGCTCGACCAGATGGGCGATCAACGTGGTCTTGTTGAAAACCGTCTTGATGGGCTTGATGGCAACCGCTGCCGGTTTGGTGGCAACAGGCGCGACCTTCTTGGCGGCGGGTGCCGCTTTCGTAGTCTTCTTGACGGGAGTGGATGTCTTCTTTGCAGTTGCCATGGTGGATCTTTTTGGGTTGGTGAATTGATATGCGCTGCCTGATGAATTCAGGCAAGCGATTCGGATTCTAGGAGCAGTGTTCTGACAGGCTCGTGCAGCGGGCTTATCGGCTCTCCAATAGACTCGAATCTTCACGGCAATGGCATCGAGCAGCATGCCAAGCCGCAATGTCTCATTTCAGGAGCTCCCATGTCCATTTCTCCCTCGACCCTGTTGGCCCTGCAAAAGGCTGGGGAGGGCTTGCACACCGCCCGAGAGGCATTCGCGCAGGAAGTCCAGTCCAACGCCGGCCGTGTGGTCGGTATTGTTGCCAGTGAGCCCTTCAGTTCCGAGGCCGACCGCGCCTATGCCCAATTGCGCGCCGTGGCGCGCATGGCGCATGAGTTGCAAAGCATCGAAGAGCAACTCAAGACTATGTACGGAGGAGCTGCGGAAATGATGCAGCCCGAGACGCCAGTCATTGTTGCGTTGCCGGACCATGGAAGGCACTCTCGTGCCCGCCAAGGCGCGGAAAGCCTTGACGAGGCGGAAGACGTGGTCGTCAAGTCTGCGCCGCACCGGCAGTCGCTCAAGACCAAACCGCTGCGAAAGCGGACGAAGGACACGGCAAGCCAGCCTCAACGCTTGAGTTCAAACGACGAAAAGGTCTTGGCGCACCTGCAAAAGGTATTGGACCGCCGCAGTTGGGTGACTTTGACCCAGGGGACCATTGCCCAAGGGGCGGGAATCCCTCTGGGTTCCGTCGGCTTGGCGATGAGGAGGCTGGTTGCCGCTAAGGCTGTGCGTGAGCGGGGCAAAGGGAGCTATCGGCTGGCATAGCGCGGCATGCCATTGACTGGGTAGTGTGTTTACGAGTTCAGATCGACACTCTTGCAAGTCGGAAGCCTGCAAACCCACATGGATGCTCGGCCTGGGTTTACGACTTTAATTACCCAGAATAGTTGTTTGCGCACCATGGCCGTGTGCGCCCGGTGGCCGCCAATCCGGCTTACCCGGACATTCGCCCCAGGAAGGGGCAGACCATCGAGGTGTGGGGTGTAGTCACCGCTGCACTGACGCTGTTTCGGAACTGAGCATGCAATTGCACCGCCGTCGCCACCCCGAGTTTGACGAGGCCCGGGTCTATGAATACCCAAGTCACCTGCGTGAGGCCATCGAGGGCATGCCTTGCGCGCCGGGTGTGTATATCTTTCATGGGGCCGAGGGCGATCTGCCGCTGTATATCGGCAAAAGCGTCAATTTGCGCAGCCGCTTGCTGGCCCATTTGCGCAATCCCGATGAAGCGCGCCTGCTGCGCCAGACCCTGCGCATCAGCCATGTCCGCACCGCCGGTGAGATCGGCGCATTGCTGCTCGAAGCGCGCCTGATCAAGCAGCAGCACCCGCTGCTCAACCAGAAGCTGCGGCGCAACCGCCAGCTGTGTTCCCTGCGGGTGCAAGAGGGTGGCTTGCCCGAGGTGGTCTATTCCAAAGACCTGAACTTTGCCACCGCGCCCGATCTGTATGGCCTGTACGCCAGTCGCCATGCGGCCCTGGAGTCGCTGCGCCAGGTGGCCGACGACCAGCGCCTGTGCTACGCCGCCCTGGGCCTGGAGAAGCTCCCCAAAGGCCGTGCCTGCTTTCGGGCCATGCTGCACCAGTGCGCGGGCGTGTGCCGCGGCGATGAAGACCCCGATGTGCATCGGCAGCGCCTGTTCACCGGCCTTGAAGGGCTGCGGGTGGCCTGCTGGCCCTATCCGGGCGCCATTGGACTGGTCGAGCGCGACGGTGACGGGCAGCAAATCCACGTCATCCACCATTGGCATTACCTGGGCAGCGTCCGTGATGCAGACGAAGCCCGGCTGCTGGACAAGGTGGCGCCGGGCTTTGATGCGGACGGCTACAAGATCCTGTGCAAGCCCATCCTGAGTGGCCGCGCAGAGGTCATCCTGCTTTAGGCAGGGGCAGTGGGGCCCTGGGCGAAGGCAAAAGTTTCCGTGGCGGTGCAAGCTGTGCAGCGCGGCTGACTGGGTTCACGGCGGAGTCGTGAGGACCAGAAAGTGGTCCAGCATGTGGAAGTGGTCCTCAAAAAACTCTTCTTCCATCGCGGCCAGTTTTTCCACGGGCACCCACTCCACCTGCATGGCATCGTCATCTGCCCGTACGGCCGGAAACGGCGCATCGCCCAGATCGAAATAGTGCGCATGCGTGATGGTGCGTCCGCGCTGGCTGCGGTCGGGGTGGTCGAACACCGCCACCGACTGCAGGGCATCGCGCATGTGCGACTCGGGCAACTCGCAATGGGTTTCTTCCGCCAGCTCGCGCAGGCACGACTGCCACACCGTTTCGCGTTGCTCGATGAACCCGCCCGGCACTGCGCGCTGACCCTTGCCCGGCGCGTGGGCGCGGCGAATCAGCAGCACATGGTTCTGGCAGCGCAGGACGGCATCCACGGTGACAAACACCGGCGGGTAGGGCGCTGCGGCCCAGGCCTCGCGGTAGCCGCGCAGCATGCGCCACTCTTCCTGAAGTGCCGGGTAGCAGGGGGTTTGCGCAAAGCGCTCCAGAAAACCCAGGGTGCTCTCGGGCATCTGGCTGGCCAGGTCGCTCAGGCTGGCCCGCACGGTGCCAGGCGTGGCGCCAAAGTAGGCATCGCGGATGGCTGTGGCATCAATGCGGCCCTGGCGCTCGACATGGATTAACTCCCAGCCGGGAAAGGCGCTCAGATAGCTGCTGGTCGCATCCTTGAAGTGGCCCACCAGCCCGACGTGGGCATCTGCTGCCGCGATCTGGCCCACGCCCTTGCGCACCGCCTGCACCCACAACGCCTCGTTGTAGTAGTCGCGCATGGGCAGCACCTGCACGCGGGCCCGGTCGGTCTCGGTCAGGGCCTCCAGCATCATGTCGGCACGTTCGTGGCAGGTGAACGGGTTCTTGGGTGAGCGCGCCTGCCAGGCCGACCCCATCACCACGATCACGTTGCGGGCGCTGTCAAGCGCACGCTGCAGCAAGGCCATGTGGCCGTTGTGGACGGGTTCAAAACGCCCGATGTAGATGGCGGTGTCGTACATGTGTCTCCGGTCTACCTTGGTGCAAGCAGGGATTGGCCTGCATCAAAAACAATAGCGCCTTGCGCTTGGTCTGTATCAGTTTTCGACTGCTTATTGTTCTAAGTGCTCAATATACAGGCGCAGGCCGCTATTGGTTTGATAGCGGTTGCGCTGGCGGTGGAGCGCTTGCCGCCGCATGGCTGGCGTGCAGCCCTGCCGGAGCTTTATGGTTTGCGTGGGGCAAACGGCGGGCCTAGAGCCCTGCCGCTGCCTGCAGCGTCGTCGCCTTGTCGGTGCGTTGGCTTCGGCCGACCTTGCAGGCCTTCACATCGCTGCGCGATATGAGCCTGCGCCGAAAAACAGCCAAGCGCGCTCCGCTCGGGGCCTTTACAGGCCCGCAGCTGCGCGCAGCGCAGCTGCCTTGTCCGTACGTTCCCAGCTGAACTCGGGCTCTTCGCGGCCAAAGTGGCCGTAAGCGGCGGTCTTTTCGTAGATGGGGCGCAGCAGGTCGAGCATCTGGATGATGCCCTTGGGGCGCAGGTCAATGCCGATCTCGGGCAACTGAATCAGCTTGGCGATCTCGGAGTCGGGAATCACGCCCGTGCCTTCGGTGTAGACCGTGATGTTCATCGGGTGCGCCACACCGATGGCATAGGCCACCTGGATCTGGCATTGCTTGGCCAGGCCGGCCGCCACGATGTTCTTGGCCACGTAGCGTGCGGCGTAGGCGGCCGAGCGGTCCACCTTCGTTGGATCTTTGCCGCTGAAGGCGCCACCGCCGTGGGGGCAGGCGCCGCCGTAGGTGTCCACGATGATCTTGCGGCCGGTGAGGCCGCAGTCGCCCTGTGGGCCGCCAATGACGAAGCGGCCCGTGGGGTTGATCAGGTACTTCGTGTCCTGCAGCCATTCCTTGGGCAGCACGGGCTTGATGATCTCTTCGATGACCGCCTCGATGAAGCTGGCCTTCATCTTGTGCTGCGTCTCGCTCTGGTCGGGGTGGTGCTGGGTGGAGAGCACCACGGTGTCGATGCTGTGGGGCTTGCCGTCTACATAGCGCATCGTCACTTGCGATTTCGCGTCGGGGCGCAGGAAGGGCAGGCGGCCGTCCTTGCGCAGCTGGGCCTGGCGCTCGACCAGGCGGTGCGCGTAGTAAATGGGCGCGGGCATCAGCTCGGGCGTTTCGTCGCAGGCGTAGCCGAACATCAGGCCCTGGTCACCGGCGCCGGTGTTCAGGTGGTCGTCGCTGGCGTGGTCCACGCCCTGGGCAATGTCGTTGCTCTGCTTGTCGTAGGCCACGAGCACGGCGCAGCCTTTGTAGTCGATGCCGTAGTCGGTGTTGTCGTAGCCGATGCGCTTGATGGTGTCGCGGGCCACCTGGATGTAATCCACATGCGCGTTGGTGGTGATTTCACCGGCCAGCACCACGAGGCCGGTGTTGGTCAGCGTTTCGGCGGCGACGCGGCTGCGGGGGTCTTGCTTGAAGATCGCATCCAGGATCGCATCCGAGATCTGGTCTGCCACCTTGTCGGGGTGGCCTTCGGAGACGGATTCCGAGGTAAAGAGAAAGTCG
Source organism: Acidovorax sp. 35-64-16 (assembly GCF_002281195.1). Lineage (NCBI taxonomy): Bacteria > Pseudomonadati > Pseudomonadota > Betaproteobacteria > Burkholderiales > Comamonadaceae > Acidovorax > Acidovorax sp. 35-64-16. Next base: position 29,747 of record NZ_NCFM01000024.1, on the reverse strand, counting down.
TTCGCCATTTGAATAAACTCCTGTGTTCCGGCATTTAGGGCGTTGCCCTCACCCCGAAGGAGCTTTGGCGAACGCTTTAGCAGATTTATTTAACGTCGCCCTGCAAGTTGCTCATTTAACTCAGCGACCCGGTCATTTTAATGCCATTGGTTTTTCGAATCTTCTCCATATTCCCACTGTGGTTGCTGCATGTCATGGGCGCAGCCATGGGCTGGGTGGCGTTCTGTGCGTCGCCCACCTACCGGCGCCGCTTTCTCGAGAATTCGGCGCGGGCCGGGTATTCGTTTGGTGCGGTGCGCGCGGCAGTGGCCCATGCGGGCCGCATGGTGGCCGAGTTGCCGCGGCTGTGGCTGGGTGCGCCTCTGCCCTGCGGTATGGTGGGCGAGGCTTGTGTAGAGCAGGCGTACGCCGCGGGGCGCGGCATTGTGTTTCTCACGCCCCACCAGGGCTGTTTTGAGCTGTCTGCCCAGGCGGCGGCGCGCCACTGGAGCGCTGAGCGCGGCCCCATCACCGTGCTCTACCGGCCAGCGCGCCAGCCGTGGCTGGCGCGGGTGATGGAGACCGCGCGCAACCGCCCCGGCATGCTGGCCGTGCCCACCACGCTGTCGGGCGTGCGCCAGATGATCAAGGCACTGCGCCGCGGCGAGGCGGTGGGGCTGCTGCCCGACCAGGTGCCGCCCGACGGTCAGGGCGTCTGGTCGCCCTTTTTTGGCCGCGATGCCTACACCATGACGCTGGCCGTGCGCCTGGCCCAGCAGACCGGCGCTGCCGTGGTGCTGGCGCGCTGCGAGCGTCTGCCTTGGGGCCGTGGTTTCGTCACCCACTTCGAGCCTTTGCCCGCGCCGCTGGACGAGCGGCTGGAAAGTGCTGTTTTGCAGATCAATCAGGCCATGGAACACCTCATCCGCCAATGTCCCGAGCAATACCTGTGGGGCTATGCCCGCTACAAGCAGCCGCGTGCTGAAGCCACCCCCGGGGGCGCGGCATGACCGGGCGCCTGGGGGTGTGGTTCATGCGGGTGCTGGCGCATGTGCCGTTGCCCGCGCTGCGCGCGCTGGGCTGGTGCCTTGGGCAGTTGCTTTACGTTCTGGCCGTGCCGCGCCGCAAGGTGGCCCTGCGCAACCTGGCGTTGTGTTTTCCAAAGGCCACCGTTGCGCAGCGCAGTCGCTGGGCGCGCGAAACGTTTGTGGTGTTCTGCCAGACCTGGCTGGACCGCAGCTGGCTGTGGTTTGCCCCGCGCGAAGTGGTGCAGCGGCGCGTGCGGCTGCAGGGCGCGCTGAACGAGCTGGAGGGCGACACCCCCACCATCATTTTTGCCCCGCATTTTTACGGCATGGACGCCGGGGGCACCGCGCTCACGCTGCACACCCCGCGCGCCTTTACATCCATTTTTTCAACCCACCCCGATCCGGCGGTAGACGCCTGGTTCATGGCCGGGCGCCAGCGCTTTGGCGATGTGCGCATGCTCAACCGGGCCGATGGCGTGAAACCCATCATTTCCAACCTGCGCAAGGGTGGGCTGCTGTACCTGCTGTCCGACATGGACTTTGGCCCCGGCGAGTCGATCTTCGTGCCTTTTTATGGTGTGCCAACCGCAACCGTGCCCTCACTGCCACGGTTTGCACGGCTGGGGCGGGCCAAGGTGATCGGCATGTACACCCGCCTGACACCCACCGGCTACGTGGCCGAGATCACGCCAGCCTGGGAGGGCTATCCCTCTGACGACGTAGAGGCCGACACGGCGCAGATGAACCTGCGCCTGCAATCCTATATCGACACCATGCCCGGCCAGTATTACTGGGTGCACAAGCGGTTCAAGACGCGGCCCGCAGGCGAGCCATCGGTGTATTGATTTCCCCGGGGCTTTCATGGCGTGCGGCGCGCCTTCTATCGCAGGGGGGGCGACGGCAACCCGGCCAAGACAGCTCCATGGTGGCAGCAGCATGGCGCAGCCTGTGCTGCAAAATATGAGTCAAAATGGCCTCTGGCGCTTATGGGTAAAGCGCAAGCAGCTATCAGTTTGATTGCAAAAAGCGCTGCAGTTCCACGGTCACGCGCTCCGGGTGTTCATGCACGATCCAGTGCGATGCGCCCGGCACGCGCTGCAATTGCAGCTGCGGCACCCAGCCCGGCAGGCCGTCCAGCAGGCCGGGCAGCAGGGCAGGGTCGTCCATACCCCACAGCACCAGTGTGGGCACATCCACGGTCAGCATCGTGTCGGGCAGGGTGACTGCCTGCGCGGCCGGGTCGCCTTCGCGGGGCGGGCGCAGCGGGCTGGCGCGGTAGTAGTTGCAGGCGCCGGTCAGGCCCTGCTGCCACAGGGCGCGGTATTGGGCGCGCACGGTGTCGGTCAACCACGCGGGTGCGCTGCCGTCCGGGTTGTTGAAAAAAGCAAACAGGCGACGAAAGTCGTTTTCGGCCAGCAGTGCCTCGGCATCGGGCCTGCACAAAAAGTGCATGTACTGGCTGCTGGCCTGCTGCGCCGGGCTGTGCTGCAGCTCGCGCAAAAAAGCCCCCGGGTGGGGTGAATTGAAGATGGCCAGCCGCTTCATCAGACCGGGCTGCTGGTTGGCCAGATTCCAGGCCACCGCACCGCCCCAGTCGTGCGCCACCAGGCATTCGAGTACGCCGCCGGGGGATTCAGCGGCAATCAGCGCAACGAGATCCTGCACGAGGTGTTTGGCGCGATAAGCCGCCACTTCCGCCGGACTGCTCGATGCCCCGAAGCCGCGCAAAAATGGCGCCACGCAACGGTAGCCGCCATTTTCGGGGCGCGAAAAATGCAGCAGCAAAGCGTCCCAGATGAAGGCGCCTTCCGGAAAGCCGTGCAAAAAAACCAGGGTAGGCCGCCCCGCCACGCCGCTCACGCGGCACTGCAGGGTGATGCCGTGCGGCAGGTTGATGGGTTCTGAAAAAATCATGGTGCTATGCAATCAATAGCTGCTGCCGCTTGATGCATAAGCGCCAGAGCCTAGTTTGGTTCAGATTCCCCAGAATTTTCCGGTGCTTCGGGGGCCGACTCGGGGGGCGCTTGCGCCGCTTCGGTTGCAGGCAACACCGGGTGCGCCCATTGCCACAGCAATTGCGCCACCTCGTCCACCCCTTGCTTCTTGAGGGCCGAGAACATCATCACATCTCCGCCGGCCGCGTTCAGTCGCGTAATCGACAGGATCTTGGCCTGCTCAGAGCGTGTGAGCTTGTCGGCCTTGGTCAGAAGGATGAGGAATTTCAGGCCTTCTTCGACCCGTGGGCGCAGCACTTCGAGCAGAGCCTCGTCCAGCTCGGTCAACCCGAGCCGTGGGTCGCACAACAAGACGATGCCGGTGAGCCCGGGGCGGCTGACCAGGTAATTGACCATCACTTGCTGCCAGCGCACCTTGTCGGATCGCGACACCTTCGCGTAGCCGTAGCCGGGCAGATCAGCGAGCACGGCATCGGTCACGCCGTGTTTGCCCAGAGAGAAAAGGTTGATGTGCTGCGTGCGCCCGGGCCTTTTAGAGGCGAACGCCAGCTGCTTTTGCTGGGTAAGCGTGTTGATGCAAGTGGATTTGCCCGCGTTGGAACGACCCACAAAGGCTATCTCGGGCACGTGGATGGGCGGCAGATGGTGCAGTTGCGCAGCCGTGGTGAGGAACTTGGCGGTGTGCATCCAGCCCATGGCGATCTTGGCGTCTGGTGCGGGCGAAAGGGAGCCAGCAACTGGCGCGAAAGAGGGTGTCGTCATGGAAAGTTAGGATACGTTGAAGCCTCATTGTAGAATCGCGTGGTTTTGCGGACCTAATTACAGACCCTCGATATGAAGTTGCTTGCCTCTATGCTGATGGCTGCCGCACTGGCAGCACCCGCTCTCCCGGCCTTTTCTGCGGGTGAAACACCTGCGGCGCCGACCAAGGCGGCCAAGCCCGACCTGGTCAAAGGCGAGGCCAGCTACGCTGCGGTGTGCGTTGCATGCCACGGTGCAGATGGCAATTCCGCCATTCCTGTCAATCCGAAGCTGTCACAGCAGCATCCGGAATACCTGGTCAAGCAGTTGCAGGAGTTCAAGTCCGGCAAACGCAGCAACGCCATCATGACCGGCTTTGCATCGATGCTGACCGACGAGGACATGAAGAACATCTCGTACTGGGCGGCCTCCAAGCCCGCCACGCCCGGCACGTCGACCGACAAGGCCCTGGTGGCACTGGGTGAGCGCATCTACCGCGGCGGCATCGCAGACCGCCAGATTGCTGCTTGCGCGGGTTGCCACAGCCCCAATGGCGCGGGCATTCCGTCGCAATATCCCCGCCTTTCGGGTCAGCATGCCGACTACACCGTGTCGCAGCTGAACATGTTCCGCGACGGCTCGCGTGCCAACAGTCTGCAGATGACCCAGGTAGCCGCAAAGCTCAATGACCGGGAAATCAAGGCGGTTGCCGACTACATTGCCGGCCTGCGCTGATTTTTTTGTGATTTCGGCGGCCCCGCCAGGCGGGAAGCCTGGAACCAACCGCCAATAACAAACCCCAAGACGGGCGGGCCCATCGTTCAAGATGGCTCCGCCCTTTTTCTTTAGTGCTTGCGTTCACCTCTTTCATGTCTGACACAACCCAAGGCGTTCAAGTCCGGTCTGGCTCCCAGGCCCTGCGTGCAGGCATCGAGCTGCTGTCTTCCATGCGCTTTGCCATTTCGCTGCTGACGGTGATCTGCATCGCATCGGTCATTGGCACGGTGCTCAAGCAGCATGAACCTGCGGTGAATTATGTGAACCAGTTCGGTCCGTTCTGGGCAGAACTCTTTGCAGCCATCCAGCTCAATGCGGTTTACAGCGCATGGTGGTTCCTGCTGATCCTGGCCTTTCTGGTGGTCAGCACGTCGTTGTGCATCGCGCGCAACACGCCCAAAATCCTGGTGGATCTGAAGGTCTACAAAGAGAATATCCGCGAGCAAAGCCTTCGGTCCTTTCACCACAAGGCCGAAGGTTCGCTGGCGGAACCGGCCGAGGCCGCAGCGCGACGCATTGGCAGCACGCTGGCCAGTGGCGGCTGGAAGGTGAAACTGCAGCAGCGGGATTCGGCCAAGGGCGCGGGTCCGGGCTGGATGGTGGCGGCCAAGGCCGGGGCCGCCAACAAGATCGGCTACATCGCTGCACACAGCGCCATCGTGCTGATCTGCCTGGGCGGGCTGTTCGATGGTGACCTGATCGTGCGAGCGCAGATGCTGCTGGGCGGCAAAACACCCTACGCCGGTAGTGGCCTGATCTCCGAGGTGAAGCCAGAACACCGTCTGTCCGAGCGCAACCCCACGTTCCGGGGCAATCTGGTGGTTGCAGAGGGAACGCAATCGGGCACCGCCATCCTCAGCCAGTCCGACGGGGTGCTGTTGCAAGACCTGCCCTTTGCCATCGAACTCAAGAAATTCATTGTGGAGCATTACTCCACCGGCATGCCCAAGCTGTTTGCCAGCGAGGTCATCATTCACGACAAGGCCACTGGCGAGAAAACGCCTGCCCGCATCGAGGTGAATCACCCCGCCAGTTACAAGGGCATCGAGATTTACCAGTCGAGCTTTGACGACGGTGGCTCGCACCTCAAGCTGCGCGCCGTGCCCATGACTGCGGGCGCCAAGGCATTTGACATTGAAGGCACGGTGGGCGGATCCACCGAACTGGTCGGCAGGGGCGGTGATACGGACGGCGAGAAGCTAACGCTGGAATTCACGGCGCTGCGCACCATCAATGTCGAGAATTTTGGTGACGTGGTGGGCGCACCGGGCTCAGGTGTCGATGTGCGCAAGGTCGATCTGCGTGAGTCGGTGGAGTCGCGCCTGGGTGCTGCCAACAAGACGGTGACCAAGAAAGAACTGCGCAATGTAGGGCCCAGCGTGAGCTACAAGCTGCGCGATGCGGCAGGACAGGCGCGCGAGTTTCACAACTACATGCTGCCCGTGGACACGGGCGACGGGGTGCCGGTGTTTTTGCTGGGGGTGCGCGAGAACCCGTCCGATCCCTTCCGTTACCTGCGCGTTCCAGCCGACGAGCAGAGCTCCATGGAAGAGTTCATGCGCCTGTACGCCGCACTCGGCGATCCGGCGGCGCGTGAGGAGGCCGTGCGCCGTTACGTAGCGCTGGCGGTAGAGCCATCGCGCCCCGAATTGGCTGCACAGCTGTCCCAATCTGCGTTGCGGGCGCTGGCGTTGTTTGCCGGAAGCAATGGGCCTGATGGCAAGACGCTCGGTGGCTTGCAGGCCATCTCTGACTTCATGGAGGCCAACGTGCCCGAAGCCGAGCGCTCGCGTGCCGGCGAAGTGCTGGTGCGCATTCTCAACGGAGCCCTGTTCGAGCTGGCCCAGCTCACGCGTGAGCGTGCAGGGCTGAAACCCATGGAGCAGAGTGACCAGACGCAGGCGTTCATGACGCAGGCGGTGCTCTCGCTGAGCGATGCGCAGATCTATCCTGCACCGCTGGCTTTTGAGCTCAAAGACTTCACCCAGGTGCAGGCCAGCGTGTTTCAGGTGGCGCGAGCCCCTGGCAAGAACATTGTCTATCTGGGTTGCGCCTTGCTGATTTTGGGCGTTTTTGCCATGCTCTATGTGCGCGAGCGCCGCGTGTGGGTGTGGGTCGCTCCGCAGGGGGACCAGTCTCACGCGCTGATGGCACTGTCCACCAATCGCAAGACCATGGACGGCGACCGGGAGTTCGTCCAGCTCGCTGAAAAACTGATCGGGGCTCGTCCCCACTGAGGCAACGCATGAACACTGCTACCACCACTATCTTGCTCAACGAGGGGTTCTTCGCCCGCCGCAACTGGTTCGACTGGCTGTTCGCTGCCATCGTGACCGTAGGTGGGCTGTATGCGCTGCAGCGCTATGGCAGCTACATGGATGTGTACGAAAAAGGCATTCTGCTGGGCGCGATTCCCTGCACCGTATGGCTGGGCTGGTTCTGGCGTCCGCTGCAGGTGTTGATGCTGGTCGTGGTGGTGCTGGCACTGGCAGCCATCGGCTTGTACCAGCAAGATGGTGCGGGCAACCTTGCGCGTGCCGAGACGGTGTTCGGGCTTAAATACTTTCTGTCCAGCCAGTCGGCCATTTTGTGGATGAGCATGCTCTTTTTCATGAGCACGGCGTTTTACTGGTTGGGCATGTTTGCGAGGGGCGAAGGCCACACCATGAGTCTGATCGGCTCGCGCCTTGCGTGGGTTGCAGTGGGCATGGCTCTCATCGGCACCCTGGTGCGCTGGTATGAAAGCTACCTGATTGGCCCCGATATCGGCCACATCCCGGTCAGCAACCTCTACGAAGTGTTCGTGATGTTCTGCTGGATGACGGCGGCGTTCTATCTGTATTACGAGCAGCAGTACGGCACGCGTGCTCTGGGTGGCTTCGTGATGCTGGTGGTGAGCGCTGCGGTGGGTTTTTTGCTGTGGTACACGCTCGTGCGCGAGCAGCACGAGATCCAGCCACTGGTGCCGGCGCTGCAGAGCTGGTGGATGAAGGTTCATGTGCCTGCCAACTTCATTGGCTACGGCACTTTTGCGCTGGCAGCCATGGTGGCCTTTGCCTACCTCATCAAGCAGCAGGCCAGTGAAACCCGCTGGTACAAACTGGCGCCCCTGTGGCTGCTGGGCGTAGTGCTGTGCTTCGAGCCCATTGTGTTCCGCCAGGGTGCCGCCGAAACCGGCGGTGGCTACTGGATGGTCTATTTCGGCATCTCCGCACTCATCGTGGCGGGCATTTTGATGGGTCGCAAACGCATTGCTGAGCGCCTGCCGTCGTTCGAGATTCTGGATGACGTGATGTACAAGTCGATTGCCGTCGGCTTTGCGTTCTTCACCATTGCCACCGTGCTGGGGGCGCTGTGGGCGGCCGAGGCCTGGGGCGGTTACTGGAGCTGGGACCCCAAGGAAACCTGGGCGCTGATCGTGTGGCTGAACTATGCAGCGTGGCTGCACATGCGCCTCATGAAGGGGCTGCGCGGTACCGTGTCTGCCTGGTGGGCGCTGGTGGGCTTGGTGGTCACCACGTTCGCCTTTCTGGGCGTGAACATGTTTCTGAGCGGGCTGCACAGCTACGGCACGCTTTGATACCGCGATGATGGCAAAGGCCATGCAGGGCATGGCCTGCAACTCTCGCGTCCTCGGTGTAACCTGATCGGTTCAGGGAACGAACTAACAGTTGTTCTGCTCTACCGCACAGCTGTTTCAACCAGAGAATGACCGGAGCCTCCATGCTGATTCCATCGCGCGATTCGGGTTTTATCCACCCGCACTCCTCCGAAATCACCCCACGTTCGGTTTACGAAGACCGCCGCCAGATGCTCAAGCTCATGGCGGGCGGTGCGGCGGGTGCCGCTCTGGCTTCCTGGGCGGGGCGTGAGGCCATGGCCCAGGTGGCGCGCCCAGGCAAACTGGCAGCGCTGGCGGGTGCCAGGTCGGCGGTGGCGGGGTCGGTCTCGATGGAGAAGCTCACCGACTACAAGGACGCGAGCACCTACAACAACTTCTACGAATTTGGCACCGACAAGGCCGATCCTGCGCGCAACGCACACACCCTCAAGACCGCCCCCTGGACCGTGGAGGTGGAAGGCCTGGTCAAGAAGCCCGGCAAATACGGCATCGAAGACCTGCTCAAGCTCAGCGCCCAGGAAGAGCGCATTTACCGCCTTCGGTGCGTGGAGGGCTGGTCCATGGTCATTCCCTGGGTGGGCTACTCGCTGGCCGAGCTCATCAAGCGCGTGGAGCCGCAGGGCAACGCCAAGTATGTGGAGTTCGTAACGCTGGCCGACAAGGCGACGATGCCCTATGTGGGCTCGCGCGTGCTCGACTGGCCGTATGTGGAGGGCCTGCGCATGGACGAGGCTATGCACCCGCTAACGCTGCTGGCCTTTGGCATTTATGGCGAAGTGCTGCCCAACCAGAACGGCGCGCCAGTGCGCCTGGTGGTGCCCTGGAAATATGGCTTCAAAAGTGCCAAGAGCATCGTCAAGATCCGTTTTGTCGAGAAAGAGCCAGGAACGGCCTGGAACAAGGCAGCCAAACAGGAATATGGGTTCTATTCCAATGTGAATCCCGAGGTGGATCATCCGCGCTGGAGCCAGGCCACTGAGCGCCGCATTGGCGAAGACGGCCTGTTTGCCAAGAAGCGCAAAACCCTGATGTTCAACGGCTACGAGCCCCAGGTGGGCCAGCTCTACGCCGGCATGGATCTCAAGAAGTTTTATTGAACACCGCCGCGGGGGACATCGGGCCAATCGTCCGGTGCGTTGTGCCATGAGAAAACTTCTGCTCCATCCGGTGGCCAAACCGGTGTTGTTTGTGTTGTGTCTGCTTCCCTTGGTGTGGCTGGTTTACGCGGCCGCCACCAACCAGCTGGGCGCCAACCCGGCAGAGGCGCTGATCCGTGCCACAGGCGACTGGACCCTGCGGGCCCTGTGCTTGGTGCTTGCGGTGACGCCGCTGCGCGTCACCACCGCAAGCCCGCAACTGGCCCGTTTTCGGCGCATGTTGGGCCTGTTTGTGTTTTTTTATGCGCTGCTGCACCTGTTGAGCTACAGCGGGTTCGACATGGGCTTTGACCTTGCCGAGATAGCACGCGACATTGCCAAGCGCCCCTTTATCCTGGTGGGGTTCCTGGCGTTTTTCCTGCTCGCCGTGTTGGCAGCCACCTCATTCCAACGTGCCATTCGGGCATTGGGAGGGCGCCGGTGGCAGGCGCTGCACCGGGCAGTGTATGGAGTGGCCGGATTGGCGATCCTGCATTTTTTCTGGATGCGCGCGGGCAAAAACGACTTTGCGGAAGTTGCGGTGTATGCCGCCATTCTGTCGGTGCTGCTGGGCTGGCGCCTGTGGCGGCGCATGGTCTCCAGGGCGGCACGGTCTTCGGGAAACGGCAAAGCCGCAAAGTCATTTTGAATGCTACTAAAATAGTAGCTGTTAGCGCTTTATGCGAAAGGGCTGGAGCCGATTTTGTCAATAACCATCAAGCGTTCACCGCGTGCAGTGCTGGCCGCATTTGTCGGCTTACCGGGTCGATGTGGGCGGTCGGGATCTGGTAGGCGCGGTCATCAAACAAGTCGATGCCGCACATGAGGTTTTCGATCCAGTCCAGAAAATCGCTGATGGCCTTTTTTCCCATGATGGGTGCGCCATGCTGGGGCACCAGCATGGCGATGTCCAGCTGGCGCGCCATGTGCACCCACAGCCGCAAGATCTTGTTGGACACCATGTAGCGGCGGTGAAAACCCTCCATGCGCGGGATATGCGCAGCCAGATCGGTGACAGGAATGCGCGCCTCTGCCCCCGACGTCATTGACACGCCCAGGTCGCCGGTGAAAAGAATGCGGCTGACCGGGTCGTAGAAATGGAAGTTGCCCTCGGAGTGCATGAAGTGCGCTGGCAGCAACACCAGTTCGTGGCGCCCCAAAGGCAGGTGGCCGCCACTGTCGGGCACGCCGATCACGCGGTTTTCTGTCTTGCCCACCTTGGTGAAATGGGGGGCAAACCGCTCCCACACCCGAGAAATCACCAGCGAAGCCTTGGTGGTGCTCATCCAGCGATCGAGTGAGGCAATGATGTCTGGATCGGCATGCGATGCGATGACATACGCCAGCTTGCTGGGCGGGAAGTGCATGGACATCCCCATGAACAATTCATTGAAGGCGAGGTTGCATCCGGGATCGATGATGGCGCCCGTGTCGTCATCGACGATCAGGAACTGGTTGGCCTGAACCGCCTGCCCATCCTCCTCGATGAGGTCGGTAAACATGAGGCAGGCGTGATGCTTGTCGCGATAGAGTTCCAGGGCCATGTCGATGCTGCAATGCAATAAAACATCGACTGTACGATTACCCACGTTCTTAGTGCTTGATAAGAATCAAGTTTGCATTTGCCCTGTGCGTTTCACATACCTGAAGGCCGCCGCCTGCACAGTCACCGTGGCACGGAAGCGGGTGGTGCGGCCGTGGCGGGTGCTGCCGGTTCCGTTTTTACAGGGGAGAGCGTTTCAGGCAACGTGGCGCGTTGACTGGCTTCAGGCGCCCCAGGTAGATACAAGGGGCCGCGCTGGCCGCAGCCCCACAGCACTGCCGCACTGGCAGCAAGGGCAATAGACCTGACTAGAATTTGGGAAGCTCTCAACATGCGTAAATTGTAATGACCGACCTTGAATTTCTGGACCAGGCTGAAAAACTGCTGCTTGCCGTTGAACGCAGTTGCGATCGCATCAACGATGAGGGGGCCGCCGATGTGGACAGCCAGCGCACAGGCGGCATGGTGACACTGACATTTCCCAACCGCAGTCAAATCATCATCAACTTGCAAAAACCGCTGCATGAGGTGTGGATGGCCGCAAAGTCGGGCGGATACCACTACCGGTTTGATGGCTTGGCCTGGCAAGACACCAAAGGTGCCGGCGAATTCTTTCACCGGCTGAGCCGGGATGCCGAACAGCAGTCGGGCACGCCGTTGCGATTCGTGGCCTGATTAGCGCTGGCAGGATCGGGAGCCGAGCCAGCCTTGCATTGACGAGACCCGGACATGTATTGCACATGCGGCGCCACTGTGAAAACACAGCAGGACCGCATCTTGCAAAGAATCAGTTGCGAAACAGGTCGAGTATGCGACCGCGTTCTTCGGGTGGCGGTGGCGCCTGCGGTGCCACGGTCGATGAAGGGGTGGGCCGATTTTCCAGGCCTACGTTTGCAACGCCCGCGTTGCGCGAATATTCCTCATAGAACCACTCACCACCAACATTCACCACCCCTGGCGGCACAGTGGCCTCCATGACTGGCACGCCCTTGAGGGCCCGTTCCATGAAGTTGATCCATACCGGTAAGCTCAGTCCGCCCCCGGTTTCACGGCTGCCCAGGTTGCGCGGCTTGTCATAGCCGATCCACGTCACAGCGGCCAAGGTAGGCTGATAGCCAGCAAACCAGGCGTCCACCGAGTCGTTCGTGGTGCCCGTCTTGCCATGCAGATCCGTCCGCTTGAGAGTGGCTTGCGCCCGTGCAGCAGTCCCCGAGCGCGTGACCTCCTGCAACAGGTTGTTCATGACAAATGCATTTCTTGCATCAATGGCGCGAGGCAGATCGCTGATGTCAGGGGGCGGGTTCTCCGAGATCACCCGACCCTTGTGGTCGGTCACGCGTGTAATCAACCAAGGGTTGACGCGGTAGCCACCATTGGCAAACACCGAGAAGGCCGATGCCATTTGCAAGGGCGTAACAGAACCCGCACCCAATGCCATGGTCAGATAGGCGGGGTGCTTTTCAGCCTCGAACCCGAAACGGGTGACCCACTCCTGCGCCGTTTTGGGCCCTACCGCCTGCAGGATGCGAATGGAGACCATGTTCTTGGACTTTGCAAGCCCCGTTCGCATGGTCATGGGGCCGTCGTATCTTCCGTCGTAATTTTTGGGCTCCCAGGGTTGACTGCCAGTGACGCCTGCGTCAAAAAACAGCGGAGCGTCGTTGACAACGGTGGCCGGGGTAAAGCCCTTTTCCAGCGCGGCGGAATAGATGAAGGGCTTGAAACTGGAACCCGGCTGGCGCCATGCTTGGGCTGCATGGTTGAACTTGTTCTTGTCAAAATCAAAACCGCCCACCAGCGCCTTGATGGCTCCGTTGCGTGGATCGACAGCCACCAAAGCACCCTCGACCTCGGGGAGTTGGGTGATTTCCCAGGCGTTTTTGGGCGTCTTGGCCACGCGAATCACGGCGCCGCGGCGAATCTTGATGTTGGGGGCTGCCTTGTCGCTCAGACCCGACTGCGCAGGCTTGAGTCCGTCGCCCGTGATTTCAACAGTGTCCCCGTTCGCGCGCGCAGCCACGATCTTGCGTGCGGTGGCCTCCAGCACCACTGCTGCCAGGATGTCTCCGTTGTCTGGATGGCTGGCAAGCGCTTCGTCGATGGCGTCCTCCACCTCTTCTGGAGCGTTGGGCAGGTTCACGAATTGCTCGGGACCGCGATACTGCTGGCGTCGTTCGTAATCCATGATGCCGCGCCGCAGGGCCGCGTAGGCGGTATCCTGGTTGGCCGCGTTCAGCGTGGTGTACACATTCAGGCCGCGGGTGTAAGCCTCATTGCCATACTGGTTGAAGATCAGTTGCCGCACCATCTCGGCCACATATTCGGCGTGGACGCGGGTGTTGTCCTGTCCTGAGCGGATTTTGATTTCTTCCTTCTTTGCGGCCGCAGCTTCTTCGGCCGTGATGAAACCGTTTTCCTCCATCCGTTCAATGATGTAGAGCTGGCGTGACCTGGCGCGCTTGGGGTTGTTGATCGGGTTGTACGCAGAGGGCGCCTTGGGCAGCCCCGCCAGCATCGCTGCCTCGGCGATGGAAACTGACTTCAGCGGTTTTCCAAAATAGGCCTCGGATGCGGCGGCAAATCCGTAGGCACGGTTGCCCAAATAAATCTGATTCATGTAAATCTCGAGAATTTGGTCTTTTGTGAGCAAATGCTCGAGTTTGAATGTTAGTAATATTTCGTAAATTTTCCGCGTAAATGTTTTTTCTGATGATAGATAAACATTGCGAGCCACTTGCATGGTGATGGTTGAAGCGCCCTGGCTTTTGACGCGCCCCAGATTGGCAAGGACTGCGCGCATCATTCCCTTGTAATCGACGCCACCGTGCTGGAAGAACCGTGCATCTTCAATGGCCAGCACTGCGTCTTTCACCACGGTGGGGATCTCGCCTATGGGCGTCAGGTTGCGCCTTTCCTCGCCGAACTCTCCCAGCAAAGCACCTTCCGACGAGTAGATCCGCAGAGGAAGCTTGGGTCGGTAGTCCGCAAGATCAGAGACGTCGGGGAGATTGGGGTAGGCCATGGCGAGCGCCACACCAATGACCAGCAGCAAGGCCAGCCCCCCAGCCAACCCGAGCCCGCCGATCCACAGGAAGGCGCGAAAAATCCAGCGTAGCCAGCCAGGGCGTCGGTCGGTCGCCGAAGCGTCTGGCTTGTGAGGTTGCTTGGGGGAGTTGGGGGGCGCCATATCGCTTCGGAAGGAAAAGAGCCGCCATTATAAAAAATGGCAATCTCGGGCTGGTTTATTGGGGAAGGACCCGGGGACGGACCACGCAGGCGCGGGCCGCCCACAGTGGCGGATGACTACGTCAAGCGTATTGCAGCACGGTTAAGAATCGTCTGCTTTTGGCAACGCCCGAAAGAATGCGGGTGGCTAAAACGCTTTGCCCGAGAACTATCTTACTGATAGCATTCATGTGAAATGTTAAGTTTTGTTGCGTCATTTTGGCAAGTTACAGGAGACCAATTTTGATCTCAACGGGGTCTTTTTTTAGTCGCCAGTCCGCACCGCTGCTGGGTATCGACATCAGTTCCTCCAGCGTCAAGTTGGTGGAGCTAGGGCGCGACAAGGGCGGTGGGCTGGTGCTCGAGCGCTGCGCCATCGAACCGCTGGAGCGTGGTTGGATCACAGACGGTAACATCGAAAAATTCGATGAGGTTGCTGATGCATTGCGCCGGCTTGTCAAAAAGAGTGGCACCCGTACCAAGAACGTTGCCTTGGCGCTGCCTCCATCGGCGGTGATCACCAAAAAGATCACTCTGCCCGGTGGCATGACAGAGCAGGAGCTCGAGGTCCAGGTCGAGTCCGAGGCGAACCAGTACATTCCCTTTTCCCTGGACGAGGTCAGTCTGGATTTCTGCGTTATTGGGCCTAGCAAAAATGCGCCCGGCGACGTGGATGTGTTGATTGCGGCCTCGCGGCGGGAGAAAGTGCAAGACCGGCAAGGTCTTGCCGAGGCGGCTGGGCTCAAGCCGGTGGTCGTTGATATCGAATCGTACGCGTCAAGGCTTGCTGCTGGACGATTGATCGAAGCGCTGCCCAACAAAGGGGTGGACGCCCTTGTCGCATTGTTTGAAGTCGGGGCGCTTACCACGAGCATGCAGGTCATTCGCAATGAAGAGGTCTTGTACGACCGGGACCAGGCATTCGGCGGGGCGCAATTGACGCAACTTATCGTGCGGCAATACGGGTTTTCCGTCGAAGAGGCCGAAAGCAAGAAGCGCAACGGGGACTTGCCAGAGGACTACCAAACAGCGGTGCTTCGACCATTTGTTGAAAGCATGGCCCAAGAAATTGGTCGAGCGCTGCAATTTTTCTTTACCAGTACGCCGCACAACCGTGTTGATCACATCATGCTGGCTGGCGGATCGGCACCGCTGCCGGGTTTGACGGAGGCGGTCACCCGTCAGACTGGTTTTGCGTGCAGTGCTGTCAATCCGTTTGACGGAATGGAGATTGGAAGTTCCGTCCGTTTGAAAAAGATGGTGCGTGAAGCCCCTTCATATCTCACTTCATGTGGTTTGGCTATGCGGAGGTTTCTGCAGTGATTTTGATCAATCTGCTCCCGCACCGGGAGGCTGCGCGTAAACGCAGGCGCGAGGCTTTTCAGGCAACGATGTTTGCATCGTTTCTGCTGGGTCTTGCTATCGCAGGAGCTATCTATTGGTGGTTCCAGGTCATGATTACAGACCAGCAGGAGAGGAACAGTTTTCTTCAGCGTGAAATCCAGGTCCTTGATGGGCAAATCAAGGAAATTGCGTCCATCGAAGAGGAAATTGCTTCTTTGCGCGCACGGCAGAAGGCTGTGGAGGATCTGCAATCAGACCGGAATTTGCCGGTACATCTGCTGAACGAACTCGTCAGGCGGTTGCCGGATGGCGTCTACATCACCAGCATGAAGCAAGATGGCCAGACCATTTCCATGCAAGGCATGGCGCAATCCAATGAACGCGTTTCGGAGATGCTGCGCAACCTTACCAACAACACCCCCTGGTTTTCTAAACCGGAACTGGTGGAAATTGTCGCCAGCAACGTGGCATTGACACCTCGGGACCAGCGTCGTGTTGGTGCTTTCAATTTGAAATTTCAGCTCATGCGATCCAGTGAGGCGCAAAAAGCCATGGATGCTGCTAGCTCGACTGTTGCTGCCTCTGCGGGAAAGTAGCGTATGGCAAAAACACAAGCTTCAAAAATTGATTTCGCTGCACTGCAGAGCAATCTGCAGCGGCAGTTTAAAAATCTGGATCCCAAAGATCCATCGCTTTGGCCGGTTTTGCCGAAGTTTTTGCTCTGTGCATTCATCGCCCTCGGTGTTGCTGCCGTACTTTGGTTTGTCCAACTGACAGATTACCAGGCAGAGCTTGAATCGGAGCGTGGCAAGGAAGTGGTTCTTCGCGAAGACTATACGAAGAAACTTGTAAAGGCTGTAAGTCTGGATGCGCTCAAGAAGCAGCGCGAACAGATACAGCAGTATGTGATTCAGCTTGAAAAGCAATTGCCCAGCAAGGCGGAAATGGCTGCCTTGCTGTCAGATATCAACCAGGCGGGATTGGGGCGGAGCTTGCAATTTGATCTATTCCGCCCTGGTCAAATCGTCGTCCGAGATTATTACGCGGAACTCCCGATTGCCGTGAAAGTGACGGGAAAGTACCACGACATGGGTGCATTTGCATCGGATGTTGCGCATTTGTCCCGTATTGTGACTTTGAACAATATTTCGATTGTTCCGGCGGGGAAGGAGGCTGGCATGTTGTCCATGGATGCCACCGCGAGAACTTTCCGCTACCTGGATCCTGAAGAGGTTCAGGCGCAAAAAAATGCCGGAGGAAAGAAATGATGTGGACCGGTCGTTTTGCTTTGATTTTATGTGCGGGGGTTTTAAGCGGTTGCGGTCCAGCGGGCGAGGATGAATTGCGCCAATGGATGGCCGATCAGCGCGCCACTACCAAGCCGCGCATTACCCCCCTTTCCGAGCCCAAGCAGTTCCAGCCGCAAGCATATACGGTAGAGAATGGTATTGAACCGTTCAATCAACTCAAGCTCACGCAGGCATTGCGGCGCGATTCGGTTCAGATTGCCTCCAATGCAACGTTGATTGCTCCTGAAATGGCGCGCAGGAAAGAGCCATTGGAGGCATTTCCGCTGGACGCCATGACGATGGTCGGTAGCCTGAACAAAACCGGAACACCTACGGCGCTTCTCAAAGTCGATAATTTGCTGTATCAGGTTCGGGTGGGAAATTATCTTGGCCAAAATTATGGAAAAATTACCAAAATCTCCGAAACGGCAATTAGTTTGCGCGAAATAGTGCAAGACGCCACCGGGGATTGGATAGAGCGCACCGCATCGCTTGACCTGCAAGAGGGAAAGAAATGACAACGAAAAATATCTGGATGATGAATCACTACAAAAGTGCGATCTTTGCGGTAGTGACTACGCTGGCAGCAACAGCTGCCATGGCACAAAGTGCCATCGAGGCAGTCACTGGCACGATGCAAGGTGGCGCAGAAGTGGTTCGTGTTGAACTATCTCAGCCACTCTCGGCAGTGCCTACGGGTTTTGCAATTCAGTCACCAGCGCGCATTGCACTGGATTTTCCTGGAACCACCAATGCAATGGGGCGGTCCGTTGTCGATGTGAACCAGGGAAACTTAAAGTCTATCAATGTCGTACAGGCGGGCGATCGGTCACGCCTCGTTTTGAATCTCAAGCAAGCCACTTCCTACCAGGCTGAACTGCAAGGCAAGACGCTTCTTATCTCTTTGTTGCCCGTTACCACTTCGGCAGCAGCTTCGCAGCAGTCCTCCACCACGATATTCGCAGAAAGCGGCAGCAGCGATACGCTTCCTTTGAAAGACGTTGATTTCCGCAGAGGTGCAGATGGTTCTGGTCGCATTGTTGTCGGCCTTGCCAACAGTCAGGTCGGTGTTGATCTTCACCGCCAGGGCAAGGGGCTGACTGTCGATTTTCTCCGCTCATCCTTGCCTGAAGGACTGCGTCGGCGTCTTGATGTGACAGATTTCGGAACGCCCGTTCAAATGGTGACAACATCCCAACAGGGTGACCGTGTGCGAATGGTGGTGGAACCCGTTGGCGACTGGGATCACAGCGCCTACCAAAGCAATAACCAATTTGTTGTGGAAATTCGCCAAAAGAAGGTGGATTTGAGCAAATTGACCCAGGGGCCTGGCTACAGCGGTGAAAAACTCTCGCTGAATTTTCAGAATATTGAAGTCAGATCTTTGCTTCAAGTCATTGCAGATTTCACCAACTTTAATATTGTCACATCGGACACCGTGACTGGTGCCTTGACGCTGCGATTGAAAGATGTTCCATGGGACCAAGCCCTCCAGATCATCATGGATGCCAAGGGCTTGGGCATGCGCAAATCCGGAAGCGTGTTGTGGATTGCCCCCAAGGACGAAATTGATGCGCGCACCAAGAAGGATTTCGAGGCTGCGCTGGCCATTCAGAAGTTGGAGCCCCTTAAAACGCAAGCTTTTCAGCTGAATTACGCCAAGGCTGCGGATATGGTGTCGCAGTTAACAACCAGCTCGAGTGGCGGCACCGGCTCCTCCACCAGATTCTTGACGGAACGAGGAAGTGCTATTTCTGAGCCCCGTACAAACCAGCTTTTTGTGACCGACACACCCAGCAAGCTTGAAGACGTGCGGCAGTTGCTTGCGACGCTGGACGTTGCGGTACGTCAGGTTCTTATCGAGGCCCGAATTGTGGAGGCGCGAGATACCTTCGGCCGGTCGTTGGGGGTGAGATTGGGCGGTACGGATTTGCGAGCCAATCGCGGCGGCGATGGCGGCTATGGGATTGGTGGAAACAATCGTGTGGCATTTGGTACCAGTTACAGCAATGCGGTTGCCTCCAGTGGCGCGGGCGGGACCACAAACACAGACGGGAATTTTGTCAACCTGCCTGCCAGCCTGTCCAACGTCAGGAGTGTGGGGAGTTTTGCCCTCTCCATATTCAACTCTGCTGCCAACAGATTCCTGACGCTGGAGCTCTCGGCCATGGAGGCCGATGGCAAGGGCAAGATCGTATCGAGCCCGCGCATCATCACCGCCGACCAGACCAAGGCCTTGATCGAGCAGGGCACCGAATATCCCTATTCAGTGACCGCGCCCAATGGCGCAACCACCCTGGCCTTCAAAAAGGCGGTGTTGAAGCTGGAAGTGACCCCGCAGATCACCCCCGAGGGCAGCATCATTCTCGACCTGGACATCAACAAGGACAGCCGGGGCGAAACCACCACGCAGGGCGTAGCCATCGACACCAAGCACATCAAAACCCAAATCCTGATCGAAAACGGCGGAACCGTGGTGATTGGCGGCATTTTCGAAATGGAAGACACCAATCAGGAAAACAAGATTCCCGTGCTGGGTGATGTGCCGGTGGTGGGCAATTTGTTCAAGAGCAGGACGAAAGAGTCCTCTAAGCGTGAAATGCTGGTTTTCATTACGCCAAAGGTCATTACTGACCGTGGTCCAGTGCGGTAAATAGATTAATTGTTGGGGAAAAAATGAGAAATCTTTTCAGAATATTGACCGTGCCATTGGTGGCTGTGTTGGTGGCTTGTGGTGGTGGGGGAGGGAATTCAGGGACGCCACCTAACGGACAGCCTGCAACGGTAAGTGTCGCGAACATCGTTTATCAGCTGAATAAAAATGCATTGACCAACTCGGGCTCGGATGAGGCCACGTTAACGGTCACTGCTCTGGATGCCAATAACAATCCGGTGGCAAATGCCGCTTTGGCAGTTTCGGTTAGTTCTGGTGTTTATACGCCAGAAGTGGCTGTTTCCGACGCCACAGGTAAAGCTTCCGGGAAAATTTCTATTGGAGGCAGCAAGGCCAATAGGGATATTACGGCGACCATAAAGATGGGAGATAAGACTGCGACAGCAGTGATTCCTGTCACTGGCAGTAAAGTGGCTTTGTCTTTGGTCCCTGCAGTACCGGTTCCTGGCGGCCCGGCTACGTTGTCCATCAAAGTAACTGACGTTAATGGGTCTGGTATCGCACAGGTCCCCGTCAAGTTGGGTGGCACACTGGGTTTCACACAAAGTGTGGCTACCGATAGCGATGGCAATGTCACCGTTCAATTGCCGGCTGCCCCTGTTTCTGCGGGTACATACACCATTGTGGCGACTGCTTCGGGTGTGACTGCCCAGACGCCAGACGTGCAGGTATTGCTGCCTGGAGGAACTGGTATTCCTAATGCAACGGGAGTGATTAGCGCAGCCAGCTTGGCTATTACTCCGAACACCATTGCGCCCAATACGGCGGGCTCCAGCACGAATCGGGCGGGCTTGAGGGCGGTGTTTCAAAACGCGACCAACCAAGCTATTGCGAATGTTCGCGCCCGTTTCGAGATTGTTCCGCCGGGGCTGGGCAGTGGTGAAGTGATTTCAACGGGTGCTGCCACAGTCTATAGCGATTCCACCGGTCAAGCGTTTTCTGAATATGTTGCTGGTACGCGGTCCAGTCCCACAGATGGAGTTCAGGTTCGAGTGTGTTATGGCCTGACTGACGCGGAGATCGCGAATGGCGCTTGTCCAAATTTCAGAATTGCAACCATGACGGTTGCCAGTCAGCCACTTTCAATCACCTTGGGTGATAACAACGAGCTGGTGAAAGGCGCGAACAATCTCACCTACATCAAGAAGTTTGATATTGCAGTGGCGGATGCAGCTGGCAATGCGGTGCCCAATGCGCAAATCTCTGCGAGTGTTGATCTGCGTTCCTATGGAAAAGGGCTATATGCCAGTCCACGCACTTGGTGCCGGAATGAAGACTTGAATCGGAACGGATTTCTGGACGCAGATGAAATCCTCGCCGGTGACGGCGATGGCGAAATTTCACCGCGCAAAGCGGATGTGGTTTTGTCTTTTATCGGTGATAAAACAACCGGCACGAATGGTCGCGCCACCATACAGGTGGAGTACCCTATGAATGTTGCGACTTGGCTTCAATATGCGGTGAAAGTGACTACCAGTGTGGCAGGTTCTGAGGGGGTGGTGGAAAAGACCTATACAACAGGTTTTGTCGAGGGCGATGACAAAAACGGTTCGTTCTTGACGCCTGCTTATGGCGTGAATGACTGCTTCACGCCTGATTGAACTCCATCTTTGGGGCGAAACAGATCGGTGTCGTGAATATCGGTCTGTTTTGTTCTGACAGAGCCACTATCGCGTGGAATCTGAATTTTTGTTTTGCGGCGGCTTTTTTACTCTGTCAGGGGTGATTTAGATCATCTTCCGTTCGGAATCGGTCTCGGCTATTTGCGGGGGAAATTGGGGTGACGGACTCCGTTGCCCAACTTGTTTGCTTCTCAGGGTCTCAGTCGCAAAAAAGGCATCGGATACTCCCTTGCGCGAACTGTGAGCAGCCGGCGTACCGTGCGGCTGCCCTAAACTAGGCCCACCATGTCCACTGTAATTACCTCACCGAACTCTGCTTTGCAGCGCGATGGTGGTGCATCTGCATCGTCCACTTCGTCGATTTCATTGCCCGCCAGCGTCGTGCAAACCGTCGCCATCAACCTGGCCGACCGCAGCTACCCCATCACCATCGCCCCTGGCCTGCTGGCCACCCCCGCCAACTACGCCGCGCTGCCCAAGGCGACCGCTGCCCTCATCGTCACCAACACCACAGTGGCGCCGCTGTATGCCGATGCCCTGCGCTCGGCGCTCGCACCCAAGTACGCCCAGGTCCACACCGTAGTCCTGCCCGACGGCGAGGAACACAAAAACTGGCAGACCCTGAACCTGATTTTTGATGCCCTGCTGCAGCACGGTTGCGACCGCAAAACCGTGTTGTTCGCCCTGGGTGGTGGAGTCATTGGCGACATGACCGGCTTCGCCGCCGCTAGCTACATGCGCGGGGTGCCGTTTGTGCAGGTGCCGACCACGCTATTGGCGCAGGTGGATTCGTCGGTGGGAGGTAAGACGGCCATCAACCACCCGCTGGGCAAGAACATGATTGGTGCGTTCTACCAGCCGCAACTGGTGGTGTGTGACCTGGCGACCCTCGATACCTTGCCGGTGCGTGAACTCAGCGCTGGCCTGGCCGAGATCATCAAATACGGGCCGATTGCCGACATGGATTTCATGGGCTGGCTCGAAGATCACATGGATGACCTGCTGGCGCGCGACCGAACGGCGCTCGCGCATGCAGTGCGGCGCAGCTGCGAGATCAAGGCCTGGGTGGTGGGGCAGGACGAGCGCGAGGCCGGACTGCGCGCCATTTTGAATTTTGGCCACACCTTTGGCCATGCCATAGAGGCCGGTATGGGCTATGGCGCCTGGCTGCATGGTGAGGGTGTGGGGGCCGGCATGGTGATGGCGGCCGAGCTGTCGTGCCGGCTGGGCTTGGTGGATGACGCGTTTGTGGCGCGTTTGAAGGTGCTGGTGCAGCGTGCTGGATTGCCCCTGCGTGGCGCGGTGCTGGATGCTGCTGACAATGCCGGCCGCTATCTGGAACTGATGCGCGTGGACAAGAAGGCGGAGGCGGGCGAGATCCGCTTTGTGCTGATCGACGGGCCGGGCCGGGCCTGCGTGCGTGCCGCACCCGATGCGCTGGTGCGCGAGGTGATTGACGCCTGCTGCGCCGGGTGACAGGCCGTCACCTGGTATTTATTGAATCAATTGCTATTAATGTGATAGCTTTAAGCGCTTGCTGTTAAAGCGCTAGAGGCCAATTTGACCCAAAGCTCTTCTCTGGCGTGCTATGCCTGCGACCCTGCGTTGTCGCGTGGGCGCCGCTATCCTGAGCCTGCTGCGCCCACGCGCACCGACTACCAGCGTGACCGTGACCGCATCGTGCACTCGTCGGCGTTCCGTCGGCTGGTTTACAAGACCCAGGTTTTTTTGAACCACGAGGGAGATCTTTTTCGCACGCGGCTCACGCATTCGCTGGAGGTGGCGCAACTGGGGCGTTCGATTGCCCGGTCGTTGCGCATCAACGAAGACCTGGTGGAGGCGATCTCTCTGGCCCATGACCTCGGCCACACCCCTTTCGGGCACGCCG
Source organism: Acidovorax sp. 35-64-16 (assembly GCF_002281195.1). Lineage (NCBI taxonomy): Bacteria > Pseudomonadati > Pseudomonadota > Betaproteobacteria > Burkholderiales > Comamonadaceae > Acidovorax > Acidovorax sp. 35-64-16. The sequence continues at coordinate 6,924 of NZ_NCFM01000024.1, read as the reverse complement.
GGCAGGATGCGCTGAACGGGTGCATGCAGGCCCATGGCGGGTTCGAACACAACCTGCAGAGTCTGCGGGTGGTGGACCACCTCGAAGAGCGCTACCCCGATTACGACGGCATCAACCTGACGTTCGAAACGCGGGAGGGCGTGCTCAAACATTGCTCGCAGGCAAACGCGCAGCGGCTGGAGCTGAATGAACCTGGAGGCGTGGGGGGGCGGTTTTTGCGCAGGGAGCAGCCCAGTCTGGAAGCGCAGCTGTGCAATCTGGCCGACGAAATTGCCTACAACGCGCATGACATTGATGACGGCGTGCGCTCGGGCCTGATCACGCTGGCGCAACTGGCCGATGTTCCTCTGTTTGACCACTACCGCTGTGTGGCGCAGGCCGAGCATCCGCATCTGGTGGGCGCGGCGATGGAGCGGCGCCTGCTGTATGAAGCCATCCGGCGCATGCTCAGTGCACAGGTCTATGACGTGATCGAGGCCACCAGCGCCGCGTTGGCCAGTGCCGCGCCCCGCAGTGTGGCCGACGTGCGTTTGGCCGCAACGCTGGTGGGCTTCAGCGCCCCCATGCGGGCCCAGTCATCGGAGCTCAAGCGGTTTCTTTTCAAGAACCTTTACCGCCACCCGCAGGTGGTGGAGACCACCGGGCGCGCCCAGCGCGTGGTAACCGAGCTGTTTGCTGCGTATGTGGCCGAGCCGCGCGAAATGAAGCCCCGTTTCACCCGCCAGGCACTGGAAGGCGAGCCCTCGGCACGCGCCCGGGCGGTGGCAGATTTCATCGCCGGAATGACGGACCGCTTCGCGGGGCGCGAACACGAGCGATTGACCGGCCTGCGCCTGCTGGGCTGATGTCATCACCAAATCACCGGTGCTGCTGTTGATGCGCCTTGTGGTACTTCAGTGCTGCCTGCGGCTTTGCCAAACGTCACCGATTTGCAAATGCACTCAGCCGCTGCGATTGGCCCGCCGTGGTGGCTGCGGTTCGGTAAACTTCACCCCTTTTTTGTTGTCTTCTGAATCGATCTGCCATGAACGCTGCCGCCCCTTCGCCGCCCCTCGCGCCTTCTGAACGGGCGGACCTCATCACGAAGGACATGGTGCGCTGGCTGGAGCGGGCCGTGATCGGGCTGAACCTGTGCCCGTTTGCCAAGGGCGTGCACGCCAAGGGGCAGATTCACTATGTGGTGAGCGCTGCCACCGGTGCTGAGGCACTGGCGCAAGACCTGCGGCGCGAGCTGGCCGATCTGGCCGCAGCCCCTGCCGAGGTGCGCGACACCACCTTGCTGATGGCGCCGGACTGCCTGCAGGATTTTCTGGAGTTCAACGATTTCCTGGGTTTGGCCGAAGACGTTCTGGAGGAGCTGGACCTGGACGGCACCCTGCAGATTGCCAGCTTTCATCCGCAGTTCCAGTTTGCGGGCACCGGTGCGGGTGATGTCACCAACTGCACCAATCGCGCGCCATATCCCACCTTGCACCTGCTGCGCGAAGACAGTATTGACCGGGCAGTGCAGGCCTACCCCGAGGCCGAAGCCATCTACGAGCGCAACATGGAGGTGCTGGAGCAACTGGGTATGCCAGGCTGGCAGGCGCTGGACGTGGGCGTGAGCACGGCGGCAACCACGCCTGAACTGCCGAAGGACCCGGCATGAAAGCCGCGGACCACAAGGCGGTAACCAAAGCGGCTACCAAGGTACCTTCCAAAAACCTGCCGGCAGCCAGCGCAGAGTTGTCCGAGCTGCGCCCGGGGCAGTCCGTTGAGTTGTTGAAAGAGCTGCACATCCTGACGCGCGAAGGGCGGCTGAACCAGGATTCACGCCGCAAGCTCAAGCAGGTGTACCACCTGTTCAATTTCATCGAGCCTTTGCTGCAGGAAATGTCGGCCGACGGGCACAGCCCCACGCTGGCCGACCATGGCGCGGGCAAGTCGTATCTGGGCTTTATCCTGTACGACCTGTATTTCAAGGCGCTGGGACGCGGTCATATCTACGGCATTGAAACGCGCGCCGAGCTGGTCGAAAAATCGCGTGCACTGGCCCAGCAACTCGGCTTTGGGCGTATGTCGTTCTTGAACCTGTCGGTGGCTGAATCCACCGATGCGGCCGAGCTGCCCGAGCGCATTGATGTGGTGACCGCGCTGCATGCCTGCGACACCGCCACCGACGATGCCATTGCCTTCGGCCTGCAAAAACAGGCACGCGCGATGGTCATCGTGCCCTGCTGCCAGGCCGAAGTGGCTGCCTGCCTGCGCCAGGGCAAGGCTCTGCAACTGGCGCGCACGCCCCTGGCCGAACTGTGGCGCCACCCGCTGCACACCCGCGAGGTGGGCAGCCAGGTAACGAACGTGTTGCGGTGCCTGCACCTGGAGGCCAGCGGTTACCAGGTCACAGTGACCGAACTGGTGGGTTGGGAGCACAGCATGAAAAACGAGCTGATCATCGCCCGCTACACCGGCCAGAGAAAGCGCAGCGCCCAGGAGCGGCTGCGCGCCATCTTGCGCGAGTTCGGGCTCGAGCAGGCTTTGGGAGCGCGTTTCGGGCTGTCGGCAGACGCCGCCGTGTCGCCGCAGGAATAGGGTCCGGGCAAACACTCCTCAGGGGCAATACGTGGCCAACTCAATAATTGGGGTCAGAGCTCAATTAAAATTGCCCGTGTTTCCTTGTTCAGGACTTCGCCATGGCCCGCCTGCCCCGTCTCACGCTTCCCGGCTACCCGCACCACATCATTCAGCGCGGCAACAACCGCCAGATGATCTTTGCGGACACCCAGGATTTCGCCACCATGATGGCGCTTTTGGCCGAAAACGCACATAAGTTTGCGGTCGCGGTCCATGCATATGTCCTGATGGACAACCACTTTCACCTGCTCGCCACACCGGCCACGGCCGAGGCGTTGCCTTTGATGATGCAGGCGGTGGGGCGCAGTTATGTGCGCTATTTCAACCAGCGCCACGCCCGCAGTGGCACGCTGTGGGAGGGGCGCTACCGCTCCACGCTGATCGAGACGGAGCGCTATTTGCTCGCCTGCATGGTGTATATCGATCTGAACCCGGTGCGGGCCGGCATGGTGGCGCAACCGGGGGCCTGGCAGTGGTCCAGCCACGCCCATTACCTGGGCCAGCGCATCGACAAACTCGTGACCCCGCATGCGTTGTATTGGGCGCTGGGCAACACGCCGTTTGCGCGCGAAGCAGCCTATGCAGGGTTGGTGCAGGCGGGCATTGGCAGTGGCGATCAGGCTGCTTTGACCGAAGCGGCATTGAGCGGATGGGCGCTGGGCGATGCGGAGTTTGTGGCGGAGTTGCAAAAAAAATCGCCCCGCCGCGTTGCTAAGGCCAAGGCAGGGCGGCCCGCAATCACACCGAAAAATTAAGTTAAATTGATTTATGGCGCTTGATGGATAAGGAATGACAGCTATCAATATTGATGTGTCCCTAATTCCATGTTTTTTGCAATGTATCAGAAATAATTGGAATCTGACCCCAATTTTTGTGCTTGCGCAAATATGTTGCATTGCACTAATCTTGCATTCCCTGCGAAAAATATGAGGAGTGCGCCATGACTACGGCTGCCGAGATCCAGCATCTGCAACAACACGGTTTGTATTCATCGGGTAACGAACACGACGCCTGCGGCCTCGGGTTTGTGGCCCACATCAAAGGCATCAAGCGCCACGACATCGTGACGCAGGCCTTGAAGATCCTGGAAAACATCGACCACCGTGGTGCGGTGGGTGCCGACCCGCTGATGGGTGACGGTGCCGGTATCCTGATCCAGATTCCCGACGCGCTGTACCGCGAAGAGATGGCCAAGCAGGGTGTGACCTTGCCTGCGGCTGGCGAATACGGCGTGGGCATGATCTTTTTGCCCAAGGAGCACGCATCCCGTCTGGCCTGCGAGCAGGAGATGGAGCGCGCTATCAAGGCCGAAGGCCAGGTGTTGCTGGGCTGGCGCGATGTGCCGGTGAATGTGGACATGCCCATGTCCCCCACCGTGCGCAAGAAGGAGCCCATCCTGCGCCAGGTGTTCATCGGACGTGGCAACGACGTGATCGTGCAGGACGCGCTGGAGCGCAAGCTGTATGTGATCCGCAAGACCGCCAGCGCCAATATCCAGGCGCTCAAGCTCAAGCACAGCAAAGAGTATTACGTGCCCAGCATGTCCAGCCGCACCGTGGTCTACAAGGGCCTGCTGCTGGCCGACCAGGTGGGCGTGTACTACAAAGACCTGTCCGACGAGCGCTGCATTTCGGCCATTGGCCTGGTGCACCAGCGTTTCTCAACCAATACCTTCCCCGAGTGGCCGCTGGCCCACCCTTACCGCTATGTGGCGCATAACGGTGAAATCAACACCGTCAAGGGCAACTACAACTGGATGAAGGCGCGTGAAGGCGTGATGGCTTCGCCCGTGCTGGCGGCTGACCTGCAAAAGCTCTACCCCATCAGCTTCGCCGACCAGTCCGACACCGCCACGTTCGACAACTGCCTTGAGTTGCTGACCATGGCCGGTTACCCCATCAGCCAGGCCGTGATGATGATGATCCCCGAGCCCTGGGAGCAGCACACCACCATGGACGAGCGGCGCCGCGCCTTCTATGAATACCACGCCGCCATGCTCGAGCCTTGGGACGGCCCGGCCTCCATCGTGTTCACCGACGGTCGCCAGATCGGCGCCACGCTGGACCGCAACGGCCTGCGTCCCTCGCGCTACTGCATCACCGATGACGACTTGGTCATCATGGGATCCGAATCGGGCGTGCTGCCGATTCCTGAGAACAAGATCGTGCGCAAGTGGCGCCTGCAGCCCGGCAAGATGTTCCTGATCGATCTGGAACAAGGCCGCATGATCGACGACGATGAGCTCAAGGCCAACATCGTCAACACCAAGCCCTACAAGCAGTGGATCGAGAACCTGCGCATCAAGCTCGACAGCATCGACGCTGGCGCGCAAGTGGCGGCGGCCCAGCCTGCCGATCTGCCGCTGCTCGATCGCCAGCAGGCCTTTGGCTACACCCAGGAAGACATCAAGTTCCTGATGGCGCCCATGGCCCGAAACGGCGAGGAAGGCATTGGCTCCATGGGCAACGACAGCCCGCTGGCCGTGCTGTCGGGCAAGAACAAGCCCTTGTACAACTACTTCAAGCAGTTGTTTGCCCAGGTGACCAACCCGCCGATCGACCCGATCCGCGAGGCCATCGTGATGTCGCTCAACAGCTTCATCGGCCCCAAGCCCAACCTGCTGGACATCAACCAGGTCAACCCGCCCATGCGCCTGGAGGTGAGCCAGCCCGTGCTCGACTTTGCCGACATGGCCAAGCTGCGCGACATCGAGAGCCACACCAACGGCAAGTTCAAGAGCGTAACCATCGACATCACCTACCCGCTGGACTGGGGCCGCGAAGGCGTCGAGGCCAAGCTGGCTTCGCTGTGCGCGCAGGCCGTGGATGCCATCAAGGGCGGCGCCAACATCCTGATCATCAGCGACCGCGCCGTGAGCGCCACGCAAGTGGCCATTCCCGCACTGCTGGCCTTGTCGGCCATTCACCAGCACCTGGTGGGTGCGGGCCTGCGCACCACCGCCGGACTGGTGGTCGAGACCGGCACCGCCCGCGAAGTGCACCACTTCGCCGTGCTGGCAGGCTACGGCGCCGAGGCCGTGCACCCCTACCTGGCCATGGAAACCCTGGCCGACATGCACAAGGAACTGGGTGGTGACCTGTCGGCAGACAAGGCCATTTACAACTACGTCAAGGCCATCGGCAAGGGCCTGTCCAAGATCATGTCCAAGATGGGCGTGAGCACCTACATGAGCTACTGCGGCGCCCAGCTGTTCGAGGCTATCGGCCTGAACACGGAAACCGTGGGCAAATATTTCACCGGCACCGCCAGCCGCGTGGAAGGCATTGGCGTGTTCGAAATCGCCGAAGAAGCCATCCGCATGCACAAGGCCGCCTTTGGTGACGACCCGGTGCTCGAAACCATGCTGGACGCGGGCGGCGAATACGCCTGGCGCGCCCGTGGCGAAGACCACATGTGGACGCCCGACGCCATTGCCAAGCTGCAGCACAGCACGCGCGCCAACAACTGGAACACGTACAAGGAATACGCCCAGCTCATCAACGACCAAAGCAAGCGCCACATGACGCTGCGTGGCCTGTTCGAGTTCAAGATCGATCCCTCCAAGGCGATCCCGATCGACGAGGTCGAGCCCGCCAAGGAAATCGTCAAGCGTTTTGCCACCGGCGCCATGTCGCTGGGTTCCATCAGCACCGAGGCGCATGCCACGTTGGCCGTGGCCATGAACCGCATCGGCGGCAAGAGCAACACGGGTGAAGGCGGCGAAGATGCCGCACGCTACCGCAGCGAACTCAAGGGCATCCCGATCAAGAAGGGCGATACCTTGAAGAGCGTGATCGGCGCCGAGAACGTCGAGGTCGACTTGCCTTTGCTGGACGGCGACTCGCTGCGCAGCCGCATCAAGCAGGTGGCGTCGGGCCGCTTTGGCGTCACGGCCGAATACCTGTCCAGCGCTGACCAGATCCAGATCAAGATGGCCCAGGGCGCCAAGCCCGGCGAAGGCGGCCAGCTGCCTGGCGGCAAGGTGTCCAACTACATCGGTAAGCTGCGTCACAGCGTGCCCGGCGTGGGCCTGATCTCGCCCCCACCGCACCACGACATCTATTCCATCGAGGACTTGGCGCAGCTGATCCATGATCTGAAGAACGTCGCACCGCACGCCAGCATCAGCACCAAGCTGGTGTCGGAAGTGGGTGTGGGCACCATCGCTGCGGGCGTGGCCAAGTGCAAGAGCGACCACGTCGTGATTGCCGGCCATGACGGCGGCACGGGCGCATCGCCCTGGTCGTCCATCAAGCATTGCGGCGGCCCCTGGGAAATCGGCCTGGCCGAAACCCAGCAGACCCTGGTGCT
>NZ_NCFM01000069.1:0-7337 GCF_002281195.1 Acidovorax sp. 35-64-16 | reverse complement strand
CATGGGTCTGGTAATGGCTGCCCTGCTGCTGGCGGTGGGGCTGGCCATGGCGTGGCAGCTGGTGCGCTCCATCACCCGGCCGCTCGACCAGGCCGTCAATGCCATTGACGCCATCGCCGCGGGCGACCTCACGCAAGAGCTGCATTCCACCCGCAAGGACGAGTTTGGCCATATGCTGCGCTCGTTGTCGGCCATGTCCACGCAGCTGCGGGGTGTGGTGACCGATGTGCGCTCGGGGGTGGACTCGGTGTCGTCGGCATCGGTGCAGATTGCCAACGGCAACCACGACCTGTCAGCGCGCACCGAGCAGACGGCCTCCAACCTCGAAGAAACCGCCGCCAGCATGGAGCAGCTGACGGCCACCGTCACCCAGTCGGCCGACACCGCTCGCCAGGCCAACCAGCTGGCGGGCACCGCCGCCCAGGCGGCCGCGCGTGGCGGCGAGGTGGTGGGCCAGGTGGTGGCCAGCATGCAGCAGATCACCGACAGCAGCAAAAAGATCAGCGACATCATTGGCGTGATTGACGGCATCGCCTTCCAGACCAACATCCTGGCGCTCAACGCCGCCGTGGAAGCCGCCCGTGCCGGCGAGCAGGGCCGCGGCTTTGCCGTGGTGGCCAGCGAAGTGCGCAGCCTTGCAGGGCGCAGCGCCGAGGCGGCAAAAGAGATCAAGCAGCTCATCAGCGCGTCGGTCGAGAACGTCGAAGCGGGCTCGGCCCAGGTGGCGCAGGCCGGCCAGAGCATGGAAGAAATCGTCTCCAGCGTGCGCCGCGTGAGCGACCTCATTGGCGAGATCACGGCCTCGTCCACCGAGCAGCGCGACGGCATCGCCCAGGTCAACCAGGCCGTCACGCACCTCGATCAGATGACGCAGCAAAACGCCGCGCTGGTAGAGGAAAGCACCGCAGCCGCCGCATCCATGCGCGACCAGGCCCAGCACCTGGCCAACGTGGTGTCGGTGTTCAACGTGGGCGCCGTGCTGACCCGCGCGCCTGTGGCCCCACGCCCTGCTCCGGCAGTGGCCGCCCCACGTTCCGCACCGGCCCCGGTGCGGGTTGCATCCGCCCCGGCTGCAAAACCGGCCGCGCGGCTGGCGTCTGCAGCTCCCGCCGCGCCCAAGCCTTTGGCCACCAAGCCCCCAGCGCCCGCGCCCCGCGCTGCGACCACGGGCAACGATGACGACTGGGAGAGCTTCTGATTCCCTCTACAGGCTTCAGATGGCTTCAGATTGCTCATGTTTTGATAGCTGCTAGCGATTGATGGGTAAGCGCTAGAGCCCGATTTGGCTTTTTTTATTGCGCAAGTCTGCTTCTGGCGCTTACTCGGCAAGCATTCCGACTCACCCATCAGTATTTTGATTTTTGCGTCAAAAATTGCTAGCATTGCAAAAATTTTGACGCAAATATCAATTGCAAACCCTCCAAGAACTCGGTGAGGCCGTCGCCACACGTCGCAAACTGCTGGGCCTCAAGCAGGGCGATGTTGCGGCCAAGGCGGGCGTCACGCCCGAATCCCTGTCGCGCTTTGAACGCGGCAGGTCCGCGGAGTTTGGCGCGCGCAAACTGCTGGCGGTGCTGGCTGTGCTGGAGGCCGAACTGGACATCGTGGCGCAAGGCCAGGCGGGCAATCTGGACGAGTTGCGCCGCGAGCGCGCACAGTCCACCCCGGGGCGCACGGTCGATGCCCAGGGTACTTCCAGTGAGGGCCGTCGCTGATGCAGTTGTCTGTGTACGTGCTGGGCCGCGAGGTCGCCACGCTGGAGCAATCTGGCGACTTCAAAAGCGTGCTCACCTACCACCCGCAGGTGGCGGCCGACGACTTTGTGTCGCTCACCATGCCCGTGCGCCTGGAGAGCTATGTGTGGGACGACCAGCTTCCGCCCGTGCTGCAGATGAACCTGCCCGAGGGCTATCTGCTTCAGGTGCTGCAAGAACAGTTTGGCCCACACATCGGCGCCAGCCCCATTGCTCTGCTGTCCGTCATTGGCCGGAACATGGTGGGCCGCCTGCAGGTGGCAGCGCCGGGCGCGCAGCTCAGTGAACCGGCCCAGCCCATCGAAGTGGCCGCGCTGCTCAAGGGCGACAACTCCGAAGCCGCCTTTGCGGCCTTGGTGCGCCAGCACGCCACCAGCGGCGTCTCGGGCGTGGTACCCAAGTTTCTGGATGCGCGGGCCGAAACGGGCGCGGCACCGGCCGACCCCATGGAAGCCTTGGCACTGCACAAAAAAGCCAGCGTCATTACCCGCCGCCACATCATCAAAGGCTCCAGCACCCAGTTGCCCTTCGTCGCGTTGAACGAACACCTGTGCATGCAGGTGGCCCGCCGTGTGATGCCCACCGCCACCACCGAAGTTTCCGACGATGGCCAGGCCTTGGTGGTGCACCGCTTTGACGTGGACGAACACGGCCAGCCGCTGTGGGGCATGGAAGACTTTTGCAGCCTGTTGGGCCTGCGCCCCGCCGCCAAATACGACACCACCTGGGAACGCATCGCCAAAGCTGTGCGCGACCATGTGCCCGGCGCGCAGCGGCGGGACACCTTTCGCCAGTTGGCCACCACCCTGCTGCTGACCTACGCCCTGCGCAACGCCGACTGCCATGCCAAAAACCTGGCCCTGCGCTACACCCGCCGGGCCGACGTGCATCTGGCGCCCGCCTACGACGTGCTGACCACCAGCGTGTATGCGGGCTTTGCGCACAACCCGCCCGGCATCGAGTTCATGGGCAAACGCACCTGGACGCCCGGCAAAAGCCTGCAAAAGTTCATCGCCGCCACGTTTGGCATCCAGCCCAAGGAGCAACAGCACATGGTGCAAGCCATCAGCGATGCGGTGGCCGATGTGGGCCCCCAGGTGCGCCAGGCCATGGCGCAACACCCCGGCTTTGAAGACATCGGCAAACGCATGCTGCTGGCCTGGGCCGAGGGCGTGCAGGGCCTACGGGACGAGCGGGTGTACGCGGTAGGGGCGTGGCAGGCGGGCGATGCGTTTGAGGGGTTTTCGCCCCCAACCAAAACAAAAAATCGAAACTACCAAGATGGGGCACTCCATATTGCTGGGTAAGCGATGAGCGCTGGCTTTACGAAGGATGCAGCCACCGCAGCGCGCATCCAGGAAAAGCGGCACATCACCCTGATCGGGCTGGACACGTTGTTTGACCTGTGGATGGAGCACTACGGCAAGCTCACCGACCAGGCGTTGCGGCGGTTGCCGTTGCGGCCTATTCAGTCGTATTTGCCGGGGGGGAGCGTAGCTGCATTGGGCTTTACAGCTGCGCGCCTTCCACCAGAAACTGCACCTTGCGCTCGCCCTTCCACTCGTTGACGTCGAGTCGAAACGCCAGCAGCACGCGCGTGGGCAGGGGTTCGGTGTGGCTGAACCAGATGGCGTCGATGGGATTGCCCTGGTGGATGAGCTTGATGGACAGGTGGTTCTTGCCTTCGCCCACCAGCCGCTGGCTGAGCACCTGCACTTCTTCGCTGAACGTGGGTGGGGCAAAGCCCTGGCCCCACACCTCGCGGTGCAGGGTGTCCACCATGTCGGCGCGGCAGTATTCGGGGGCCAGCGGGCCGTCGGTTTCGATGCGGCGCGTGAGCGCGGCCGCATCAAGCCATTCGCGCGCCACCTGGGCCAGGGCCTGCTCGAACACGTCAAACGCTTCTTCGGCCACCGTGCAGCCGGCCGCCATGGCGTGGCCGCCAAATTTCAGCAGCACACCCGGATGGCGCTTGGCCACCAAATCCAGCGCATCGCGCAGGTGAAAGCCGGGGATGGAGCGGCCCGATCCCTTGAGCTCGTGCGCCTTGCCCGGCGCGCTGCTGGCAGCAAACACAAAGGTGGGACGGTGTAGCTTGTCCTTGATGCGGCTGGCAACGATGCCGACCACGCCTTCGTGGAAATCGGGGTCGAACACGCTGATGGCCGGCGGCGGTTCTTCGTCCTCCTGGAACAGGCTTTCGGCCATCAGCAGCGCCTGGTCACGCATGCCGCCCTCGATTTCGCGGCGCTCGCGGTTGATGCCGTCAAGCGTGGCCGCCAGCTCGGCCGCGCGGCCCGCGTCGTCGGTGAGCAGGCATTCGATGCCCAGTGTCATGTCGGCCAGGCGGCCCGCCGCATTGATGCGCGGGCCCAAAGCAAAACCGAAGTCGAACGTGGTGGCCACGGGCGCCTTGCGGCCGGCGGCGGTGAACAGTGCGGCCACCCCGGCAGGCATCTGGCCTGCGCGGATGCGCTTGAGGCCCTGCGCCACCAGGCGGCGGTTGTTGGCATCAAGCTTGACCACGTCGGCCACGGTGCCCAAAGCCACCAGCGTGAGCAGGGGGTCGAGCTTGGGTTGGGGTCTAGGTGCCCCCACGCTCCCCGCTTCACGTGGTTCGCTGCCCCCCAGGGGGGCGCTCGCGCCTTGGGGCGGCCCGGCGGCGCTCGATGCATCAAACACACCGCGCGCGCGCAGCTCGGCGCGCAGCGCCAGCAGCACATAGAACATCACACCGACCCCTGCCATGGACTTGCTCTCAAAGGTGCAGCCGGGCTGGTTGGGGTTGACGATGGCGTCTGCGGCGGGCAGTTCGGGGCCGGGCAGGTGGTGGTCGGTGACGAGGACTTGCAGGCCCAGCGCCTTGGCCTCGGCCACGCCCTCCACGCTGGCGATGCCGTTGTCCACGGTGATGAGCACATCGGCGCCGCGTTCGGCCACCCGGCGGGCGATGGACGCGGTGAGGCCGTAGCCATCGGTCACGCGGTCGGGCACGAGATAGTCCACGTGGGTAGCCCCCAGCAGGCGCAGGCCGCGCACGCCCACGGCGCAGGCGGTGGCGCCGTCGCAGTCGTAGTCGGCCACGATGCAAAGGCGCTTGTTTTGCGCCATGGCATCGGCCAGCAGGCGCGCGGCGGCGTCGATGCCTTTGAGTCCCGATGGGGGCAGCAGCCGACCCAGGCCATCGTCCAGTTCATCCTTGGCGCGCACGCCGCGCGCGGCATACAGGCGCGCCAGCAGCGGGTGCACGCCGGCCTGTTCCAGCGCCCAGGCGGCGCGGGGGGGAATGTCTCTTGCTATAATTTTCATAGCTGATTGCGCAGGTCCATAAAGCGCTGGGGCCTGAAAAAGCCTTGAATGCGCTGTGCCAGGCCGCGCGGTGCGCTGTGAAAGCCCTGTGCATTGCGCTCGCCACACAGCGTGAGTTGCACGGGTGCGCCGCTTTCGCTCTGTCGCAGCAGATCGGCCACGGGGCCGGAATCGAGCGCCGCCCAGGCAGTGGCCCAGGTGCGCCAGTCTTCGCGCAGGGCCGCATCACGCAGCGTGGTGGGCACCGTGGGTACGGTGGTGGGGGTTGGGGCGGGCGTGGGCAGGGGGCCAGTGCCGTGCACCCAAAACGAGTTGACCACCGGCAGGCCGCGCGCCGCGCGTTCGTCGTTGAATGCGTGGGTGTAAAGCAGCATCTGCATCTCGCTGTGCAGGCGGTGCAGGGTGCGGGCCGCCTGCGCTGCACGGGGTTCAGGCATCCACGGCCGTACGTCGCGCAGCAGCACACGCTCCAGCGAGGCGGTGGCCAATCCATCAAACAGCGCGCCGCTGGCCAGCCAGCGCGTGGGCTGGTCGTAGTGCAGCGCGATGCCGTCCTCGGCAAACCAGGGCGCCACGATGGCCAGCAGTGCGCGCGAGGCGGCTTCGTCGAGCCCCAGGCTGTCCGGGTCGCGCAGGGTGATGTGGTCGGTGCTCACATGCCATTGGCACGGCGTGATGAAGGCCCAGGCCTGGCCGTGTGCGGGCTGGCCCTGCTGGTGGCGGTGCCACGCGGCCCAGGGAGTGCGGCCGTCGTCAAAGGGCAGGCCCAGGGCGCGTGCCAGTGCGCGTTCGTGCGGGGGGGTGAAGCTGGTTTCCTCGCCAGTATCGGTTTGCGCGGTGTGGGGGCTGAGCCGGGCCAGCAGCCGGTCCAGATGGGGCAGGGCCAGGCCCTGGAGGGCTTGCTGGCAACCCTCGGCCGTGCTCGCGGCATAGGGAATGAGCAAAGAGGTGGTGTCCGACATCCCGCTATTGTCCGGGATGCCACAATTGGTTCCGTCTGGCGCTTGCCATCCGCGCAGGGCGCAGACCTTCTTTTCAAACCATGCAAATTCCCTACGAACTGGCCCTGGGCTGGCGCTACACGCGCGCGGGCCGCGCCACGCGGCGCAACGGCTTTATCTCGTTCATCTCGGGCGTGTCCATGCTGGGCATTGCGCTCGGGGTGGCGGCGCTCATCATCGTGCTGAGTGTGATGAACGGCTTTCAGAAAGAGGTGCGCGACCGCATGCTCAGCGTGGTCTCGCACATCGAGATTTTTTCGCCCCAGAGCACGGCCCTGCCCGATGTGGCACGCACGCTGGCCGAGGCCCGGCAAAACCCCAACGTGATCGGCGCTGCACCCTTTGTGGGTGCGCAGGCCCTGCTGGCGCGCGGCGAGGACATGAAGGGCACGCTGGTGCGCGGCATCGACCCGGCGCTCGAAGGCGCGGTGACCGACCTGGCCGCCACCAACGAAGAGACGCTCAAGCTGCTGGTGCCGGGCGAGTTTCGCGTGGTGCTGGGCGGCGAGCTGGCCCGCGCCCTGGGCGTGCGTGCAGGCGACGCCGTGACGCTGATCGCACCGGCCGGGCAGGTGACGCCCGCTGGCGTGGTGCCACGCCTCAAGCAGATGACGGTGGCGGGCACGTTTGACTCGGGCCATTACGAATACGACTCTGCGCTGGTGCTGCTGCACCACGAGGATGCGCAGCGCATCTTCCGCCTCGAAGGCCCCACGGGCATTCGCCTCAAGCTCAAGGACCTGCACCAGGCGCGCGAGGTAACCATGCAACTGGCGGGCAGCCTGAGCGACCAGCTGCTGATCCGCGACTGGACGCAGCAAAACCGCACCTGGTTTGCCGCCGTGCAGCTGGAAAAACGCATGATGTTCATCATCCTCACGCTGATCGTGGCCGTGGCCGCGTTCAACCTGGTGAGCACGCTGGTGATGACGGTGACCGACAAGCGCGCCGACATCGCCATCCTGCGCACGCTGGGCGCCAGCCCCAAAAGCATCATGGGTATCTTTGTGGTGCAGGGCGCCATGGTGGGCGTGATCGGCACGATGTCCGGCCTGCTGCTGGGCCTGGCCATTGCCAGCAACATCGATGTGATCGTGCCCGCCATCGAGCGCGCGCTCAACGCCAGCTTTTTGCCGCAGGATATTTACCTCATCAGCAAGATGCCCAGCGAGCCGCAGAGCAGCGACATCGTGCCCATCACGGTCATCTCCCTCGTGCTGGCTTTTGTGGCCACGCTCTACCCCAGCTGGCGCGCCAGCCGCGTCAACCCCGC
>NZ_NCFM01000023.1:0-43159 GCF_002281195.1 Acidovorax sp. 35-64-16 | reverse complement strand
TGGTCGGCGTGGCGCAGCAGGGTGTCGGCGTCCGCGTCGTCACAGGGGAACACCGTGTAGCCAATGCTGGCCGTTACCGCCACGCGCTCGGTGTCCAGGGTGTAGGGCGAAGAAATGCTTTCCATCACGCGCCCCAGTAGTCGTTCGCCATCCGTGTGCGTGTTCAGGCCCGGCATGAGGATTACGAATTCGTCGCCGCCCAGGCGGGCCACGCAGTCTTGCGGGCGCAGCGCGCGCGAAAGCCGTCCCGCCACCACCACCAGCAGCCGGTCGCCGGCGCCGTGGCCCAGGCGGTCGTTGATGGGTTTGAAGCCATCCAGATCCAGATAGGCCACGCCCAGCTGGGTGCCGTGGGCGCGGGCCTGGGCCATGCCGGCCTGCAGCCGGTGCGCCAGCAGCACGCGATTGGGCAGGCCCGTGAGGGCGTCGTAATGGGCCAGTTTTTGCAGCAGCTCTTGCTGCTCATGCTGCGGCGTGACGTCGATGGCCACGCCCAGCATGCGCGCGGGCTGGCCTGCGTCGTCCGGTCCGATGATCTTGCCCACGTTGCGTATCCAGCGGGCGCCTCCCTGGGGTAGCACCACTTTCCAGGTGGCGTCGAACGGGGTGGCCGGATGGTCCGTGTGGCGGGCCAGTTCCGCCGAGATGCCGGCCAGCGCCTCGGCCGCCACTCCTGTCGTCCAGTGCACTGGGGGCGCGGAGGCATCGCCGGTGGGAGCACCGCGCAGGGCGCACCAGCGCGCATCGCCGTGGACCATGCCGGTTTGCAGATCCCAGTCCCACAGCCCCAGCGCGGCTGCCGATATGGTGAGCGACAGCAGCGCCTCGCGTTCGCGCACCTGCTCCTCGCTGCGCTTGCGGTCGGTGATGTCGTGCACGGCGAACAGCCAGCAGGGCTCGCCATCGAACTCCGTGGCGCGCATCGACTGCAGCGCGGTGCGCTCTTCGCCACTGCGCGTGATGATCTTGACCTCGTAGGCATCGAGCTGGCCGGTCTTTCGGGCCTCGTCAATGAGGCGGATACGATCCTGCGCCTGAAAGATACCCAGCTGGATGGGTGAAACGCCCACCGCTTGCGCCCGGGTGTAGCCCAGCATTTGTTCCCACGCAGGATTCACCTCGACATAGCACCCGTCGCTTTGGCGTGTCATCCCCATGGGGTAGGGCATGAGCTGGAAGATGCGCGAGAAGCGGTCTTCTGACTGGCGCAACCGCTGCTCGGAGCGCTTGGCCTCGTCGATGTCCTGCAGCACACCGCGCATGCCGGTGACGGTGCCGTCCTGCAACACCGGTTCGCCGCGTGCGCGCACCCATATCTGGCGTCCATCGGCACGGATGATTTCGTGTTCCAGGCTCCATTCAGTTTGGTGGTGGTGGCAGTCGTGTAATTTGGCACGCACCATTTCCTGCCAGGCGGGCGCCACGAAGCGCTGAACATAATCGTGGGGTGGCGGGGCGCCCGGGGGCAGGCCGTGGATGTCACAGCAGACATCCGACCAATAGACCATGCCTGCTTCGCGCGTGCTCTCCCACGCGCCAAGACGGGCCATACGGCCGGCCTGCTGCAGCAGGTTGTTCAGTGCCCGCAACTCGTCGCTGGCGCGCTGCGCCTCGGTCGTGTCGTGAAAGACGACCAGGAAACAGTCTTCGCCCTCCACCACCACAGGGCGGGCCGACATCAGTCCGGGCACACGCACACCGTCACGATGCGCCACCATGGGCAGGCGGTCCACCTTGCCTTCGCGCTGGTAGGTTTCCAGCATGCGCGCGCGCTCCTGGTCCGAGGCCCAGATATTGAGCTCTCTGGAGGTGCGCCCCAGTACGGCTTCGCGTTCCGCACCCAGCAGTGCACAAAAGGCGGGGTTTACGTCGATGTAGCACCCGTCCGAAATCCGCGAAATGCCCGCAGCGTCGGGCAGTGTCTGGTAGATGGTGGTGTATTTGGCTTCCGAGGCGCGCAGTGCATCCTCGACCTCGTGCTGGGCCGTGATGTCCACGTCCATGCCTATCATCGTCAAGGGGCGGCCGGCGGCATCGCGCTCGCCCACCAGGCCCCGCGATATCACCCAGCGCCAACGGCCCGCCGTGTCAAGAATGCGGAACTCGGCTTCGTAGGTGGCCAGCTGCCCCCGCTTGGCCCGCTCCATCTTGTCAGCAAGGCGGGCGGCATCGGCCGGGTGCCTGCGGGCGTGCCAGCGTTCCCAGGCGTCGTCACTGTCGGCGGCCTCCATGCCGAAGGCGGCATAGAAACGGCCGTAGCAGCTGAGTTTCTGGTGCGCAATGTCCCATTCCCAGCGCCCTCCGCCCAGCGAATCGAGCGCCAGGCGCATCTGCTGGTCGCGCTCGCGCAATTGGTGGTTGGCCAACTGCGAGGCCACGAGGCATTTTTTGAGGGCCGGCACAACATCCATGCAGGGAGTTTAGGTCCGTTTGGCAGCCTCTAAAGGCTTGCGCGACGTACTGATAAGCCCCGTTGACAACATGGTGCCGCACACAATGACCAGCCCGCAGCCAATCATCCACGGCGTGATGGCCTCGTTCAGGAATACGGTGCCGTACAGCAGTGCAAACACCGGCGCCAGAAACGTCACCGCCAAAGCCCGGCTGGGGCCGGCGTGGGCAATGAGGCGAAAGTAAAGGATGTAGGCGATGCCGGTGCAAAGCACCGCAATGGCCACGATGGCGGCCCATGCGCGCGGCCCCGGCATGGTGGCGGGCCAGAACCACAGCATGGGCACCAACAGCCCCAGCGCCGCACCGAGTTGGCTGCCCGTGGCCGCGGCCAGGGGCGGCACGCCCACCAGGTAGCGCCGGGCATAGCTGGCCGCAATGGCATAGCAGGTGGTGGCGCCCATGCAGGCCGCAATGGCCCAGGGCGCATAGTCTGACTTGATGCCCGCCCCCCCCGGCGCGCGCCAGGCCAGCAGCGCCACCCCGACAAAACCAATGGCCAGCCCCAGCCCGCGCAGGCGGTTGATGCGATCGCCCAGCCACACCCAGGCCACCAGGGCGCCAAACAGCGGCACCGTGGCGTTGAGGATGGAGGCCAGCCCCGTGGTGATATGCAGCACCGCCCACGAATACAGCGCAAACGGAATGGCCGAATTCACCAGCCCCGACAGCAGCGCAGGCTTCCAGTGCTGGCGCAGCTGCGGCCACTGGCCCTGGTACAACAGGATGGGCCACAGGAACACCGTGGCCAGCAGCACGCGCATCCCGGCCGTGGGCAGCGGGCCAAACTCTGACGCACCCATGCGCATGAACAGAAACGAGGCGCCCCACAGGGCCGCCAGCACGACAAACTCGCCGATCCACGCGGAAACCGGTTGGGTGACGGGTGCTGCGCTCATGCAGCGGCCTTTGCCGGGGCCTTGGCCCGTCCTGTTGGCTGTGCTTTGGCATGCGCGTGTTCTGGTTGCGTGGCCCGTTTTTCTGGCTCGGAGGGCAGGGCGCCCTCCAGCCGCAGCAGCGCCGCCTTGCGCTCCAGCCCGCCGGCGTAGCCCGTCAGGCTGCCGTCACGTCCCAGCACCCGATGGCATGGCACCACCACGCTGACCGGGTTGCGTCCCACGGCGGCCCCCACGGCGCGCACCGCGGC
Organism: Acidovorax sp. 35-64-16; assembly: GCF_002281195.1. NCBI lineage: Bacteria > Pseudomonadati > Pseudomonadota > Betaproteobacteria > Burkholderiales > Comamonadaceae > Acidovorax > Acidovorax sp. 35-64-16. The sequence goes on along the minus strand of NZ_NCFM01000023.1, from coordinate 39,561 downwards.
CGGGCGGCCCAGTTGCTGGCTGAGCGCGCCGTAGCTGGTGGTGTGGCCACACCCGATGGACAGCAGCGCGCGCCACACGTCCTGCTGAAACGGCGTGCCGCCCGCCAGATCCAGCGGCAGCTCGAACCCGGTGCGCTCGCCACGCAGGTACTGGTGCAGTTGCTCGATGGCGGCCACCAGCACCGGATGGTGCAGGTCTTGCGGCCAGGCGTGGGGCCCGTCGAGTTGCGCGGGCTGGTGGCGCTGGCCGTCAAACCACAGGCCGACCAGGCCCTGGGGAGATGCTGCCAGCCGCACAGTGCCCAGGCGGGTAGAGGTGCTCGTCTGCACGGTGGAGGGGTGGTATTGCATGGTCAACCAATATTGAATGAAATTGACTTGTAGCGCTTATGGGATAAGCGCAAACAGCTATTATTTTGATATTAATTCCAGCGCTGTCGCACTGGGGTTGCTCGCGATGCTGCCCGCCGCCCATGCGCGCACCACGGCATAACTGCGCCAGGGTTGCCAGGCCAGCGAGGCCTGGGTGGCCGCGCGTGCCGGGTTTTTGTGCTCCTGCACGCCCAGGGATTTTTGCAGCGCCACGTCGCCCGCCGGAAACGCATCGGGCCAGCGCAGCACGCGCATGGCGATGTACTGCGCCGTCCAGTCGCCAATGCCGGGCAATGCGCACAGCGCCGCCGTGGTGGCGGCCACGTCTGCGCCACCTTGCAACTGCAGCTGGTCGCCGTCCACCGCCCGCGCCAGCGCCACAATGGCCGCTTGGCGCTGGCGCACGATGCCCAGCTGCCCCAGGGCTTCGCCGGGCGCCTGCGCCAGCACGGCCGGGGAGGGGAAAAGCCGTGTGAGTTCAGGCCAGGGCGTGGCGATGGGCTCGCCAAACCGCTCCACCAGCCGCTGCCCCAGCGTGCGTGCGGCCGCCACGGTGATCTGCTGCCCCAGCACGGCACGCACGGCCAGCTCAAAACCATCAAAAGCGCCGGGCACGCGCAGGCCATCGCCCTCGGGAAAACTGGCGTGCAGCACGGCATTGATGGCCGCAGGGTCGGCGTCCAGGTCGAGCATGGCGCGCACGCGGCGCATCACCAGTGGCAGCACGGGGTACAGGCTGTCGCTGGTCTGCACCAGCACCTGGTGGCGGTCGGGGTCAAAGTGGGCATTCAGCCAGCCGCAATGCTCTTGCGGCCCGCCAGCACCCCGAGTTTGCAGGCGCACCGTGCGGCGCAGCGCCGGGGTGGCCGCGTCGCCCGCCCACTCCACCCCGTGAAACTGGCGGCGGGCAAAAAAGGCCAGCAAGGCCGGCACATCCAGCGGTGGCCGATAAGCCAGCCGCAGCGTGGCCGCCTGCACGCCCGCGGCCCGGGTGCCGCCCCGGCGCAGCGCGGTCGGGTTGAGCCCATAGTGCTGCGCAAACGCGGCATTGAAACGGCGCACGCTCGCAAAACCACTGGCCAAGGCCACCTGCGTGACGGGCATGGGCGTGTCGGTCAGCAACTGCTTGGCGGTCAGCAGCCGCCGCGTCTGCAGGTATTGCAGCGGCGACACCCCCAATGCCGCCTCGAAAATGCGGCGCAGGTGCCGGTCGCTCACGCCAAGGCGCGCGGCCAGCCGGGCCACGGTGGCATTGCGGCCTTCGCTGGGGGCGTGGCTTGCATCCCAGGCGTCGGGGGCATCGAGCAGCTGCACGGCCTGCCGCACCAGAATGCCGCTGGCGTCCTGCACCGACCACGCCAGTGCCTGCGGCGCCAGCTCGGGTCGGCAGCGCAGACAGGGCCGAAAGCCTGCGCCCTCGGCCTGCGCGGCCAGCGTGAAGAACCGGCAGTTTTCGCGCCGGGGTGTGCGCACGGCACACACCGGGCGGCAGTAAATGCCGGTGGAGGTGACGCCAGTGAAAAACCGCCCGTCAAAGCGCGCATCCCGGGCCTGCAGGGCACGGTAGCAGCCATCGTCAGCCGACGGGTCGACTGCCGTGTCGGCTGGCGGGGCGGGGCGAGGGGCGGGCGTTGTCATGGGCTCGATGATAGGCCGCCGGTGCGGCCGGGCTGGCCGTTTTCGGACCTGTGCCTGCGCTCCCCGGGCTTGGGTGGGGTACTGCGCGGGGCGCCCCTACAATGCAGCGGACATTCGACCCCCCTCGCAGCGAAAGACCTTTCCGTGCAACCTACACCCGCCATCTTCAAGGCCTACGACATCCGCGGCATCGTGCCTTCCACCCTGAACGAAGAAGTGGCCCTGGGCCTGGGCCGGGCCTTTGGCACCGCCGCCCGCGCCGAAGGCCAGACCACGGTGGCCGTGGGGCGCGATGGCCGGCTCTCCGGCCCCGCTATCAGCAGCGCGCTGGTGCAAGGCCTGATCGAAGCGGGCATCGAAGTGATCGACGTGGGCCTGGTCACCACGCCCCTGCTGTATTTCGCGGCCAGCACGCTGTGCACCAGCGGCATCCAGGTCACCGGCAGCCACAACCCGCGCGACTACAACGGTTTCAAGATGGTGCTGAACGGCCGCGCCATCTATGGCGATGAAATCCAGGCGCTGCGCCGCACCATGGAGGCCGAGACCTGGCAACTGCTGCCCGGCGGCAGCGTGCGCACGGTGGATGTGCTGCCTGCCTATGCGCAGCGCATCACCGGCGACGTGAAGCTGGCCCGCCCGATGAAGATCGTGGTTGATTGCGGCAACGGTATTGCCGGCGCGTCGGCCCCGGCCATCTTTCGCGCGCTGGGCTGCGAGGTGATTGAGCTGTTTTCCGAGGTGGATGGCAACTTTCCCAACCACCACCCTGATCCGAGCAAGCCCGAAAACCTGCTCGACCTGATTGCTGCCTTGCAGGCCAGCGATGCCGAGCTGGGCCTGGCCTTTGATGGCGACGGCGACCGCCTGGGCATCGTCACCAAGGACGGCACCAACATCTTCCCCGACCGCCAGATGATGCTGTTTGCACAAGACGTGCTCAGCCGCGTGCCGGGCGGGCATATTTTGTTCGACGTGAAATGCACCCAGCGCCTGGCGCCCGCCATTGCCGCAGCGGGCGGCGTGCCGGTGATGTACAAAACGGGACACTCTCTGATCAAGGCGCGCATGAAAGAGCTCAACTCGCCCCTGGGCGGCGAGATGAGCGGTCACATCTTCTTCAAGGAACGCTGGTTCGGTTTTGACGACGGCACCTATGCGGGCTGCCGCCTGCTCGAGATTCTGAGCCGCAGCGCCGACCCGAGCGCCGTGCTCAATGCGTTGCCCACCAGCTTCAGCACCCCTGAGCTCAATGTGGCCTGCGCCGAGGGCGAGCCGCACCGCCTCACGACCGAGCTGCAGGCCCTGGCGGCAGGCACCTTTGCAGCACCGGCGCAGATCAACACCATTGATGGCTTGCGGGTGGACTGGCCCGATGGTTTTGGCCTGATCCGCGCCAGCAACACCACGCCCGTGCTGGTGCTGCGCTTTGAAGGCCACACGCCTGAGGCGCTGGCCCGCATCGAAGCGGCCATGCTGGCCCTGTTGCACCGCGTCAAACCCGACGCCCAGGTGGGCAGCGCGGCGCACTGAGCGCCGCTTTCAGCCGCCCATGGCACATACCGCACTCTGGCTGTATTCGGCCCTGACCTGGGCTGCCCAACCGTTGCTGCTGCGCAAGCTGCGGCGCCGCGCCGTGGCCGAGCCCGGCTATGGCCGCGCGGTGGGCGAGCGGTTTGGCCGCTATGCACGGCCCATCGACAGCCTGATGCCCCCAAGCAGCACCGACCCGCTGCACAGCTTTGTTTGGATCCACGCCGTATCGCTGGGCGAAACCCGGGCCGCCGCCATTTTGCTGGCCGAGTTGCGCCAGCAGCTGCCTGGCATGCGGCTGCTGCTCACCCACGGCACCGCCACCGGCCGCGCCGAGGGCGAAAAGCTGCTTTTGCCGGGCGATGTGCAGGTGTGGCAGCCCTGGGACACGCGGGGGGCGGTGCGCCGCTTTTTGCGCCAGTTCCGGCCCGCCATCGGCATCCTCATGGAAACCGAGGTCTGGCCCAACCTCGTGGCGGGTTGCCAGCAGCGCGGCATACCCCTGGTGCTGGCCAATGCGCGGTTCAACGCCACATCGCTGCGCAAATCACAGCGCCTGGGCGCATTGGCCCGGCCGGCCTATGGCGGGCTGACGGCCGTCTGGGCACAGACCGATGCCGACGCCGAACGCCTGCAGCGCATGGGCGCGCCGGTGCAGGGTGTATTCGGCAACCTCAAGTTCGACGTGGTTCCGGATGCCGCGCAACGGGCGCGGGGGCGAGCATGGCGCGCGCGCAGTGCCCGGCCCGTGGTGATGCTCGCCAGCAGCCGCGAAGGCGAAGAAGCCATGTGGCTGGATGTTTTTAAGCAAAATTGGCACCCAGCCCTTTCGCAGCAAGCGTCTGCAGCTATCAATAGTGAAGCAAACCAGGGCGCCAGCCCGGTGCAGTGGCTGGTGGTGCCGCGCCATCCCCAGCGCTTTGCCGAGGTGCAGCAGCTGCTGCGCAGCGCCGGCCTGACCGTGTCCAGCCGCAGCCAGTGGGCCGACGCGCCCGAGCCTGCCGATGTCTGGCTGGGAGACTCGCTGGGCGAGATGGTGCTGTATTACGGCCTCGCTGATGTGGCCATGCTGGGCGGCAGCTTTGCCCCGCTGGGCGGGCAGAACCTCATCGAGGCCATTGCCTGTGGCTGCCCCGTCGTGCTGGGGCCACACACCTTCAATTTTGCCGAGGCGGCCACGCTGGCCTGCGAACAGGGCGTGGCCCACCGCGTGGCTGACATCGGCCAGGGCGTGCAGCAGGCCTGCGATCTGGCAACCGACGCCCCCCGGCTGGCCGCTGCCCGTGGCCTGACCCAGGACTTCACCCTGCAGCACCGGGGCGCTGCGCGCCTGACGGCCACCGCCATTCGGGCCCTGCTGGGCATTCCTGCCACGCCCTGAACAGGGTTGCGTGGGGGCCGAATGCCCTGCGCCCGGTGTTTTGGGCCATCTTGTACCCTGACAATGTCACCTCGGGCACTCGGCTTTGTGTGGATTGGGCGCGAGCTGTGCCACAGTCACACCCAAACGCCGCAAGTTTTTTGATGGCCCCACCGACGCTGCTGCAACACCCATGGACAAACACTACCTCACGCCGCTATTTGCGCCTGCTTCCATTGCCGTTCTGGCGGGCAGGGCCGACAACCCCGAAACGCTGACCTCGTATGCGCGGGCACTGCATCCGGCCCTGAGGGCGCAGCGTTTTGCCGGCAGCCTGCAGTTTGTGGACACCCACACCAGCGGTACGCTGGCCGATCTGGCCCAACGAAAGTCAGACCTGGCCATCATCGCGCTGCCCCCTGCCGAAGTGCCCGCCGCGCTGGAAGTGGCGGGGCGCATTGGCTGCCGCGCCGCACTGGTGCTGTCCAGCGGCATGGATGCAGACCAGGCCGCCAACCTCAAGAAAATAGCCCGGCGTGAGGGCCTGTATCTGCTGGGCCCCAACTCACTCGGGTTCCAGCGCCCGCACCTGCAGCTCAATGCCAGCGCGGCCGGCCCGCTGGCCAGCGATGGCCCTCTGGCGCTGGTGTGCCAGTCGGGGGCACTCACCTCGTCCATCCTCGACTGGGCCAGCAACAACGCCGTGGGGTTTTCTGCCGTGGTGTCGCTCGGGCCCAACACCGACGTGGACATTGCCCAGGTGCTCGATTTTCTGGCCCACGATGCGCGCACGCAAAGCATCGTCGTCTACATGGAAGGCATCTCCAACGCACGCCGTTTCATGAGTGCGTTGCGCTCGGCGGCCAATGCCAAGCCGGTGGTGGTGCTCAAGGCGGGGCGCAAGCCCGCGGGCAACGAGGCCGCCCAGACGCACAGCGGCACCATTGTCGGCAGTGACGACGTGTTTGATGCAGCCCTGCGCCGCGCGGGCGCGGTGCGCGTGCGCTCGTTCGTGGAGCTGTTCTCGGCGGCCAAGTGTCTGGCGTCGCGTTACCGGCCGGTGGGCAAGCGCCTGGCCATCGTCACCAATGGCGGCGGCCCCGGTGTGCTGGCGGCCGACTGGGTCAATGAAATTTTGCTCAACCTGGGCAAGCTGTCGCCGGAATCGGCGCGCACGCTGGCACCCCAGTTGCCACCTCTGGCGTCCTTGTCAGACCTGATCGACCTGTCGGAAGACGCTGGCGCGGAGCACTTTCGTCTGGCCATCGAGGCCGCCAGCAAAGACCGCGAGGTGGATGGCGTTCTGGCCATCTATTCGCCCAAGGTGGGTTCGGACTCGTGCGGGGTGGCCACCGCGCTCGCCGAGGTCAAGAAACACATGAGCAAGCCGCTGCTGGCCTGCTGGATGGGCGATGCCTCGGTGGTGCCAGCGCGCGCCATCCTTCGCGATGCCTCCATCCCGAGTTTTCGCACGCCCGAGGCCGCCGTGGGGGCCTTTGGCAACATCGCCTCGTTCTACCAGAACCAGCAGCTGCTGCAGCAAACACCGCCGCCGCTGTCCACACTGGCCAAACCGGACATTGAAGGCGCGCGCCTGGTGATCGAAAGCGTGCTGGCCGAGCGGCGCAAAGTGCTCACCGAGATGGAATCCAAGACGCTGCTGGCGGCGTTCCATATTCCGGTGACCAAGACCATCCTTGCGCGCAATGCGCACGAGGCCATGATGATCGCCACGCAGATGGGCTTCCCGGTGGCGCTGAAGATCGATTCGCCCGATATCAGCCACAAGTCGGATGTGGGCGGCGTTGCCCTCAACATCCACAGCGGCACTGCCGCCCGCGACGCGTATACCGATATGGTTCAGCGCGTGGCGCGTCTGCAGCCGCAGGCACGCATCAATGGTGTGACCGTGCAGAACATGGCGAGCGCCCGGCGCGGGCGCGAGATCTGCATCGGCCTCGTCACCGACGATCCGTTTGGCCCGGTCATCACCTTTGGTGCGGGCGGCACCATGATCGAGCTGATCGACGACCGCGCCATGGAGCTTCCGCCGCTCAACCAGTTTCTGGCGCGGCGGCTGATTGAGCGCTCCCGCGTGGCCGAGACACTGGGCGAGTGGCGCGGCGCCAGCGCGGTCGACCATGACGCGCTGGAGCAGGTGCTGCTGCGTGTGTCGGAAATGGTGTGTGCCTTGCCCCAGCTGCGCGAGATGGACATCAACCCGCTCATCGTGGACGAGCAGGGCGCCGTGGCGGTGGATGCGCGCATTGCCATCGACCAGGCGGCCAACACCTCGGGCGGGCGGGCAGACAACTTCAGCCACCTGGCCATCCTGCCCTATCCCGCGCGCTATGAGCAGCTGTGGCCCATGCGCGGGGGCGGTGAATACCTGGTGCGCCCCATTCACCCCGACGATGCGCAGATGCTGCAGCAATTGGTGCAGAACCTGTCGCCGGAAAGCCGGTATTTCCGTTTCATTTCGTCCATGGTGGAGCTGCCCGCCTCGATGCTGGCGCGCTTTACGCTGATCGACTACGACCGCGAAATGGCCCTGGTGGCCGTGTTCCGCGAGCGCACGGTGGGTGCTGATGGCGACATCACCGAGACCGAACGCATCGTGGGGGTGTCGCGCTATGTCACCAACCCCGATCAGTCGAGCTGCGAGTTCGCGCTGGTGGTGGCCGACGACTTCAATGGCAAGGGCCTGGGCTCGCGCCTGATGCTGAGCATCATGGATGTGGCGCGCGACAAGGGCCTGGCCGAAATGGAGGGCCTGGTTCTGGCCAACAACCCCGGCATGCTCAGGCTCATGCGCAGCCTGGGCTTTGTGGTCAAGCCCTTTCCGGAAGACGTGGATTTCAAGCTGGTGACCCACACGTTGTAGGCGCTTGTCCCGGCCTTCACGCAGGGTCGCTGCGGTCGCCTGTTGCGGCTATGGCTGGAGCAGCAGGCGGTTGATGGCGGCCACGTCTTCTTGCGTTAGCGAGCCGGCTGCCTGGCGCAGCTTGAGGGTGCCCAGCAGCACGTTGTAGCGCGCCTGGGCCAGGTCGCGCTTGGTCTGGTAGAGCTGGCTTTGGGCATTGAGCACATCGATGTTGATGCGTACGCCCACCTGGTAACCGAGTTTGTTGGCATCGAGCGCGCTCTGGCTGGAGGCTTCGGCGGCTTGCAGGGCCCGCACCTGACCCTGGCCAGACTGCACGCCAAAGAATGCCGCCCGCGTGGCCTGTGCGACGTTGCGGCGCGTGGTTTCGAGGTCGGCCTGGGCCTTTTCCTCGAGGGCCAGTGTTTCCTTGATGCGGTTTTGCACGGCAAAGCCGGCAAAAAGAGGCAGGTTGAATGCCACGCCCACACTGGCATTGTTGGAGCGGCTGCTGATGCCCGGCACGAAGGTGGTGCCGTTCGGGTTGCGCGCGATGTTGTAGCCGGCCTGCAGGTCCACCGTAGGCAAATGCCCTGTGCCCGCCTTCTGGGTTTCCAGGCGTGCGATGTCCAGTGCGATCTGGGCCTGGCGCACGGCCGGCTGCTGGTCCTGCGCCGTTTGTACCCAGGCGGCTACGTCATCGGGCTGGACCGTTGGCAGCGGAACAGGTTGGGCCAGCGCCAGGGGTTGGGTGCCAGCGATGCCCACCAGCTGGTCGAGTGCCAGTTTTTTGACGCGCAGGTCATTCTCGGCGGCAATTTCCTGGGCAATGACCAGGTCGTAGCGGGCCTGGGCCTCGCGTGAATCGGTGACGGTGGATGTGCCCACCTCGAAATTGCGCTTGGCGGCTGCCAGTTGCTCGGACACCGCCGTTTTTTGCGCCTGTACAAAAGTGAGGGTGTCCTGGGCCGCCAGCACGTCAAAGTAAGCCTGGCTGACGCGCACCAGCAGGTCCTGGGTGGCGGCGTCCAGCTGGGCGCGTGCCACGTCGATGCCGCGCTGTCCCTGCTGAAAATTGATGCGATTGGCCGGACGGTACAGCGGTTGCGAGGCGTTTATCCCCGCATTCTGCGTGGTGGCATTGAGGTCCAGTTTGGGGCGCGTGACTTCGGTATTGGCACGGGTGACACCTGCCGACAGGCCCACGCTGGGCAGCAGGCCGGCACGGGCTTGTTCAGCGCGGCTGGAGGCCGCATCCAGCTGAAGCTTGGCTGCCTGCCACACCGTGTCGTAGCCACGCGCGGCATCCACCAGCTGCAAAAGGCTCTGGGCGTGCACCGGCGCGCAAAAAACGGCACTGAGTGCCAGGGACAGGGGAAGAAGCCGAAGCGGGTTCATGGAGGTCCTTCAGGTAGTTCTGCGCGGGCAAGGGGTTGTGAACCAAGGGCTGTGGTGAGCACGGGCAACAACGAGCTGGCGGTTTTGGGCAAGGTGGGCGCGCATGATCAAAACACTCACCGCCGCTCAATACCGAGGCACGCTGGTGTCGCGTTCGCGGGACCAGGCATCAATGCCACCTGTGATGTTGGCCAGTGTTTCAAAACCCTGCTGATCCAGGAAAACCGCCACATGCAGGCTGCGCACGCCATGGTGGCACAGACACGCCAAGGGGCGCGACGGGTCCAGTTCGCTCAGTCGGCCGGGCAGCTCGCCCATGGGAATCGCAACCAGTTCAAAGCCGTCTGTTCGCACGCTGGCGGTCTGCAGCTCCCAGGGCTCGCGCACGTCCAGCACCAGGGGCTGGCCTTCGGCAGCGGCCTGCGCAAACCAGTCGGACAGCAGCGCAGGGCGGACATGGTCGATCACGCAGAACTCCAGGACGCCAGATCAGAACGAAAAGCCCGAGGGTTCGGCAAAGCCGACCAGGCGCGGGGCAACGGTGTCCCAGGGCGAGGTGGTGTCAAAACGATCACCGGTGCGGCGCACCAGCGTGAAGCGCATAACGGGTTCCTGGCCCACGATGGCAGCCAGGCGGCCGCCATCGCGCAGCATCGACAACAGGTGTTTAGGAACTTCAGCCACGGAGCCACTGAGCACGATCACGTCGAACGGGCCTTCGGGCACGGCATCGCGGGAACCGTCGGACACACGCACATGGGCGTTGGTGACGCCGGCACGCTGCAGGTTGTCTTGTGCCATTTCAGCCAGCGCGGGCAAGATTTCAAGCGAGACCACGCTTTGCGCACGGTGCGCCAGCAGGGCGGCCATATAGCCCGAGCCCGCACCGATTTCGAGCACACGGTCGGTGGGCAAAATCTTCACGTCTTGCAGGATGCGGGCCTCAATCCGGGGCTGCAGCATGCTGTGACCCAGGCGCACGGCATCTTCGGCATCGGTGCCCAGAAGGGGGATTTCGATGTCCATGAACGCCATGCTGCGGCAGGCCGGGGGCACGAAGTCTTCGCGGTGCACCACAGCCAGCAGCTCCAGCACGTCTGCGTCCAGCACATTCCACGGGCGGATCTGCTGCTCGATCATGTTGTAGCGGGCCTGTTCAATAGGGTCGCTGATGTTGGCGGACGTGTTCAAAGGCATGTTCATGGAATCTCTCCAGGGGAAGGCGGGTCAGGACAAACCCTTGATTTTAGGGGGCACGGGCGCGGGCTGGCCGCGGCCCATGCGGGCAAGTGCCCAGCGGGCCAGATCATCCATGTAGCAATACACCACCGGAACCACCACCAGCGTCAAAAGCGACGAGGTGATGACGCCGCCAATGACTGCCTGGCCCATGGGCGCGCGCTGCTCCGAACCCTCGGACAGCGCAAACGCCAGCGGCACCATGCCGAAGATCATGGCCAGCGTGGTCATGAGGATGGGGCGCAGCCGCACGCGGGCGGCCAGCAACAGGGCCTCGGCACGGGGCAGGCCGGGCACGGTGCGGCCGGTGTCGTCAATGAATTCCTCGCGGGCGCGAATGGCAAAGTCCACCAGCAAAATGGCATTCTTGGTGACCAGGCCCATCAACATCACCACGCCAATGATCGAGAACATCGACAGCGTGGAGCGGAACATCAGCAGCGCCAGCACCACGCCGATCAGCGTGAGCGGCAGCGAGGTCATCAGCGCCAGCGGCTGCAAGAAGCTCTTGAACTGGCTGGCCAGGATCATGTAGATGAACACGATGGCCAGCACCAGCGCCGAGATGGCATAGCCAAACGACTCGGCCATGTTTTTGGTGGAGCCACCAAACTGGTAGCGGTAGCCCGGTGGAAACACCACGCTGTCGAGCGCCTTCTTGATGTCGTTGGATACCTCGCCCGCAGAACGGTCGGCCACGTTGGCGGTGACTGCCACCTCGCGCGTGAGGTCACGGCGGTTGATCTGGTTGGCGCCAGTGGACTCCGTCACCCGGGCCACCTGGTTCAGTCGCACGATGCGGGTGCTGCCGTCGGCCGCCGTCAGGGCAAAGGGCAGGCGCTCCAGGTCTTGTGGGGTGGTGCGGGCTTCCGGCGCCAGGCGCACATTCACGTCGTAGGTCTGGTCATCGGGTGCACGCCAATTGCCCACCGTGGTGCCGGCCACCAGCGTGCGCAGCGATGCGGCCAGCTGGGCCACGGAAACCCCCAGGTCGGACGCTGCATCACGCTGCACATCGAGCGCAATCACCGGCTTGTCTGGCTTGGCGCTCGTATCCAGGTCCACCAGGCCCGGAATATCACGGATCTTCTCGTTGACGATGCGGGTCAGGCGCTCCAATTCCTGCAGATCAGGCCCCTGCAGCGAGAACTCCACCTGCTTTTGGCCACCCACCGGGTCCAGCAGGCCCACATGGGTCACGGTAATGCCTGGCACCTGCTTGAGGCGCTCGCGCAGCACGCCCGACATGGCATCCACGCTGCGGCTGCGGTCCTTGCGGTCGACCAGGCGCACATAAATGCTGGCGTACATCTTGCCCTGCGCGCTGCCGGTGTTGATGGTGGACAGCGTGTAGCGCACCTCGGGAAACTCGCGCAGGATGCCTTCCACCTGCCGCGCCTTGGCCTCGGTGGCCTCCAGCGACGAGCCCACGGGCGTATAGAAGTTGACGGTGGTTTCCGAAAAATCGGCCTTGGGAACGAACTCGGTGCCCAGCAGCGGCACCATGAAAACGCTCAGCACGAAGATGGCCAGCGCAATGCCCAGCGTGGACAGCTTGTGTACCAGCGACCAGCGCAGGATGCCCTGGTAGCCTTCGGCCAGGGCATCGGTGGCGCGGTCAAACCAGCCGGTGACACGGCCGATGGTCTTGTCGTAAAAAGTGACGGGCTCGGTGCGCTGCCCGTGCGCGTGGATGGTGGGGTCGTGCCAGATGCTCGACAGCATGGGGTCGAGCGTGAAGCTGACAAACATCGAGATCAGCACCGCCGCCACGATGGTGATGCCGAACTCATGGAAGAACTTGCCAATGATGCCGCCCATGAAACCGATGGGCATGAACACCGCCACGATCGACAGCGTGGTGGCCAGCACGGCCAGGCCGATCTCCTGCGTGCCGTCCATGGCTGCCTGGTAGGCACCTTTGCCCATCTGCACATGGCGCACGATGTTCTCGCGCACCACGATGGCGTCGTCGATCAAAAGACCCACGCACAGGCTCAGGGCCATCAGCGTGATCATGTTGATGGTGAAACCGAACATGTTCATGAACAAAAACGTGCCGATCAGCGCAATGGGCAGCGTAAGACCCGTGATGACGGTGGAGCGCCACGAGTTCAAGAACAGAAAAACAATCAGCACCGTGAGCAAAGCACCTTCGATGAGGGTCTGGCGCACGTTGTTGACGGCCACGCGAATCGGGCGGGCACTGTCGCCAATGGTCTCCAGGCGCACGCCGGGCGGCAACTGGTCGCGCAACTCAAGCACGGCAGCGTTCAGTCCATCCACCACCTCAATGGTGTTTTCGCCCTGCGACTTTTGCACCGACAGCAGCAGCGTGCGTTGGCCGTTGTAAAGCGCCAGGCTCTCCACCTCTTGCGCGCCATCCTGCACGCGGGCCAGCTGCTCCACCCGCACGGGCGCGCCGTTCTTGCGCGTCACGATGATGCGGCCAAAGTCTTCGGGCCGCTGCATGCGCGCATCGATCTGCACCACGCGCTCCTGCGCCAACGAGCGGATGGCGCCCACGGGCAAGTCCTGGTTCTCGTTGCGCACCGCAGCGGCCACCTGGTCGGGGGTCACGCCAAAGGCTTCCAATGCCTGCGGGTTCAGGTAGATGTTGATCTCGCGCTTGGTGGCGCCCACCAGGTTGACAGCGCCCACGCCACGCACGTTTTCGAGCCGTTTTTTGAGAATCTGTTCGGCCCAGGTGGTCAGCTCCACTGCAGAGGGAGCCCCCACGCTTCCCGCTGCGCGTGGTTCGCTGCCCCCCGAGGGGGCCTTCGCGCCTTGGGGCAACCTAGCGGCGCTCACGCTGCGCTCTGTTGCCCCGGCCTTGTCATCCGGCAGCACCGCCAGCGACCACACGGCGCGGCTGGCCGGGTCAAAGCGCAGCACGCGCGGCTCTTTCACCTCGGTGCGCAGCGTGGGGCGAACAATGGCCACCTTCTCGCGCACGTCTTCTGCGGCCTTGCGCCCATCAATGTGCAGCTGAAACTCGATGATGACGACGGCCGTGCCCTCGTAGCTGCGCGAGGTGAGGGCGTTGATGCCCGCAATGGAGTTGACGCCTTCCTCGATTTTTTTGGTGACTTCGCTCTCCACGATTTCGGGCGAAGCGCCGGGGTAGTCCACCGTGACCACCACCACCGGAAAGTCGATGTCCGGAAACTGGTCTACCTTGAGCCGCTGGTAAGAAAACAGACCCAGCACCACGATGGCGAGCATCACCATGGTGGCGAACACCGGGTTTTTCAGGCTGACCTGGGTGAACCACATGGCGGGTTACGGCGCGGGGCGCGATGCAGGGGTTGCCGCTACGGCAGGAGTAGCCGACGCGCCTGCCTGGATGCGCACCGGAGTGCCTTCGCGCAGCGACCCCATGCGCCCGGCCACCACCGCCGTGCCTTCGGCAACGCCCTCAATCGCCACCAGCGTGTCGCCCGCCACCACGGCACGGGCGCCCGGCTTTACTGGCACATACACCACGCGACCGTTTTGCACCGCCTGCACATAGGGCGCCGGCCTGTCGGTGCGCACGGCATCCAGTGGCAAGGCCAGCACATCGGCGTGGCCCGTGTCGAGCGTGCCCTGCACAAACAGACCCTGGCGCAGCACCGATGCCGCTGCGCCTTGTTCGATGACAAGGTACACCGGTACCGTGCGGCTGGCGGCCTGTGCACTGGGGTTGATGCGGGCCACCGTGGCCTCGATGGGGGCGGCCACACCCTCGATCTGCAGGCGGGCCTTCTGGCCCACACGCACGGCCAACGAATCGGCAGGGTTCAGCAGGGCCTCAAGCTCCAGTTTTGACAGGTCCACCACCTCGACGATGCGGGTATCCATGCCCACGCGCTCGCCGGGCTGCGCCAGCCGCTGCGACACCTGGCCCGTCAGCGGGCTGCGCACAACCGTGTCGTCGAGCGATTTGCGCGTCACATCGGCAGCGGCCAGCGCCGCCCGGTAGGTGGACTGCGCGGCGTCCAGGCTGGCCTGCGAGGTGGCCAGCGCCGTGGCAGAGATGAAGCCCTGGTCCACCAGCGCGCGGTTGTTGGTGAACTGGCGCTGGCTGATGTCCACCTGGGCCTTGGCGGCATCGGCTTGCTGCTGGGCCTGGCGCAGGCGTGCGCGCGCCTCGGTGCTGTCGATGCGGGCGATTTCCTGCCCGGCGCGCACGCTGTCGCCCTCGCGCAGGGTCAGGCCCTGCAATTCGCCTGCCGCGCGGGCCTTGACCATGGCCGATTCGACGGCGCGCAGCGAGCCAGACACGGGCACCCCCAGCGCAATGCGCTGGCGCAGCACCGTGACCATTTCACCGGGCGCCAGGTCCAGGGTGGCTTCTTTGCGTTGCGCGCTGGATTCGGCCAGGGCCTTTTGCTGCGCCTGCCGCGCGGCCAGGGCACGCCAGACGCCACCGCCCACCAGCACCACAGCGATGGCGACAGCCACCCAGAGAATCCAGCGTTTCATGGTGTCAGAGCGGTGTAGGGGACGGGGAGGGCGCAGCCGCATACAGGCCGTGCAGAAGGTTGTCGGCCTGCATGGCCAGGTATTTTTCGGGGTCCAGGTCCAGGGCATCTGGCACGCAGGCGCCCATGGAGTGTTTCCACAGCGTAAGAAAGATCATCGGGGCCAGTACCAGATACACCGCGTAGTCCATGTCGAGCGGGCGAAACTCGTTGCGGTCCACGCCCCGCTGGAGTATCCGGCGAATCAGCATCTGGCCAGGGCGCATCACTTCGCACTGATAAAACTCGGTGATCTCGGGGAAATGGTGCGCTTCGCTCAGCATGAGCTTGGTGATGCCCGAGGTTTTGGTGTTGCCAATGCGCTCCCACCACACCTTGTAGCAATAGCGCAGCAAGTCGTCCGTGCTGCCCTCAAAAGCATCCAGCTCCAGCGTCCATTCGGCAAACCGGCCGGCGATGTTTTCGCGCACGGCGGCCTTGAACAGCTCTTCCTTGCTGGGAAAATACAAAAACAGGGTGCCTTTGGACACCCCCGCACGTGCTGCCACTTCATCCACCCGCGTGGCCGCAAAACCCTTTTCGACAAACAGCTCCAGCGCGGCTTCGATGAGTTCGCCGGGGCGCGCTTCCTTGCGACGTTCGCGTTTGACCGCAGTGGTGGGATGTGAAGAGGTGGGGACGTGCATTTTTACTGACTGACTGGTTAGTAATGTAGCAAGCGCCTGCTACAGCGTCAATTCATAATGCGGTGTTGCACAACCACCTTGGCAAGGAAGCATTCATGACACAGCAAACCATCACCCTGGGAGGCGGATGCTTTTGGTGCACCGAGGCGGTTTTTGATCGCGTGCGCGGCATCACCAATGTGGAAAGCGGTTACACCAACGGCCACACCATCCATCCCAGCTACGAGCAGATCTGCCAGGGCGACACCGGCCACGCCGAGGTGGTGCGCCTGACCTTTGATGCCGACGAGATCAGCCTGCAGGAGGTGTTGGAAATCTTCTTCCACACCCACGACCCCACCACCCTTAACCGCCAGGGCAACGACGTGGGCACGCAATACCGCAGCGGCATCTATTACGAGTCCCCCGAGCACGGCGACATCGCCAACGACATGATCCGCCAGATGTCGCAAGACAAGCTGTTTGGCGCGCCAATCACCACCGAGGTGAAGCCACTGACCAACTACAGCGCGGCCGAGGCGTACCACCAAGACTATTTTGCGAACAACCCCAATGCCGGGTATTGCGCGTTTGTGGTGGGGCCGAAGGTGGAAAAGTTTCGCAAGACATTTGCGCGGTATTTGAAAGCGTAAGGCTCGCAGCGAGCGGGCCAACGTCCACTCGCTGCGACACGCAGCGCCGCCCGGGCACCAGGCGCCTGTGGGCAATCTGCGCACCAGCCCAGTCAGAGCAGCAGCGCGAGGTGGTTGTCGGGGGCCAGCATCTCGGGCCAGGGCAGCATTTGTGCTTCACCTGCCTGCCACCGGGCCAGGCCGCGGCCTGCGCCCATCAACATGCCCATGCCACGCGCGTCGCGCCAGCTGCCCAGGGCGCAGACTTCCTTAAGCTCCCCCAGCGGGATCAACCCGTCGGGCGCATCGGGGTGCCACAACAGGGCGTTGCCACTGCGCTGGGCACTGAGCAAAAAGCTGCCGCCGGGGCCGGCGCAAATATCGCCTGCATAACCTTGATGGTCGATGGCGGGGCAGGGGGGCAGCGTGAGCGTGCTGCCGTCCCACACGGCGATCATGGGCGCGTTGCGGCGCTCCTGGCGTTCGTCGTGCTGCGCCTGCAGCGCAATGCCCAGCAGGCGCTGGTCTCCGTCCACTGACCATGCCATGTGGCGCACGCTCAGGCGGGGGTCTTCAAGCGCCCAGCGCTGCTGCACGGTGCCAGAGTCCGTGTCCAGGCGCAGCAGGGCAGGCGCCAGGCGCTTGTGGGGCACACGGCGGCCGCGTTCGTCGCGGGGTATGCCGCCCAGGGCGACGAGCACATGGCGTTCATCGGCGTCAAACAGCATCTGGTGCGCATCCACGCCCGGCAGCTGCCACGCGGCAACAGCGCGCAGCGTCTGCGCATCGCGGCGAACCACCCAGGCGCTGCCGTCATCGCGCCCGGTCTCGCTGCTGTAAAGCCAGCGGCCATCCGAGCTGAGCAGCAGGTGCCCATTGAGAGTGCGGGTCGATGCCTCGTCGCGGCCGGGGTGCAGCCAGCGCGGCGCCTGTGCCGCATCGGCTGGCAGGTGCACCAGCCAGTCGCCAGGGCGCGCGGCCACTGCATAGAGACCACCCCGCCCGTCGGGCGTGAGCCCGTGTGCCCGGTTGGGCACAGGCTGCACGCGGCTCCAGGTGCTGCGCCGCTGGCTCCAGTCAACCTGCAGCAGCCCGATGCGATGGGCTTTGGGGTCGCTGTCTTCAGCGGGTGCAGCGCCGGCACGCCAGGCCATGGTCACTGTTTGCGGGGCAAGCGGGTCGGCTTTGCGGTCTGCATGGGATGAAGTGGCCAGGGCGGTGGTCTGTGCCGAGGCAAGCGCTGTCCAGGCGCTGATGGCGCCCATCACACGCAGGCTATGTCGACGATTCAGGGAGGAGAGCATCTATAGATTCATTCATTTCAAGCGAAGCTGCAGACTATAGGCAGCGTGTGCGCGTCCCGCACTGGAGAGCAGCGAAGTGTTTTGCGGTGGCTCAAACGAGAGCTTTGCCACAAGGCAGCCGCCAGCGCCGCCTGAGATGACGCAAAACCGTGCCGGCAACGAGGGCGGCAGGCATCCACCCGCAAGGCCGACGGGATGAATCTGCTGACGGATTGCATCAGGGCATAATGCAACCCGATTGCGTTACACGCGCTTGCCGCCTATCCGTAACCCATGCCGAGCTCATCCACCTTTTCTACCTCCCGCCTCGGCACGCCCTGGACGCTGCCCTCCGGCATGCGCGCCACCCGTGCCACGCGGGCGCTGGCGCGTCTGTACGAGGCCCGCCCTGACGCAGCGCTGTCCGAAGCCGAAGTAGAGACAGCCCTTGCCACCGCAGGTGCCGCCGTCAACAAGGTCACCGTTTACCGCATGCTCGACCGCTTTGCCGCCGCAGGCCTGCTGCACAAGCAGGTGGATGCTGCCCGCGTCACGCGCTATGTGCTGGCGCCGCAGGGTGGCGATGGCGCGGCGCCGCGCTTTGAGTGCGACGACTGCCACCGCCAGTTCCGCCTGTCCCAGGGTTCGGCCAAGGTGCAGACGGCCCTCAAGCAGGTGCTGCAGGCGCTGGCCACGGCCGGGCATGAGAGCCTGGCGGTAGACATTGCGGTGCATGGGCGCTGCGCAGACTGCGCCCACCCGGCCGGGGGGGCCGCCGCATGATCCGCACCCGGGGCCTTTCTTATCGCTATGCCACCGGCGGCACCGCGCCGCTGCGCTTTCCCGATGTGGATCTGCGCCAGGGCGGCACGCTGCTGCTGCGCGGGCGCTCGGGCTCGGGCAAATCGACCTGGCTGTCATTGATAGCCGGGCTGCGCGGGGCCAGCGGGGGCGACCTGTTTGTAGCGGGCACGCAGCTGGGCACGCAGCGCGGGGCCGAAATGGATGTCTGGCGCGCCCGCAGCATCGGGTTTCTCCCGCAAAAGTTGCACATCTCGAGTGCGCTCACGGTGGCCGACAACCTGGCGCTGGTCTACTTTGCGGCCGGGCTGCCGCGCGACGATGCGGCCATCACACGCGCGCTGGCGCAGGTGGGTGTGGCCGAGCTGGCCGCGCGCAAGCCGCACCAGCTCTCGGGCGGGCAGGCGCAGCGCGTGGCGCTGGCGCGGGCCGTGCTGCTGGCGCCGCAAGTGCTGTTGGCCGATGAGCCCACGGCCAGCCTGGACGACGAGGCCGCTGCCGACGCGCTGGCGCTGCTGCAGCAAAGCGCCGCCGCCTGCGATGCCAGCCTTGTGATTGCCACGCACGACCAGCGCGTGGTGCAGGCCCTGGCCGGTGTGCAGCAGCTGAATTTGAATGAAATTGGCGCCCAGCGCTTATTGGATAAGCGCGAGCAGCTATGAATTCAGGAGTCTTCAAACTGGCGAGCCTTTCATGGCGCTACCTGTGGTCCCGCCCGCTGGCGGCGGTGCTCAACCTGCTGGTGCTGACGCTCGGCCTGGCCGCCATCACGCTGGTGCTGCTGGTGGCCACCCAGCTCGACAAGGCATTTGAGCGCGACCTCGCAGGCATCGACCTGGTGGTGGGTGCCAAGGGCAGCCCGCTGCAGCTCATCTTGGCGGGCGTGTTCCACATCGATGTGCCCGCGGGCAACATCCCGCTGCAAGAGGTGCAGGCGCTGCAGAAGAACCCGCTGGTGGTGCAGGTGATTCCGCTGAGCCTGGGTGACAGCTACCAGGGCTTTCGCATTGTGGGCACCACGCCCGACTACGTGGCGCACTACGAGGCCACGCTGGCCGAAGGCGCGCTGTGGCAGCAGCCCATGGACGCGGTGCTGGGCGCCACCGTGGCGCGCGGCATTGTCAAAGCCAGCCATGCGGACGCGCCGCTGGTGGGCGCCACCTTCATCGGCAGCCACGGCCTGGGTGGGGGAGGGCACGCGCACGGCAACCACCCCTACCGTGTGAACGGCGTGCTCGCGCCCTGCGGCTGCGTGCTCGACCGGCTCATCCTGACCAGCACCGAATCGGTGTGGATGGTGCACGAGACCGCCACGGCCACCGATGCCGAAGACCTGGAAATCCTGAAAGAAGAGCGCGAGGTGACCGTGGCCCTGGTGCGCTACCGCACGCCCATGGCCGCCATCACGCTGCCGCGCCAGATCAATGCCGACACCGCCCTGCAGGCAGCGGCGCCCGCCATCGAGGTCACGCGCCTGCTGCGCCTGCTGGGCGTGGGTGCCGATGTGCTGCGCGCCTTTGGCGGCGTGCTGCTGGCCGTGGCGGCGCTCAGCGTTTTCATCGCGCTGTGGAACGCCGTGCGCGAGCGCCGCGCCGACCTGGCCATGCTGCGCATGCTGGGCGCGCCCCCGGGCCGCGTGGCCGGGCTGGTGCTGTGCGAGGCGCTGTGGCTGGCCGCGCTGGCGTCTGCCCTGGGCCTGCTGCTGGGCCACGCACTGGCCCACGGCCTGGGCTGGGCGCTGCAGGCGCAGGGCCTGCTGCCGGTTACCGGCTGGATCTGGCTGCCCGCCGAAGCCGGTGTGCCGCTGCTGGCCGCAGGCGTGGCCGCGCTGGCGGCGCTGCTGCCCGCCGTGCAGGCCTACCGCACCGACGTGGCCGACTTGCTGAGTCAGCCCTGACCCGCCCAGTGACTCCTGTTTTCAACCCCACCTACCTGAAAGGCTCTCCATGAAAAAACTCCTCACCGCATTGGCCCTGGCCCCCCTGTTGCTGGCTGGTGCCCTGGCACATGCCCAGACCCACAGCGACAAGGAAACCAAGGCCGACATCGAGCGCCACCGTGCCATGGCCGCCGCGCACGAGGCCGCTGCCAAGTGCCTTGAGTCGGGCAAGGGCCACGACGTCTGCCAAAAAGAACTCCAGACCGCCTGCAAAGGCCTGGGCATTGGCACAAACTGCGGCATGCGCCACAGCCACTGAAGCCCGCACCTGAGCCCACCTGCGTTGCTTGCAGCGCCTTCCCCCAAGGGGGACGCCACCGGTGGCCTGGCCTCGGTGGCACGGGCTTGAGGCGCCCACGCACTTATGCGCGTTGAAACTGCGCAAAATAATCCGGCCCTGTTGCTGCAACGCAGTTCACTGAAGGTTATTTCCATGCCCCATCCCGCAATGGTTTGTTCCCGGCGATACGGCTCTGCCGCAGGGCGCGCTTGCGCACTGGTGGTGGCGCTGGCCGCGTGCTTTGCTGCCCCCGCGCAAGTGGGTGCGCAGGGCGCCAGGCCTGCGGCCGAGGCACCAGCGCCCGGCGCTCCGTTGCCCGGCGCCGGTGGTGCGGCGGGGGCGGCTGCAGGTGTGCCAGCGGGCGCCGGTTACCACAGCCCCAGCAGCCCGATTGCGCCGCTGCCCCAACGCAACGACGTGGTGCCATGGTCGGTGCTGACCGATCTGACCAAGAAAACCACCAAAGACCGCATCGTGCCCATGTTCAACGACGCGCAAAAGGGCCTGGACAAGACCACGCAGCGCATCCAGGGCTTCATGGTGCCGCTGGACGCCAAGCCCACGCAGACCCACTTTATCCTCACCTCGGTGCCGCTGACCTGCTCGTTCTGCACGCCGGGCGGGCCGGAGAGCATGGTCGAGGTCAAGGCCAAAACCCCCGTACGGTATTCGTTGGAACCGGTGGTGGTGGAGGGCAAATTCACCGTGCTCTCCAACGACCCCTACGGCCTGTACTACCGCATGGTGGATGCGGTGCCGGTGAAATAACCGCCGCCTTTTTCTTTTCTGCTGCCCATTCGCCCCGGCCCCGTGACCAGCCCTGTGACCCGCGCCCACCCCCATCCGCACGCCCCAACGGCAAGCCTTGCACCCAGGCAAGCCCAAGCCGTTGCCCGCCGCAGGGCAGGGCTGCGCGCACCCGGAGCGCTTGGCACGCCTGGCACATCTGGCAAGTGCGGGCGGCGTTACACCCATTGGGCGCAGGCCGCGCTGGTGTGGCTGCTGCTGGCGTTGGTGGTGGTGCCTTCGCTGGGGCGCCTGCACCAGGTAATGCACGCCCCGGCGCTGCAGGCGCACGCACTTTCACCAGCCGCAGCAGGGGCGGGCGCACCCATCACCGCCGCGCACACCGGCGAATCCAGCCACACCGCCCACGCACAGGGCCTGCTCGATTTGCTGTTGGCCCACCACGCGCCGGTGGATTGCCTGTTGCTCGACCAGCTGGCGCTGGGCGACGCATTGCACAGCGCCCCCACAGCGCTTGCCGCCCTGGCGCCCGCGCAGGCGCCGCTGGTGCACCCGGCCGCCACCGCAGCGGCCCGCCATGTTGCGCTTTTTCAGGCCCGCGGCCCGCCTGCGGTCGGGTGACGGGTTCAGCCGGTTGAGCGTGTTGGCTGCCCTGCGCTGCGTTGTCAGCGTGTGGGCGGGCAGGCCACTTTCATCGGGCTTGAATCCATACGCCACCCCGGCGCAGCGCCAGGTGCCAGGTCTGCACTAACCCGTGCCGGTTTGAAGCCCTTTGCGCGCACCGCAATGGCCGCCTTTTGCTGCAAACACTCCTGATTTCATAGCTGCTAGCGCTTGTCAATAAAGCGCTAGAGGCACTTTTTACTCATATTTTTGGTGGTTTCCTGCCCCCGGGCCGGAAAGCCGCGTGCCGCCCGGCACGCCCACCTATTTCTATTGCAACGCAGTCA
Organism: Acidovorax sp. 35-64-16; assembly: GCF_002281195.1. Classification (NCBI taxonomy): domain Bacteria; kingdom Pseudomonadati; phylum Pseudomonadota; class Betaproteobacteria; order Burkholderiales; family Comamonadaceae; genus Acidovorax; species Acidovorax sp. 35-64-16. The sequence continues at coordinate 17,395 of NZ_NCFM01000023.1, read as the reverse complement.
TGACACACCACACGCACCCCCTTTGCCCAGCCGTTCGCCGCACTGCACATCGCCACCCAGCTCTGCACCCTGTGGCCCTGGCCGCCATCCTCACGCTGTGGGGCACCGGTTTGGCACATGCACAGGCCAATGCGCAGGCAGCACCACCAACCGCAGGCAGCCTGCCCCCCGTCACCGTGTCGGCCAGCGGCCTGCAACTGGGCGCCAACGAAATGACCACGCCCACCGCCGTGCTGGAGGGCGACGAACTCGTGCGCCGCCGCGAACCCACGCTGGGCGAAACGCTGGGCAACGAGCCCGGCATCACCAGCAGCCACTTTGGCGCCGGTGCCAGCCGCCCCATCATTCGCGGCATGGATGGCCCCCGCGTCAAGGTGCTGTCGGATGGCGCCGAGCTGCACGACGCCTCCACCATCAGCCCCGACCACGCCGTGGCGTCCGAGCCCCTGCTGGCCACGCAGATCGAAGTGCTGCGCGGCCCCTCGGCACTGGTCTATGGCGACGGCGCCGTGGGTGGCGTGGTCAACGTGCTCGATGGCAAGGTGCCCACCGCCATCCCCCCAAAAGGCTACGAAGGCAGCGCCGAGCTGCGCGCCAACACGGGCGCACGCGAAGGGGCAGGGGCCTTCTCGCTGACCGGCGGCGCAGGCAACCTCGCCGTGCATGTGGAAGGCGTGGCGCGCGACGCGGGCGACTACCGCGTGGGCAAAGGCTGGGCGCCCGATGGCGAGCCCACCCGCAAAGTGCCGGGCAGCTTTAACCGCACCGACACCGGCAGCGTGGGCCTGTCGTGGGTGGGCGACCGGGGTTACCTGGGCGCCGCCTACACCCGCCAGACCGCCAAATACGGCCTGCCGGGCCACAACCACAGCTTTGAAGGCTGCCACACCCACGGCAACCACCTGCATTGCGGTGCCCACGACGAAGAAGACGGCCACGACCACGGCGCCGAAGAGCATAGCGACGTGCCAGTGGTCGACCTGCGCAGCGAGCGCTTGGACATCCGTGGCGAGCTGCGCAACCCCTTCACCGGCTTTTCAGCCCTGCGCCTGCGCGCGGGTGTTACCGACTACGTGCACGACGAAGTCGAAGACGGCGCTATTGCCACCACCTTCAAAAACAAGGCCTACGACACCCGTATGGAGCTGCAGCACGAGCCACTGGCCGGGTTCAAGGGCGTGGTCGGCCTGCAAACCTCGCAGCGCAAGTTCAGCGCCATTGGCGAAGAGGCCTATGTGCAGCCCACTGTTACCCGCAAAACCGGCCTGTTTGCGCTGGAGGAATACCGCCTGAACGACTGGTACGGCGACTGGCGCTTTGAAGCCGCCCTGCGCCACGACCGCCAGGCAGCCGAGGCCTTAGCGTCAGGTTCGGCCGGCGGCACCGAACGCAGCCACAACGGCACGTCCGCATCGCTGGGCGCGGTGTGGAAGTTCACGCCCGGCTACCAGGTGGGTACATCCTTCACCCGCGCCAGCCGCGCCCCGTCGGCCGAAGAGCTGTATGCGCGCGGCCTGCACATGGCCACCAGCACCTACGAACGCGGCAACGCCAACCTGCGCTCTGAAACATCGCAGAACATCGACCTGAGCCTGAAGAAGACCAGCGGCGACACCACCTTTGGCATCAGCGTCTTTCGCAACCGCATCAGCAACTACATCTACGGCCGCACGCTGGATGAAGTGGATGGCCTGCAACTGCTGCAATACAGCCAGGCCGATGCCACCTTCACCGGCATCGAAGGCCAGGTGCGCCAGCGCGTCACGCGCAACATGGGCGTCACCCTGTTCGGCGACACCGTGCGCGCCAAACTCGACGGCGGCGGCCTGCTGCCCCGCATCCCCGCCACCCGTGCGGGCGTGCGGCTGGATGCCAACTGGAACGCCTGGGAAGGCCAGGTCGAATGGGTACAAGTGGCCCGCCAAAACCGCGTGGCAGCGTTTGAAACCGCCACGCCCGGCTACGGCATGCTGAACCTGGGGGTGAGCTACCGCGGCCAACTGAGCAGCGGCACGCCGTGGCAGGTTTACTTGAAGGCCAACAACCTGACGGATCGCTTGGCGTATGCGCACACCAGCTTCATCAAAAACGCAGCGCCGTTAATGGGGCGCAATATCACCGTGGGGGTGAAGGTGGCGTTTTGATGTGGATAACGGTTTGATGTGATTTGGCGCGACCGGGCTGGCAGTGGAGAGTAGCGCGCTGCTGGCGCCGGTTGGTGCGGTCTACATTACGTTAGACGTCACACAACAACGCCCAGGGATCTCACCCACCATGGAATACGACGAAGACGCAGCACGAGCAAAGCGAGCACAGCTTCTGGAACATGCGGCACTCGGCCCGGTCGGACGAAAGCTCTCCGAAGACGCGCTCCGTCGGCTTGTCGACGCCTTCGCCAGGGTAACGCCCCCAAAAGAGCCAGAAATCACCATCGGACTGATCACCATCAGTTCCCTCTACGACGCACCGAAAGCGAGTTCGCGAAAGCCAGGCAACGTGGTCTTGAACTGGAGGAAGCTGCTCGAAATCGTGCCTGACGTGTCACTAGCCGGCCTCGGTGCAGCAACGTTGCCAGTCGCCCCGCAAGTCGCATTCGTCCTTGCCGGTCTTTACATCTGGAACAAGGTTTGGCGAGGGGCGGTGGAGGAATTTTCGGACGTGGAAGCCGTCACGATTCTGGCGCTGTGGGAGCACAGGAACGGGAAGAACAAAATTCCAGAGCAAGAGGGCTTTGTGAAGACCAATGAAGTCAGAGGACGGTACTCGTTGCCTCCGCTAACCCAAGGTCAGTACACTTCGGCCGTCAACCGGCTGACCTCCCTCCAGTGCATAGAACTCGAAGACGGCGTTATCTGGCTCCGCGAATGGGTCCAAAAGAAGCACTGAAGCCCAACCCTTTGTCCAAGCGGACGCCTGACGGCGCCGCTTAACTCAAACGTTAGCCATCGGAGGAACGACGTGAGCGCCAATTTGCACAAGTCACTGATTTACCTCGACCGCGAATACATCGCCGACCTCTACGAAGTGACAACAGGTCAGTCTCCGGACACGACAATCACTAGCAGCCAAGGCAAGAAGGCAGGGGCTGCTATCCCTGTCTTTTCCGCTGAGGTGAGTGCGCAGGAGACTCGGTCGTTCAAGCTCTCCACGCTGGGAATGCTTGCTCATGGGTGGAGCTCCCTTAATGCTGAGCCTGACCTCAATTCCAGTAATTTCGTTCCAGAGATGCGCTCACAGTACGGCTGGTTCAATGGTGAACTCACCGTGTATCAGGTCAAGACTTCTGTTCACCGATCTAGCGGAACGAATGATGTCCTAGCCGAGTCGGAACATTTTCAAATCCGGCAGTCGCGAACGTCTTCCCTTTCGCTCATTACAACGCCGGAATATTTCTTGTCGGGCCTCGGTACTCTGGTGAAGTTGCAGAAAACGGTGCTCAAAGAGATGTCCATTCCTGTACGCGCCTTTGTCAGAGTATTTGCCGCGCAAGACCACATGAAGCAATGGGTCGCGGTTCCGTTGGTGATATTGGAGCGCTAATCCGATGGCTAACTCGGTGTTCAAGCCGACCCGCCTACGGCGGGAGGCTTACCGAATCCACGCCACATAGCCAGTGTCCTGAACCAGCTCACCCAGCTCCTGTGTTTCGGTGCGGCCCAGTCCACGCGGCCGTGGTCATAGTGCGGGTGACGTGCCGGTCGTGTTGGCCTTCATTGATGGTGGCCGGGATTACTGGCTTCCATATGGCTTTTTACGAAATGTCCAGCGGGTAGCCACTGGTTTTAAGGGGCGTGCCACTGACGCTTCTTGTCGGAGCTGGCCTACTTATCAGCAGGCAGACCCTGCGTATCGTGGCATTTGGTTAGCAAGCAACGACGAAACGCTGACCAGCAACCGGCCATACATATGAACTCAGTGCGGCAGGTTGTGCCAAGCATGGCAAAGATATTCCCCGTCGAGCACACCAGGAGTTAGAGATGAACAAGGATCAAGTCAAGGGCGCTACCAAAGACGCAGTGGGCAAAGTACAGGAAGCTGCGGGCAAGCTGGTCGGCAACAAAGAGCAGCAGGCAAAAGGCATGTTGAAACAGGCCGAAGGCGAAGCCCAGAAGGCCTATGGCGATACCAAGGAAGTCCTGAAAGACGCGACGAAGTAATTCTTTGCGGGCGGCTTGGCTGCATTGCCGCGGCTTGGTCACATGGTTCAATTTGGCCGGGTTTTCGGCAGTGCTGCTGCGGCTGAAAGCCTGTTTTCAGCAGATTGCAGGTTTTCAGATGCCTGCAGGTCTGTGGCATAGCATGGAGCGCTGCTGGAAAGTGGGGTTTCCAACGGCCGCTATACTCGGCGCCCCGATGACAGCACGATCCCTCGGCATGCGCCTGCCCGTCTTTCCGCGTCCGCTGGCGTTGCTGCTCGTGGCCACCTTGGCCGCGTGTGGCAGCAACCTGCCCGTCCCACACCCAACCGTCGCCGACACCACGGCAACTGCCCCCCCCTGCACACCCCATCAAGATCGGCATCGCGCTGGGCGGCGGCGCGGCCAAGGGGTTTGCGCACATTGGTGTGATCAAGATGCTGGAAGCCAATGGCTTTGCGCCTGCCGTGGTGGCGGGCACCAGTGCGGGCAGTGTGGTGGGGGCGCTGTATGCCAGCGGCATGGATGCGTTTGCGCTGCAGGAAAAGGCCGTGGCGCTGGACGAGGGCAAGATTCGCGACCTGCAGTTTTCTACCGGCGGGCTGGTGCAGGGCCAGAAGCTGGAAGACTACGTGAACGAGCAGGTGCGCCGCAAGCCGCTGGAGCAGTTGGCCAAGCCCTTTGTGGCAGTGGCGACGCGGCTCGAAGACGGTGAGCGCACGGTTTTTGCGCGCGGCAACACGGGGCAGGCGGTGCGGGCCTCCAGCAGCGTTCCCGGTGTGTTTCAGCCGGTCACCATTGGCAAATACCACTTTGTGGACGGCGGCATCGTGAGCCCGGTGCCAGTAGACGCGGCGCGCCAGCTGGGTGCCGATGTGGTGGTGGCGGTAGACATTTCCAACAAGGCGCGGGGCAAGTCGCCGGGCGACATGCTGGGCACGCTGGGCCAGTCGATTGCCATCATGGGCCAGAAGCTGGGGCAGGCCGAGCTGGCGCGGGCCGATGTCATCATCCGCCCCCAGGTGCTGGACATGGGCTCGACAGATTTCAGCCAGCGCGCCAATGCCATCGTAAAGGGCGAAAAAGCCGCTCTGGCCGCCATGCCGCAGTTGCGCGCACGCGTGGCCCAGTTGCTGGCCGAGCGCGCCCAAGCCGCAAGCCTGGCGCAGCAAAAAACGGCCGACGCCCAGCACCAGGCCTGCCTGGACAACCGCTCGCGCCTGCAAAAGCTGGCGGGCACGGTGGGGCTGGACAGCGCCTGCGCCCAGCCCTGACGCTCTGCCACCGCTGCGGCGGTGGCCCCGCCATGCATACCCGGGCGCCGCAGTGCGGTACCTTTGCGCTGCTACCATCCGCCCCCATGCCTTTCTTGCCCTCATCCAACCAACCAGGCCTGCTGCGTGGCTGTCTGTGCGTGGGCGGGGGCGCCGTGGTGCGTGAGATCTGGCCCTACAAGCCGGTCGCACATTCCTTTGCCCGGCGATAAACCTTCTTTTCCCTCATCTGCGCAGAACATCCATCGCCGGGCACCCGCCCAGCGCGATGGCGGCCGGTCGCTTTGTAGCGCACACCGCGCCGCTCCTTCAGGAGATGCGTCATGTACCCCCCAAACCTTGCCGGTGGCGCCACGCCCACCGGCGCGTTGCTTGCCACACCCGCCATTACCGCTAATCCCGCCCAACTTTTGGTAGCAGCCGCCGCGCTGCGCACGGAGTGATGGCCATGGAATTCACCAAGAAGTTTTTGCGGGCAAAAAGCCCGTGCGCAGACGGATTTCGGTGGTTCAGCCGCCATGTGGAAGACGGCACCGATTATCAGGAGGCGCTGGACACGCTGGTCAACGCGGGGCGGGTGGAGGACGCCTGCTGGCTGCTGGGCCAGTTTGGCCCAACCAACGCCGTGCTGGAGGTGGATGCGCTGGAGGCCGAGGCCATTGTGTTTGCCGGCACGGTGGAGGTGCGCGGCTCGATTGACGTGGCTACGGTGATTCAGGCCGGGCGGTCGATCCGCGCTGGCGGCGGGCTGCGCGCGGGCAGCGCCATTGTGGCGGGCGAGGACATTCGCGTGGCGGGCAGCATCATCAGCCAGGGCACGCTGCAGGCGGGCGGCGACGTGCGCGCAGACTGGGGCGTAGAGGTGCAAGGCGACATCACCTGCTTAGGCGACCTGCGCGGCGCATGGGATGTGGTGTGCCACGGCAAGTTGTCGCTGAAAGGCGGCGCCTTTGTGGGGCAAGACCTTATCGTCGACGGCCTGGTGGAGTGCGGCAAGGGCCTGCGTGTGGGCGGCCACCTGACGGGGGCCGATAGCCTGCGGGCCGGACAGGGCATTGTGGTGGGCGGTGCCATTACCGGCGTGGCGCACCTGGAGGCGGGCTGGGGCATCAAGGCCGGCGAGTGCATTCACACCCAGGGCGCCATCAAGGCCGGCGAAAGCCTGTGTGCGGGTGAAGACATCCGCGCGGGGCATGGCTATGGCGTGTATGCCGGGCTCAATGTGCAGCAGGAAACCTGGGATTCCAGCGCACAGGTGTGGTCGCCGCAGCGGCCCGAGGGCTTGCGCAGTGGCTTGTGGCTGGGGGCCAGTCCTTTGAACCCCTGAAGTCGACAGGAGCAGACGCACCTATGATGTCCGACAAAATGTAAGCAATAATTTCAGCCTTATTGACCAGGGAGGGATTGAACATGTCCGACGTGAGCGACCTCAGCAAAGACGACGCGGTTTACAGAACCCTTCTGGAATCGACCAAGGCCATTCCGTGGAAGATTGATTGGGACACCAAGAAGTTTGCCTATATCGGCCCCCAGATCGAAGCGCTGCTGGGCTGGAGCCCCGAAAGCTGGATGACCGTGGAAGACTGGGCGACGCGCATGCACCCCGAGGACCGCGAATACGTAGTGAATTTCTGCGTAGCGCAATCCCAGGCCGGGATCGATCATGAAGCGGACTACCGGGCACTGACCAAGGACAACGGCTATGTGTGGCTGCGTGATGTGGTGCATGTGGTGCGCAAGGACAACGGCGAACCCGAGGCGCTGATTGGTTTCATGTTCGACATCAGCGAGCGTAAAAAGACCGAAGAGAAGTTGCTCGCTCTGCAAAAAGAGCTGGAGGCTCTTTCGTTCAAGGACGGACTGACAAACATCGCCAACCGGCGCCGGTTTGATGTCAGCCTCGAAGTGGAATGGGAAAGCGCACGCAGCAACGGGCAGCCGCTGTCCCTCCTGTTGTTCGATATCGATTTTTTCAAGCAGTACAACGATCTTTACGGGCATGTGCGGGGCGACAAAGCCCTGATCGAGATTGCGCAAACGCTGAGCCTGGCGCTGGATGGCCCGCGCGACGTGGTTGCGCGCTTTGGTGGCGAAGAGTTTGTTGTGCTGTTGCCGCAAGCGGATGCCTCGGTGGCACTGAAAGTTGCCGAACGCTGCCAGCGGCTGATTCAAAAGCAAGCCATCACCCACGCGCAATCACCGCTGGATCAGCGCGTCACCGTCAGCATTGGCGTTGGCACCGTCACGCCAGGCGCCCACATGAAACCCTCCAGCTTCATCGAGGCAGTGGACCAGCAGCTCTATGCGGCCAAGAAAAACGGCAGAAACCGGATCGAGACGGTTCAGGTGGCGGCTTGAACGCGACGGCCCGGTGCATGCCGCAATGGCGTGCTGAAGTGAACCTCGCTGGTGGCCACGGCCGTTGTGTATGCCGACCAGGGCGGGATGGGCGCGCCTGTGCTGGGAGCGGCGCTCACCGTTCTTTTTGATGCCCATGCCTCAACACCCATCGACAACGGCCGCAACGCCCTCGGTTCACACCTGTGCATGGCAGGTGTTCTGGATCTTTCTGCGCCTGGGCCTCTCCTCGTTTGGCGGCCCGGTGGCGCACCTGGGCTACTTTCGCGATGAATTCGTGCAGCGCCGCCAGTGGCTGACCGAGCGCAGCTATGCCGATCTGGTGGCGCTGTGCCAGTTTCTGCCCGGCCCGGCCAGCAGCCAGGTGGGTATGGCGCTGGGGTTGATGCGGGCGGGCATGCCGGGGGCGCTGGCGGCCTGGCTGGGGTTCACGCTGCCTTCGGCGCTGGTGCTGGCTTTGTTGGGGCTGGGCCTGGCGGGCGGGTATGCGGTGTTGCCGACGGGCGCGATCCACGGGCTCAAGGTGGTGGCGGTGGCCGTGGTGGCGCAGGCGGTGTGGGGCATGGCGCGCAGCCTGTGCGTGGGGCGTGCCAAGGTCACGCTGATGGCGCTGGCGTGTTGCGCCGTGCTGCTGGTGCCCGGCGTGTGGGGCCAGGTGGGCGTGATGCTGGCAGCGGGCGGGGCCGGTTGGTGGCTGTTTGGGCGGGGCAGGGCGGCCACGCCCGAAACACCCAACGACGCGCCAGACGCCCTGCTGTTGCCACTGCGCCGCCGCACCGGGGCTGCGCTGCTGGTGGTGTTTGCCGCCTTGCTGGTGCTGCTGCCGCTGGCCGTGCGCCTGTGGCCCGGTTCGCTGCTGGCCATGGTGGATGCGTTTTACCGCGTGGGCGCACTGGTGTTTGGCGGCGGCCATGTGGTGCTGCCGCTGCTGCAGGCCGAGGTGGTGGGGCCGGGCTGGGTGTCGGCCGATGCGTTTTTGGCGGGCTATGGCGCCACGCAGGCGGTGCCGGGGCCGCTGTTCACGTTTGCGGCGTTTCTGGGTGCGTCCATGCAGGTCTGGCCGGGCGGCTGGCTGGGGGCGGTGGTGTGCCTGGTGGCGATTTTTGTGCCGTCATTTTTGCTGGTGGCCGGTGCCTTGCCGTTTTGGGAGCCACTGCGACGCAACCCGCACGCCCAGGCGGCGCTGGCGGGCGTGAATGCGGCGGTGGTGGGGCTGCTGCTGGCGGCACTTTACAACCCGGTGTGGACCAGCGCCATCCGCGGCGGCGCTGATTTTGGCCTGGCGCTGACCGCCTTTGTGGCGCTGGTGTTCTGGCGCGCGCCGCCCTGGGCGGTGGTGCTGGCCTGCGGTGTGGGCGGCGCCGTGTTGGCCGCATGGTTGTGAATTTTGAGTCAAAATGGCCTGTGGCGCTTGATGGATAAGCGCTAACAGCTATCAAAATAATAGTTACGGCACACGCAGGGTGCCGGACTCAACCCGTCGTTTTCAGCGCACCGCGCCCGCCACACCGTGAACTCTCCCGTTTTTGCGTCCCTGATTCCGGTCATTTTGTTCATTGCGCTGGGTTTTTTTGCGGGGCGGCGCGGCTGGATCCGGGCCACCTCGGTCAAGGATTTGTCCAACCTGGTGTTCATGGTGCTCACGCCCGCGCTGCTGTTTCGCACCATGAGCACGGTGCATGTGCAAGACCTCGACTTTGGCCCCGTGGCCATCTATTTCGCCGCCGCCGGTCTGATTTTTGCCGCCACGCTGGGGGTGCAGGGCTTTAGCACCCTGGCGGCCGCGCGCGGCCTGGCCAACACCTTCAGCAACACCATCATGATCGGCGTGCCGCTGGTGGGTTTGGCGTTTGGCGAGGCCGGGCTGGTCACGCTGTTCACGCTGATCTCGGTGCACGCCCTTATCTTGCTGACCGGCGCCACAGTAGTTTTTGAGCTTGCCGCCGCGCGCGAACACGCGGCCAAAGACGGCGACGGCGGCGGCACGCAGCAGCCCATGTGGCGCACCGTGTTGCAGGCCGTGCGCAACGGCATCGTGCACCCGGTGCCGCTGCCCATCATTGCGGGCCTGTTGTTTGCACAAACCGGGCTGGTGCTGCCCGAAGTGGTGGGCAAGCCGCTGCAGTTGCTGGGCCAGGCGCTGGGGCCTATTGCCCTGCTGCTGGTGGGGGTCACGCTGGCCTTCACCAAGGTGGGCCACCAGTTTGGGGCGGCGCTGCGCATCGCGCTGGTCAAATGTGTGGTGCACCCCCTCGTGCTGGCCGCGCTGGGGTGGTCGCTGGGACTGTCGGGCATGCCGCTGGCCGTGATGATTGTGGCGGCGGCGCTGCCGGTGGGCGCCAATGTGTTTTTGTTTACCCAGCGCTACGAGGTGGCACAAGAAGAAGTCACCGCCAGCATTGCGGTTTCCACGGCGCTGGCGCTGGTCACGGTGCCGGCGGTGATTCTGGCCGTGGCAGGTTTGTAGGGGCGCATGGCGCTGGCGGCCGTCGGCCGCCGGGCCAGCCCGGCGCGCAATGCGGCGCCGGGGTTCGGGGCCGGTGCCAGGCGCTCAGGGCGCCAAGCGCTCGCGCACCCAGGCGTCGCCGTCCTGGCGATAGCGCAGGCGGTCGTGCAAGCGGCTCTTGCGCCCCTGCCAGAACTCCCACTGGTCGGGCTTGAGGCGGTAGCCGCCCCAGTGCGGCGGGCGCGGCGGCATCAGCATGAACTGCGCACCAAACTTGGCGGCGTTGGCCACCAGCACGCCCCGGCCCGAGATCACCTGGCTTTGCGGGCTGGCCCAGGCGCCGATGCGCGAATCGAGCGGGCGGCTGGCAAAGTATTCGTCGCTTTCTTCGTCACTGACCTTTTCCACAAGGCCCTCGATGCGCACCACACGCTCCAGCTCCACCCAGTGGAACTGCAGCGCCACATAGGGGTTGCCGGCAATCTGGCGGCCCTTGCGGCTGTCGTAATTGGTAAACCAGACGATGCCGCGCTCGTCAAATCCCTTGATCAGCACCACGCGCGTGCTGGGGCGCATGTCGCTGCCCACGGTGGCCACGGTCATGGCGTTGGGCTCGGGCACTTCCGAGGCAATGGCTTCTTTCAGCCACTGGTCAAACTGCTGCAGGGGGGCGGCGTGTGAGGCGTCTTCGTTGAGTTCGGCGCGCTCGTAGCTCTTGCGAAGGTCGGCGATGGAGGAGGTCATGGGCACGATTGTGCACGCCGCGATTCCTGAGCCGGCTACCGCTTTTTGATATCCCGGGTCGCCCCTGTTGTGGTCGAATTAATATTCGCTTATATTGGCGCGGCAATGAAACCCAAAGACGACGAAAAGCAGCGCGCCATCGCGCAGGCCACCTTCGAGTTGGTGGCCCAGACGGGCCTGAGCGGCCTGACCATGGCCGACATTGCCCGCGCTGCGGGCATTGCCACCAGCACGCTGTATGTGTATTACCCATCCAAGGACGAGCTCATCAGCCAGCTCTATCAGGACGCCAAGACGGTGACTGCCGCCCGCATCATGGAGGGCGTGGTGCCCGGCCTGCCTTACCGGGCGCGGGTGCGCCGTGCCTGGGGCAACCTGCTGCGGCACCGGCTGGACCAGTATGCCGAGGTGGTTTTCCAGGAGCAGTACTACAACTCACCCTGGTTTACCGAGGGCAACCGCGAATTCTCAACCCGCCTGATGGCCGGTTTTTTTGCGTTGATGGAAGAGGGCCAGCAGCAGGAGATTTTGAAGGCCGTGCCGATACCGCTGCTCACGGCCAGCCTGGTGGGCTCGGTGCGCGAGACGGGCAACCTGATCCGCACCAAGGTGCTGCCCGACGAAGAGGCCGTGCACCAGATGGCTTTTGGGCTGTGCTGGGATGCCTTGAAGGCCTGAGCAGACAAGGGTGCGCTTATCTGCCATAGATACGTTTATTAACCGAATTAATATTCTTTTAAAAATGCCATCCATCACACTTCAACCCCTTCGTGACCGATGGCGTCGCTGACGCTGCCCCCATCTGTTTGCTGATCGGCCATACAACTACACCTTTCCCACGGAGAAACCACGATGCCCACCCTCCACATCAATGGCAAAGAAACGGCTGTGGATGCCGATGAATCCACCCCCATCCTCTGGGCCCTGCGCGACACGCTGGGCATGACCGGCACCAAGTTTGGCTGCGGCCAGGCCTTGTGCGGGGCCTGCACGGTGCTTCTGGATGGCGTGCCCGTGCGCTCGTGCACCACGCCCATTTCGGCAGCGGCCGGGCAAAAAATCACCACCATCGAGGCCGTGGGCCAGGACAGGGTGGGCCGGGCCGTGCAGGCCGCCTGGGTCAAGCACGACGTAGCGCAATGCGGCTATTGCCAAAGCGGCCAGATCATGAGCGCCACCGCATTGCTGAAAGGCACAAAAAAGCCCAGCGACGCCGACATTGACGCTGCCATGGCGGGCAATGTGTGCCGCTGCGGCACCTATGTGCGCATTCGTGCCGCCATTCATGACGCGGCCAAAACTCTGGCTTGAAGGAGATCACCATGCACTTCGACACCGACGCCCTGCAGGGCCAGGCACACCGTTTTATCCCAAAACACCTTCAAGCGCTTATGGGTAAAGCGCAAGCAGCTATCAATTCAGGAGTTAATGATCCAATGGAAGGCGTGGCGCGCCGCACCTTCCTCAAGGTATCGGCGGCTTCGGGCTTTGCGCTGGGCGCGTTTCCGCTGGTGGCCGCTGCGCAGGGCGCGGGGTCGGCCACGGCGCCCGCAGGCCTCAAACCGTTTGAGCAGCCCTCGGCCTTTGTGCGCATTGACGCCGACGGCACCGTCACTGTCACCATCAACCGGCTGGAATTTGGCCAGGGCGTGCAGACCGGCCTGCCCATGATCCTGGCCGAAGAGCTGGACGCCGACTGGAGCAAGGTACGCAGCGTGCACGGCGATGCCAGCGCGGCCTATGCCGACCCGCTGATGGGCATGCACCTCACGGGCGGCTCCAACTCCATCAAGAACTCGTACACCCAATACCGCGAACTGGGCGCGCGCACCCGCGCCATGCTGGTGGCGGCCGCTGCAGCGCAGTGGGGCGTGGATGCGTCGGCACTGCGCACCAGCAATGGTTTTGTGGTGGGCCCCGGCGGCAAAAAGCTGGGCTACGGCGCGCTGGCCGAAGCCGCCATGAAGCAGGCCGTGCCCGAAAAGGTTGCCCTGAAGGACCCCAAGCAGTTCCGCCTGATCGGCAAGCCCACCGGGCGGCTGGATGCCCAGGCCAAATCGAGCGGCCAACAGGATTACGGCATTGACGTACGCCTGCCCGGCATGCTGACGGCCGTGGTGGCGCGCCCGCCCGTGTTTGGCGGCAAGGTGAAGTCGCTGGACGACAGCGCCGCCAAAGCCATCAAGGGCGTGAAAGCCGTGCTGCGCGTGCCCACCGACCGGGGCGGGGAGGGCGTGGCGGTGGTAGCCGACGGCTACTGGCCCGCCAAACTGGGGCGCGATGCGCTCAAGGTGGAATGGGACACCAGCGACGTGGGCAAGCCCGACAGCACGGCGCTGCTGGCCCAATACCGCGAACTGGCCACCAAGCCGGGCCTGGTGGCCATGCAGGCCGACATGGCGCCACTGGCGGGCGCTGGCCACAAGATCAGCGCCGAGTTCGTTTTTCCGTACCTTGCGCACGCACCGATGGAGCCGCTCAACTGCACCATCCAACTCGATGGCGACAAGGCGGAACTGTGGATGGGCACGCAGATGCCGGGCCTGGATGCGATGGCCGCCGCCAAAACACTGGGCCTGCCGCCGCAGAACATCCAAGTGCACACGCAGATGGCCGGTGGCGGCTTTGGCCGCCGTGCCATCCCCAGCAGCGACTACGTGGTCGAGGCCTGCGGCGTGGCCAAGGCCGTGCGCACGGCGGGCATCAGCGCGCCGGTGCGCACGCTCTGGAGCCGCGAGGACGACATCAAGGGCGGCTACTACCGCCCCATGCATGTGCACCGCGCCGAGATCGGGTTTGACGCAAAGGGCCGCATCCTGGCGTGGGACCACACCATCGTGGGCCAGTCCATCATCAAAGGCTCGCCGTTCGAGGCGTTCATGGTCAAGAACGGCATCGACGCCACGGCCATCGAGGGCATGAAAGAGCCCTACAACGTGCCCATGAAACTCTCGGTGCACCACCCCGAGGTCAACGTGCCCGTGTTGTGGTGGCGCAGCGTGGGCTCTACCCACACGGCCTACGTCATGGAAACCCTCATCGACGAGGTGGCCCGCGCCACACAGCAAGACCCCGTGGCCTACCGCATGGCCCTGATGGGCGACAAGCACCCGCGCCACAAGGCCGCGCTGCAGCTGGCCGTGGCGCAGTCGGGCTACGGCAAAAAGCAGCTGGCACCCGGCCGCGCCTGGGGCGTGGCGGTGCATGAGTCGTTTGAATCGGTGGTGGCCTATGTGGTCGAGGCATCGGTTAAAGACGGCACGCCCAAGCTGCACCGCGTGACGGCGGGCGTGCACTGCAACCTGGCCATCAACCCGAAAAGCGTGGAGGCCCAGGTGGAGGGCTCGGCACTGATGGGCTTGTCGATGTGCCTGCCGGGCGCCGCCATCACGCTCAAAGACGGCGTGGTGGAGCAAAGCAACTTTGGCGACTTTGCCGTGCCACGCATCACCGACATGCCCCAGGTGACCGTGCACATCGTGCCCAGCGCCGACCCACCCAAGGGCATGGGCGAGCCCGGCCTGCCGCCGCTGGCACCGGCATTTGCCAACGCCATTGCCCAGATCACGGGCAAGACGCCGCGCGAGCTGCCGTTCAAGCTGGCGTGATGGCAGCAAAAGACCGCGCAAAAGCGTCCGCACAGCCCGTGGTGCTGGTGCTGGCCTCGGGCCGGGGCGAGCGCTTTGCGGCATCGGGCGGCATGGTGCACAAGCTGCGCGCCGCCTTGGGCGACAAAACAGTGCTGGAGCACACGCTGGCCGCCGTGCGCGCCAGCGGCTTGCCCTGGCATCTGGAGGATGCAGGGCACCCGGGCATGGGCGATTCGATAGCGGCGGCGGTGCGCGCCACGGCGGGCGCGCCTGGCTGGCTGGTGCTGCCGGGCGACCTGCCGCTGGTGTTGCCCGAAACCCTGCGCTCCATCGCTGCCGCCCTGGCGGACTGTGCCGTGGCCGTGCCTTTGTACCAAGGCGAGCGCGGCCACCCCGTGGGCTTTACAGCCGAATGCCAACCAGGGCTACTGGCCCTGACCGGCGAGCAGGGCGCCGCCAGCGTGGTGCGCCAGCAGGCGCAGCAGGGCAGGGTGCGGTGGGTGGATGTGGATGATGCAGGCACGGTGACCGATGTGGACACCGTGCAGGACCTGGAGCGCGCCGCGCAGAGGCTGGCGGCGCGCGGGTAACGTGGCTAACGCAAAACGTTGCAACCCGTCGCCGCCCGTTACTTGGCCGTGATGACGGCGCAGGCCAGGCGCGGGCCCGCATTGCCGGTGGGCTGGGTCTTGAAGTCGTCGGGGTCGCGGTGCACGATCAGGCCCTTGCCCACGATGTCGTTGGCGCTGCTGCCCACGCGGATCGTGCGCGATTCAAAGTGGATTGCAGCCACGCCACTGGCGTCGGCCTTGAGGCTGGGCAGGTCGCCCGTGTGGTGCTCGCCCATGCCATGGTGGCCATGCGGCTTGCCACCCGGGTTGAAGTGGCCGCCGGCACTCAGGCCGTCGCCGCTGGAGCAATCGCCTTTTTCATGCACATGAAAACCATGCTCGGCGCCCGGCTTGAGGCCACTGATGGAGCCCGACACCTTCACCACCTCGCCCCACTGCACAAAGGTCACCGTGCCCGCTGCGGTGTTGCCGCGCGTGGGTTCCAGTTTGGCCGTGGCGCTGGGGCCTGACGAATACCCGGCGCAGCCGGCCAGCGAGGCCACCACGGCGGCCGACACGAAAACGGTGTGAAAGGACATGGCGAAGACTCCTGAAGTGGGTTGAGGGGGAGCGTCCGGCATTCACGGAGATGGGGGGCTTGCCCCAGGCGCTGCCGGTGGGCGCCTTGGTGTCTGGGGCACATTCTCCATCCGGCAACCCATAACCACAACTGCTCTCAGCCACAGTGCGCAGTCAGCCGAATGTCGTGCGGTGGCTGTGCGCGGCGTTCACACCGAAATCAGCACGTCGCACTGCGACTGGGCCAGGGCATAGCGCGTGACGCTGCCCAAAAGCATGTCTTCCACGGAGCTTTCCCCTTGCTTGCCCATGACGATCAGGTCGCAATCGAACTCCTGCTCTTGCTGAACCAGCACGAGTGACGGGTCCCCGTGCATCACCAGCGCCGGGGTCAATGCCGGGTTCAGGCCTGCCTGCAGGCACAGCGCCTCCATGTTTTGCCGTGCTTCCTGGTGCGCGTTGGCGCGGTACTGCTGGATTTGATCGGTTTGCACACCGGCGAATTCCATCATTCCCTCAAAAGGCACGTCAAAGGCATGCAGCAAGATGAGCGCTGCGCCCGGCGCAACCGCCTGCGCGAGGCGTATGGAGCGCAGGGATGCCGCAGAAAAATCCACAGGCACCAGCACCGTCTTGTAGGGCTCGTGCGGCGCCTGTTTGACCACCAGCATGGGGCGCGTGGCCCTGCTCACCATGCGGTCGGCCGTGGAGCCCAGCAGCATGTGCCGCATGAAACTGGCGCCCCGCGCGCCCAGCACCACCAGGTCGGCGTTGATCGTTTCGGTGTGCTGGCGCAACTCAGCAAGCAACGAGCCACTGGCCACATGCACCTGCGCCGTAACGCCATGGCGCCGCGCCACTGCCGTGGCCAGCTCTTGCATGGCGTTGTGCGGGGCATCCAGCATGCGTTTTTCCAGATCCGACGGAATCTGCCCGGCCAGGCGCCGCAGCCTTTCTATGGGCGCGGGCGTGGCAACGTGCACCAGATCGAGCTGCGCCCCGGTTGCCTGTGACACGCTGGCGGCACGCTCGACCGCGTGGCGCGCGGGGGCAGAAAGATCGGTGGCGGCGACAAGCCGGTTCAAGGTGGCCATGGTGATTCTCCAACGGGCAAACGAGGGCTGGGGCGTTTCATTCTCTTGGACGGGCAGGTACAGCCCGGCACCGCAAAGGAGCCTGCAGCGCCCGATGTGCAGGTTTCTCTTCCACTGCTGGGCTGCTCGGGGGTGTTCATGCGCGCCAGAAAATCAGCGTGCCCAGATACACCGCATAGGCTGCCACAAAGAAGGCCCCCTCCTTGCGAGAAATGAGGCGGTCGGTCGCGAACACCGGCACACACACCAGCGCCACCAGTGCGGCCAGCGGAAGGTCAATGTAGCGCAGCGATGCGTCTACCGGCACTCCGGCGGGACTCGCCAGACATGTGGCTCCAAGAATGAACAGGATGTTGTAGGTGCTGCTGCCGATGAGGTTGCCAATGGCAATGTCCCGCTCGTTTTTCAGCGTTCCCATGATGGTGGTGGCCAACTCGGGCGCCGAGGTGCCAATGGCCACGATGGTGAGGCCCACCACGGCATCCGAAACACCCAGTGATTTGGCAATGTCTACTGCGCCCGATACGAGGGCAAGCCGGGATAAGGCCAGTTTTGACTCATAAGCCCTAAGGTTATTTAGTCAAAACCTTTAATGCGATTCCGTCGCTCAATCGCGAGGCTGA
>NZ_NCFM01000022.1:0-47351 GCF_002281195.1 Acidovorax sp. 35-64-16 | reverse complement strand
CCGCAGCGCCAGCGTGCTGAAGAACCGTCGCGTGGTCTTCAACATCAAAGGCAATGACTACCGGCTGATCGTGGCCATTGCGTACAAGTTGCAGATCGTCTACGTGAAGTTTGTCGGCACCCACAAAGAATACGACGCAGTGGACGCAGAAACCGTTGAAATGGCCTGACCGGCCACGGAGAAAAACATGGACATCCGCCCTATCCACACCGAAGCAGACTACAAGGCCACGCTCAAAGAGATTTCTGCCTTGATGGAGTCCGACCCTGATCTGGGCACGCCGGAAGGGGATCGCCTGGACATCCTGGCCACGCTGGTGCAAGCCTACGAGGCCAAGCATGTCCCCATCACGGCGCCAGATCCGGTGGAGGCCATCAAATTTCGGATGGATCAGAGCGGTCTGTCCGTCAAAGATCTTGAGCCGATCATTGGCAAGAGTAACCGCGTCTACGAAGTCCTGAGTCGCAAGCGCCCGCTGACGCTGGCCATGATCCGCAGACTGCACAAGAGCCTGGGCATCCCGGCCGATGTGCTTATTGCGGAGACGGCTGCGGGGTGATCAGCGAACACTGAACTTGGTTTCTGCGGAGCGTCCTCAAGAGGCCAACGCGTGAAACCGCGCCAACACAGGGGAAACAGGCAAAAAAATCCCAACCGGATAAGGGTTGAGATTTCACATTATGGTGGAGCTGGCGGGAATTGAACCCGCGTCCGCAAGCCTTCATCGGGCAGATCTACATGTTTAGCGGTCTGATTTAAGTCTCGCCACCTTTGTCGCGCAGTCGCACGCTACACCGGCCGCCAGCACCCTATTTTCTCACCCCAACCCAAGGTACCCGGATCAGAGCCAGCCCATGTAATTATCCTTGCAGCCGGGAGGCGCTGATTGCTCAGAACCCCCTTGCCCAGCCCATCGGCCAACTGTTGCAAGGCTCACTGGCAATTAAGCAGCGAGTGCGAAACGTTCGTCGTTTGCAGTTAGTTTTTTAAATCGAGATTTACGAGCGTGACTCAAGCTCGACATGCACCACACCGATTCCGAACCCACGTCGAAACCAGGACAGCCCCTACAAAGCGTATTTTAGGCCTTCTCAAGCAATTGCAAGAGGTCAAGCGGTGAATTAATTACCGCGTGGGCGCCCCATTGCAGGGGATCAGCCCTATCCCCCAGATATCCATACGTCGCCGCTACGGTTCCCATTCCGGCAGCAAGCCCCGCGACGATATCTCGGTGATCGTCGCCCACATAAATACAGCGGTCAGGATTCAATCCCAGACGCGATGCAGCTTCCAGGAGCGGAGCAGGATGCGGCTTGGCGTGAGGTGTTGAATCTCCACTCACAACCGCCCCAGCAGTAGCAAACAGCGGCATGGCAAACGTGAGCGGCTCCGTAAAACGGGCCGATTTGTTGGTGACCACGCCCCACATCAGTTGCCGCTGAAGCAACTGCTCAATCAGATGACCGACGCCATCAAAAACAGTGGTCAGATGGGTCATTCGAGTTTCGTAATTGACGAAAAACTCTTCACGCAATGCTTCGTAGTCTGGGTGCTCGGGCGTCATGCCAAAAGCCTCGCCCAGCATGCCCCTCGCCCCAGCACCAGCCATTGGGCGATAACGCTCTGCTGGCAACGAGGGCATACCCCGGTCGGTGCGCATTTTGTCTGCGGCAGCACCGAGGTCAGGTGCGCTGTCGATCAAGGTGCCATCCAAGTCAAACAATACGGCACGAACGTCAGAAAACATACAGCGCTTCAAACACCACGGCGTGTGGCAAACATGTAGTTGACACTAGTGTCATCACCCAGCCAATAGCGACGCGTGAGCGGATTGTGCTCCAGGCCGCAGGTGTGCGTGACGTCCAAACCAGCTGCGCGGCAACTGGCAGCAAGTTCACTTGGACGAATCAGTTTGGCGTATTCATGCGTACCGCGTGGCAGCATGTTCAAAATGTACTCAGCCCCCACGATGGCCAGCGCAAATGCCTTCGGGTTACGGTTGATGGTAGAAAAAAAGACCCATCCCCCCGGTTTAACCAGCTGCGCGCAAGCCTTAACGACGGACGCGGGGTCTGGCACATGCTCAAGCATTTCCATGCATGTCACAACATCGAAACTGGCCGGCTGTTCTGCTGCCAAGGCTTCAACACTCACTTCCCGGAACTGGAGGTTGGAAGTTTGCGCCTCCAAAGCATGCAGCCGGGCTACGCGCAGTGCTTTTGTGGAGAGATCAATGCCGGTGACATTGGCCCCCTTGCGTGCCATGGAATCTGACAGAATGCCTCCGCCACAACCCACATCGAGCACCACCTTGGAAGACAGGCCTGCAAAGCCATCAATCCAGCCGAGTCGAAGCGGATTGATCTGGTGCAGCGGACGAAATTCGCTGTCAGTGTCCCACCATCGATGGGCTAGTTCAGAAAATTTAGCCAATTCGGCGGGATCAGCATTCACAGTTTCACTCATGATCACCATTTTCCATCAAGCTACGGAGAACGAACGGACAGACGTAAAAAAAGGCCCCGATCTCGGGGCCTTTTTCTGAGCAATCCGAAGATTACTTGGTAGCGCGGGTACCAACCACTTCGATTTCGACGCGGCGGTTCTTGGCGCGACCTTCCTTGGTCTTGTTGTCAGCCACAGGCTGCTTTTCACCCTTGCCTTCGGTATACACGCGGTTCTTTTCGATGCCCTTGGAGACCAGATAGGCCTTCACTGCTTCGGAACGACGCACGGACAGCTTCTGGTTGTAGGCGTCAGAACCGACGGAGTCGGTGTGACCCACGGCAATGATGACTTCCAGGTTGATGTCCTTGACCTTGGAGGCCAGGTCATCCAGCTTGGCCTTACCTTCGGGCTTCAGCACGGACTTGTCGAAGTCAAAGAATGCGTCAGCAGCGTAGGTCACCTTGGTGGCCACGGCGGGTGCTGGAGCAGGCTTGGCAGCAGGTGCAGCAGCTGCGGGTGCAGCAGCGACAGGAGCAGCAGCAGGAGCAGCAACCAACGCACCGTCGCATCCTGGAGCAGCCGTTGCGGGCGTCCAGAAGGCATCGCGCCAGCAGTACTCATTGGTGCCGTTTTTCCAGACCAGCTCGCCGGAGCCATTCTTCCAGTTGTCAACGGTTTGTGCGCCAGCGGCGGTTGCGAGCGCTGCGGAGGCAAACAACATCGCCACTTTGTTCAGTTTCTTCATGGTTCTCCTCTTGGGGAAAAAGCCGCAGCCGCGCTGCGAATCAGGACGTCATCGGTGACCATCACCAAAAACGTTCAATCGATTGTGCCATACGTAACAGGGCAAGTGCGGGGGCTGTGCATTAGGTTCCGTAGGACAAAAGCCCAATTGCCACGATATGTTGCTAAGGCGCTACACGCTCTTGCCCCTAAAATGGCTTTCCTTTGCCGTCACCGCCGCCTCCCAATGACCCAGTTTGCCAAAGAAACCCTGCCGATCAGCCTCGAAGAGGAAATGCGGCGCAGTTATCTCGACTACGCAATGAGCGTTATCGTGGGGCGAGCTTTGCCCGATGCACGGGATGGCCTCAAACCCGTACACCGGCGCGTGCTCTTTGCCATGCACGAGCTCAACAACGACTGGAATCGACCCTACAAAAAGTCGGCCCGTATCGTGGGCGACGTGATTGGTAAATACCACCCGCACGGCGACTCTGCGGTGTATGACACCATCGTTCGCATGGCCCAGGATTTCTCGCTGCGCCACATGCTGGTAGATGGCCAAGGCAACTTCGGATCGGTGGATGGTGACAGCGCTGCAGCCATGCGATATACCGAAATTCGCCTGGCGAAAATCGCGCACGAAATGCTGGGCGATATCGACAAGGAAACCGTCGATTTCGGCCCCAACTACGACGGCAGCGAAAAAGAGCCGCTGGTACTGCCCAGCAAACTGCCCAATCTGCTGGTCAATGGCTCGGCAGGTATTGCCGTCGGCATGGCCACCAATATTCCGCCGCACAACATCAACGAGGTGGTGGATGGCTGCCTGCACATGCTGCGCAACCCCGAAACCACCATCGACGAGTTGATGGAGATCATTCCCGCGCCCGATTTCCCCACTGCGGGCATCATTTACGGCATCAATGGCGTGAAGGACGGCTATCGCACCGGTCGCGGCAAGGTGGTGATGCGTGCACGCTGCCACTTCGAGGACATCGACCGCGGCCAGCGCCAGTCCATCATCGTTGACGAACTGCCCTACCAGGTCAACAAAAAGACGCTACAAGAGCGCATGGCCGAGCTGGTGCATGAGAAAAAGATCGAAGGCATCAGCCACATCCAGGACGAGTCGGACAAGTCCGGCATGCGCCTGGTGATCGAACTCAAGCGCGGCGAAGTGCCCGAGGTGGTGCTCAACAACCTGTACAAGCAGACGCAGCTTCAGGACACCTTCGGAATGAACATGGTGGCGCTGATCGACGGCCAGCCGCGTCTTTGCAATCTCAAGGATTTGATCAGCGTCTTCCTGCAGCACCGCCGCGAAGTGGTCACCCGCCGCACCGTGTTTGAACTGCGCAAGGCGCGCGATCGTGGCCATGTGCTTGAAGGCTTGGCCATTGCCCTGGGGAACATTGACGACTTCATCCGCATCATCCGCGAATCGCCCACGCCGCCCGTTGCCAAGGCGGAGTTGATGACACGCTCGTGGGACAGCAAGCTGGTGCGCGAAATGCTCACGCGCACCCGCGCCGATGGGGGGATGATCAACGCCGATGACTACCGCCCCGAGGGCCTGGAAAAGGAATTCGGCATGGGCCAGGACGGCCTGTACCGCCTGTCGGACACGCAGGCCCAGGAAATTTTGCAAATGCGCCTGCAGCGCCTGACCGGTCTGGAGCAGGACAAGATCGTGGCCGAGTACAAGGAAGTCATGGCGGTCATCGAAGACCTGCTCGACATCTTGGCCAAACCCGAGCGCGTATCGGTCATCATTGGCGACGAACTCACCGCCATCAAGCAGGAATTCGGCCAGCACAAGCTGGGCGCCCGCCGCAGCGTGGTGGAATACAGCGCGCAGGACCTCTCCACCGAAGACCTGATCACCCCCACCGACATGGTGGTCACGCTCAGCCACACCGGCTACATCAAGAGCCAGCCCTTGAGCGAATACCGCGCGCAGAAGCGCGGCGGGCGCGGCAAGCAGGCCACAGCCACGAAGGAAGACGACTGGATCGACCAGCTCTTCATCGCGAACACGCACGACTACATCCTGTGCTTCTCCAACCGGGGCCGCCTGTATTGGCTCAAGGTGTGGGAAGTGCCCGCCGGCTCGCGCGGATCGCGTGGCCGCCCCATCGTCAACATGTTCCCGCTGCAAGACGGTGAAAAAATCAACGTGGTGCTGCCGCTCACTGGCGACATGCGCACCTTCCCGGCCGACCGCTACGTGTTCATGGCCACCAGCATGGGCACCGTGAAGAAGACCGCGCTGGACGAATTCAGCAACCCGCGCAAGGGCGGCATCATTGCCGTCAACCTGGATGACGGCGACTACCTGATCGGCGCTGCGCTCACCGATGGCCAGCACGACGTGATGCTGTTTTCCGACGGTGGCAAGGCCGTACGTTTCGACGAAAACGACGTGCGCCCGCTGGGCCGCCAGGCGCGTGGCGTGCGCGGCATGATGCTCGAAGACGGCCAGAGCGTGATCGCCATGCTGGTGGCCGAAGACGAAACCCAAAGTGTGCTCACGGCCACCATCAACGGCTACGGCAAGCGCACCAGCATCACCGAATACACCCGCCACGGCCGTGGCACCAAGGGGATGATTGCCATCCAGCAAAGCGAGCGCAACGGCAAGGTCGTGGCCGCCACGCTGGTGCATGCCGACGACGAGATCATGCTGATCACCGACAAGGGCGTGCTGGTGCGCACCCGCGTGTCCGAAATCCGTGAACTCGGCCGTGCCACGCAGGGCGTGACGCTGATTGCGCTGGACGAGGGCTCCCAGCTCAGCGGCCTGCAGCGCATTGTCGAAAACGACGCGAACATGGCCGATGCCGAAACTGATGGAGACGCTGGCGCGGACGGTGGCGCCACCGCTGCGCCCGAAGCTCCAGATTCGCCAGACGCTTGATTTCAGCAGCGCACGATTCGTCGCACATTGAATGCTACAAAAACAATAGCTGTTAGCGCTTAACTGGTAAGCACTAGCAGCCATTCTGACCTATATTTAATGACACGCCCGTACAACTTCTCGGCAGGCCCTGCCGCCATTCCCAACGAAGTCCTCGAACAAGCTGCAGCCGAAATGCTGGACTGGAACGGTAGCGGGATGGGCGTGATGGAGATGAGCCATCGCGGCAAGGAGTTTTTGTCCATCTACGAACAGGCCGAAGCCGACCTGCGCGAACTGCTGGCGGTGCCTGCCAATTTCAAGATTTTGTTCATGCAAGGCGGCGGCCTGGCTGAAAACGCCATCGTGCCAATGAATCTGTCGCGCGCTGGGGCCGTCGATTTTGTGGTGACCGGCAGCTGGAGCCAGAAGTCGCAAAAGGAAGCGCGCAAATACGCGTCTGAAGTGAACGTGATCGCATCGGGGGAAGATGCTGGTTTCACGACCCTGCCCGATCCGGCTGCATGGAAAATCAGCCGCGGAGCGAGCTATTTGCACATCTGCAGCAATGAAACCATCAATGGCATCGAATTCCACCAGTTGCCCGATCTGAAGGCGCTGGGCAGCGATGCCCCACTGGTGATCGATTTTTCGTCCCATGTGGCCTCACGCCCCGTGGACTGGTCGCGCGTGGGTCTGGCCTTCGGCGGCGCCCAGAAGAACCTGGGACCCGCAGGCCTTACGCTGGTGGTCGTGCGCGAAGACCTGCTGGGCCACGCACTGCCCTCGTGCCCCAGCGCGTTCGACTACAAAACCGTGGCCGACAACCAGTCGATGTACAACACGCCCCCGACCTGGGGCATCTACGTGGCGGGGTTGACCTTCCAGTGGCTCAAGCGCCAGCGCGAAGGCAGCCACAGCGGTGTGGCGGCAATGGAGCAGCGCAACATCGCCAAGGCTCGCCTGCTCTACGACACCATTGACCAGTCGCAGTTCTACGTGAACAAGGTGGCGGCCAACTGCCGCTCGCGCATGAACGTGCCCTTCTTCCTGCGGGACGAAAGCCGCAACGATGCCTTCCTGGCAGGCGCCAAGGAGCGCGGATTGCTGCAGCTCAAGGGGCACAAGTCGGTCGGCGGCATGCGCGCCAGCATCTACAACGCGATGCCGCTGGCAGGCGTGCAGGCGCTGGTGGACTACATGCGAGAATTTGAACAAAAAACCGCCTGAACACCCGTTCAGGCGCACGCCCCGCGAACGCCTCAGTCATTCATGAACAATCCGCAAGCCTCACCCGAACTCGCCAGCCTGCGCGTGCAGATCGACAACATCGACCAGCAACTGCTCACGCTGCTGAACCAGCGCGCGCTGGTGGCAGAGCGGGTGGGCGAAATCAAAAAACGCGAAGGCACGCCCTTCTTCCGCCCCGATCGCGTGGCGCAGGTGATCGAGAAGATACAGACCGCCAACCCCGGGCCGCTCAAGGGCGCCCACGTGGCGGCCATCTGGCGCGAAATCATGTCCGCCTGCCTGGCGCTTGAATCGCCGCAACGCGTGGCCGTGCTGGGCCCGGAAGGCACGTTCTGCGAACAGGCGGCCATCGAGTTCTTTGGCGGCGCCGCAGACCTGATGTATTGCGCCAACTTCGATGAAGTTTTTCATGCCACTGCCGCCGGCAGCGCCCAATATGGCGTGGTGGGTGTCGAAAACTCCACCGAAGGCGTGGTCACGCGCTCGCTCGACATGTTCCTGCACACGCCCACCCATGTGGTCGGCGAGGTGAGCTTGCTGGTGCGCCACAACCTGCTGCGCACGAGCAATTCGCTCGACGGGATCGACGTGGTGCTGGCCCATCCGCAAGCGCTGGCACAGTGCCAGGCCTGGCTGTCCAAGCACCTGCCGCATGCCGAGCGACGCCCGGTTTCCAGCAATGCCGAGGGCGCGCGCCTGGCCACCACCAACCCCGCGTGGGCCGCCTTGTCCAGCGAGCGCGCGGCCCAGCAGTTTGGCCTGCACATCGTCGCCCACGCCATACAGGACGACGCCTACAACCGCACGCGCTTCGCCATCATCTGCCTGCCCGACACGCTGCAGACTCCGCCGCCTTCCGGCAAGGACTGCACCAGCCTGATCGTGTCGGTTCCCAACCGGCCCGGCGCCGTGCATGACTTGCTCGTGCCGCTCAAGACCCATGGTGTCTCCATGACACGCTTTGAGTCGCGCCCCGCGCGCACCGGCCAGTGGGAGTATTACTTCTACATCGACCTCGACGGGCATCCCGCACACCCCCATGTGGCGCGGGCTCTGGAAGAGCTGCGCAGTCTGTGCGCGTTCTACAAGGTTCTGGGAACCTACCCCGTTTCAGCATGAGAGGCCGCCATGTTTGAACAACTCGGACTGATCGGCTGCGGCCTCATGGGAGGCTCTTTCGCTCTGGCAATGAAAAAGGCAGGCCTCGTCAAACGGGTGGTGGGCTACAGCAAATCGCCCTCCACCACCGACCGCGCCCGCCAGCTGGGCGTGATTGACGTCGAGGCGCCATCGGCCTTGCTGGCCGTGGCAGGGGCCGACATTGTGCTGCTGGCCGTGCCAGTCGCCGCCACGGAGGCCACTCTCAAGGCCATCAAGCACCTTGTCACTCCGCAAATGCTGATCATGGACGTGGGTTCCACCAAGGCCGACGTGGTGCAGGCGGCCCGGCGCTCGCTGCGCGACCAGCTGGGCTCGTTCGTGCCGGCCCACCCTATTACAGGGCGCGAGGTTTCCGGTGTGGAACACGCCGACGCCGAGCTTTACAGTGGCCGTCAGGTCATCCTCACCCCTATCGAGCGAACCCTCACAGCGCAGTTGCAGAAAGCCGAAGAAGTCTGGACCGCGCTGGGTTGCCGGGTGACCAGCATGTCCCCCGAGTCCCACGATGCGGCCTTTGCGGCCATCAGTCACCTGCCGCATCTGTTGGCGTTTGCCATGATGAACAGCATCACCGGGCAATCAAACGGCGATGATTTTTTGTCGCTGGCAGGTCCGGGGTTTCGCGACTTCACCCGCATCGCTGCGGGCGACCCCAAGATGTGGCGCGACATTTTGCTGTCCAACCGTGAAGAGTTGCTGGCCCAGTCGCGCCTGTTCCAGCAGGCCCTGCACACCTTTGAGCAGGCCATGGAAAAAGGCGATGCACAGCGACTGGAAGACATGCTCACCCTGGCCAGCGAAACCCGCGCCCACTGGCGCATGGGCGCACAGCGCACGTCCAGAAACCGATAGATGTTCAGCACCGCCTTTCTCGATCTGCCCCCGCTCGACACTGCCGGGGGCTGCGTGCACCTTCCCGGCTCCAAAAGCATCTCCAACCGCGTGCTGCTGCTGGCTGCGCTAAGCCGTGGCACCACCACCGTGCACGACCTGCTGGCCTCCGACGACACGCGCGTGATGCTTGATGCGCTGCGTCAGATCGGTTGCACGGTCGAAGAAGCAGGCAGCACCGTG
Organism: Acidovorax sp. 35-64-16; assembly: GCF_002281195.1. NCBI lineage: Bacteria > Pseudomonadati > Pseudomonadota > Betaproteobacteria > Burkholderiales > Comamonadaceae > Acidovorax > Acidovorax sp. 35-64-16. Next base: position 37,795 of record NZ_NCFM01000022.1, on the reverse strand, counting down.
CGCATCACGGGTCTGGGTGACCGATCGCCCCAATCGCCCGCTCAGCTTTTCATGGGCAATGCCGGCACGGCCATGCGCCCTCTCACGGCAGCGCTGGCGCTGCTGGGCGGCGAGTTCGAGCTGTCCGGGGTGCCGCGCATGCACGAGCGCCCGATTGGCGATCTTGTCGATGCACTGCGTCAGCTGGGCTGCCATATTGACTACCTGGGCAACGATGGCTATCCGCCACTGCGCATCGCCCATGCGGACGGCGTGCCTGCGTTGGCGCTTGCCTCGCCCATCCGCGTGCGCGGCGACGTATCGAGCCAGTTCCTTACCGCCCTGCTCATGGCGCTGCCGCTGGCGGCTGGCACGCACAGCATCGCGATCGACGTGGTGGGGGAGCTGATTTCCAAGCCCTACATCGCCATCACCCTGCAGCTGCTGGCGCGCTTTGGCATCGTGGTCGAGCACCAGAACTGGCAGCGGTTCACCATTGCTGCAGGCAGCCGCTACCAGTCTCCCGGCGACATCCATGTCGAAGCGGACGCATCATCCGCTAGCTATTTCATAGCGCTTGGCGCAATCGCATCAAGCACCAGCGGCCAAAATGGCATAAGGATTCAGGGGGTAGGCCTGGATTCGATCCAGGGCGACATCCGCTTTGTCGATGCAGCCCGGGCCATGGGAGCCGTGATCACGGGCGGCCCCAATTGGCTGCAGATCGAACGCGGCGCATGGCCCCTCAAGGCCATCGATCTGGACTGCAACCACATCCCGGATGCCGCGATGACACTCGCCGTAATGGCGCTCTATGCTGAAGGCACCACCACGCTGCGCAACATCGCCAGCTGGCGCGTGAAGGAAACCGACCGCATCGCCGCTATGGCCACCGAGTTGCGCAAGCTCGGTGCCACGGTTGAAGAGGGACCTGACTCCATTCGAGTGACGCCCCCGGCGTTGGTCAAGGACTGGAAAGCCGCCAGCATCCACACCTACGACGACCACCGTGTGGCCATGTGCTTCTCACTGGCAGCCTTCAACCCGGCCGGCCTGCCGGTGCGCATCGAAGATCCCAAATGCGTGGCCAAAACGTTTCCGGACTACTTCGAGGCCCTGTTCTCGGTGGCCCACGCCCTGCCCCGCCATGTTCCCGTGATCACCATCGATGGCCCAACGGCCTCCGGCAAGGGCACGGTGGCCGAGGCCGTGGCCAAGCGCCTGGGCTACGAATTCCTGGACTCCGGTGCCATGTATCGCATCACCGCGCTGGCTGCGCTGCGGGCGGGACTGGGCATTGATGCCGCCCACGAAGCGCCCATTGCCACGCTGGCACGCAGCCTCCCCGTGCGGTTTGAGGCAGGCCGCGTGCTGCTGGGGGCCGACGACGTGACCGACGCCATACGCACCGAAGAAGCCGGAATGAACGCCTCGCGCGTGTCCGCCTTGCCTGCCGTGCGCGCCGCACTGGTCGACCTGCAGCACGGCTTTCAGCGCCTGCCGGGCCTGGTGGCCGATGGCCGGGACATGGGCACCGTGATCTTCCCGGACGCTCCTTTGAAGGTGTTTTTGACGGCCAGTGCTTCCTGCCGCGCAGAACGCCGCCATAAACAGTTGATTTCAAAGGGTTTTTCGGCTAATATCGACGACCTTCGCGCAGATCTGGAGGCGCGTGATGCCCGGGATAGCTCCCGCAGCGTCGCACCCCTCAAGCCTGCGCAAGATGCTCTGGTCCTGGACAACTCCACCTTGACGATTGATGAAGCCGTCAACCAGGTGTTGTCATGGTGGCAAGAGCGCCAGCCTTTCGCAGTGACTGCGCAGCGCTGAAACGTGTGGGGCCTTCCTAAAAAAGGGGCCCCGCAGGCAAGACCGCAAGGCCTTGCAACAGGCCCATGCGACCCCTCTCGCGCGCCAGCGCACAGGTTGCCTGGATCGATAACCTAACCCGCGGTTTTACCGCAAAAAACCACCGCAAGCAGCTATAAAAACAGTAGCAATGGTGCTACTGGAATCCTGTTTGTGGCAAGGAAACACATGTCCGAATCTTTTGCCGCCCTTTTTGAAGAATCCTTGCAGCGCACGGAAATGCGCCCAGGCGAAGTCATCACCGCTGAAGTTGTGCGCGTCGAGCACAACTTCGTCGTGGTCAACGCCGGCCTCAAGTCCGAAGCCTACGTGCCGCTGGAAGAGTTCAAGAACGACAAGGGCGAAGTCGAAGTCCAAGTGGGTGACTTCGTGTCGGTGGCCATTGGCTCCATCGAAAACGGCTACGGCGACACCATCCTGTCGCGCGACACCGCAAAGCGTCTGGCTTCGTGGATGAGCCTGGAAAAGGCCCTCGAATCCGGCGAATTCGTCACTGGCACCACCAGCGGCAAGGTCAAGGGCGGTCTGACTGTCCTGGTCAACGGCATCCGCGCATTCCTGCCTGGTTCGCTGATCGATACCCGTCCGATCAAGGATCTGACGCCGTACGAAAACAAGACCATGGAATTCAAGGTCATCAAGCTGGACCGCAAGCGCAACAACGTGGTGCTGAGCCGCCGCGCTGTGGTGGAAGCCTCCATGGGCGAAGAGCGCGCCAAGCTGATGGAAACCCTCAAGGAAGGCTCCATCGTTCAAGGCGTGGTCAAGAACATCACCGAATACGGTGCGTTCGTGGACCTGGGCGGCATCGACGGCCTGCTGCACATCACCGACATGGCATGGCGCCGCGTGCGTCACCCATCCGAAGTGGTGACTGCTGGCCAGGAAATCACCGCCAAGATCCTGAAGTTCGACACCGAAAAGAACCGTGTCTCGCTGGGTCTGAAGCAGATGGGCGACGACCCATGGATGGGCGTGAACCGCCGCTACCCACAATCGACCCGTCTGTTCGGCAAGATCACGAACATTGCCGACTACGGCGCGTTCGTCGAACTCGAACCCGGCATCGAAGGCCTGGTGCACGTGTCTGAAATGGACTGGACCAACAAGAACATCGCTCCCGCCAAGCTGGTTTCGCTGGGCGACGAAGTCGAAGTCATGGTTCTGGAAATCGACGAAGACAAGCGCCGCATCAGCCTGGGCATGAAGCAGTGCAAGGCCAACCCATGGCAAGAATTCGCACAGGACACGAAGCGCGGCGACCGCGTCAAGGGTCCTATCAAGTCGATCACCGACTTCGGCGTGTTCGTGGGTCTGGCTGCCGGCATCGACGGCCTGGTGCACCTGTCCGACCTGTCGTGGAACGAAACCGGCGAAGCCGCCGTGCGTAACTACAAGAAGGGCCAGGAAGTCGAAGCCATCGTGCTGGCCGTGGACGTGGACCGCGAGCGCATCTCCCTGGGCATCAAGCAGTTGGATGGCGACCCGTTCACCACGTTTGTGACCGTGAACGACAAGGGCCAGACGGTGACCGGCAAGGTCAAGACCGTGGACGCCCGTGGCGCTGAAATCGACCTCGGCGAAGACATCGTGGGCTACCTGCGCGCTTCGGAAATCTCCCGCGACCGCGTGGAAGATGCCCGCAACGTGCTCAAGGAAGGCGACGAAGTCACCGCTGTGGTGGTCAATGTGGATCGCAAGACCCGCAACATCCAGCTGTCGATCAAGCAAAAGGACATGGCCGACGAACAAGGCGCCATGGCCAACCTGAGCCAGCAGTCGAGCCGCGAAAGCGCCGGCACGACCAGCCTGGGCGCCCTGCTGCGCGCCAAGCTGGACAACTCGGAAAAGTAAAGCACTGACCCGGGAGCATCTGCTCGAATCGAGCGGCAAGTGTGCGCTGCGGATCGCGGTGGCCTGCTAGGCGCAAAGCGCAGCAATAGCCTGGCTATTGCGAGCATTTGCGACAACGCAGACCGCCCGAGTCCGCAGATGCACACGACGCGATGACTCGTGCAGAGGCTCCCTAGACGGTCAGACAGCGGGCGCCTTGTGCGCCCGCTTCTCTTTCAGCCTTTGATTCTCCTGCCATGCCCCAAGACTCCATGACCCGCTCCGACCTCGTCGAAGAACTGGCCGCCCGCTTTGGTCAGCTCACGCACCGCGATGCCGAATTCGCCGTCAAGACCATACTGGACGCGGTGGGCGATGCCCTGGTGCATGGGCACCGCATCGAGATCCGGGGCTTTGGCAGTTTCTCGGTCAACCATCGCCCGCCACGCATGGGCCGCAACCCGCGCAGCGGCGAAGCCGTGGCCATTCCGGAAAAGCGCGTGCCGCATTTCAAACCGGGCAAGGCACTTCGCGAGGCGGTAGACCAGCGAACCGCCGAGCTGGAAACAAGTCTTTGAAGACCGGTTGCTATTAGTTCAATAGCTATTAGCGCTTTATACATAAGGGCTGTCGGCATAAATCATGCAGATCCATGAATGAACCGCGCACAGCGCTGCTACGGCTGGGCCGTACTGCCAAGCTCTTAGAATCTCCCCACCACCGGGGAGCTCCATGAAATACCTCCTGTGGCTGCTCAAGGCAGCCATTTTTTTTACGCTGTTTGCGTTCGCACTGAACAACCAGCAAGACGCCACCGTGCATTTTTTCTTTGGCACGCAGTGGCGGGCGCCTTTGGTGCTGGTGGTGTTGACCGCGTTTTCTGCCGGCCTGGTGGTGGGCGTACTGGGCATGGTGCCCCGCTGGTGGAAGCACCGCCGGGCAGCGCGCCGCGCCGATAGTTCAACCAAGCTGTCGCCCGCGCCCACCGCGCCCGCTCCAGCGGCTGCCTCATCGTCTGCCGAATTGCTGCCACCCCATGGAATTTGATATCAGCTGGATTTTGCTGGGCCTGCCCCTGGCCTTTGTGCTGGGCTGGCTCGCCTCCCGCTTTGACCTGCGCCAGCTGCGTGCGGAAAACCGCCGTGCTCCCAAGGCCTATTTCAAGGGGCTGAACTTTCTGCTCAACGAGCAGCAGGACCAGGCCATCGATGCCTTTATTGAAGCGGTACAGAACGATCCCGACACATCCGAACTGCACTTTGCGCTGGGCAACCTGTTTCGTCGGCGGGGCGAATACGACCGTGCGGTGCGGGTGCACGAGCACCTTTTGTCGCGCGGCGACCTGTCCCGTGCGGACCAGGAGCGTGCCCAATATGCCCTGGCGCTCGATTTTCTGAAAGCGGGGCTGCTGGACCGGGCCGAAGCAGCCCTGAGCCAGCTGGAAGGCACACCGTTTGAGGGCCAGGCCCGCCTTGCCTTGCTGGCCATTTACGAGCGCTCGCGCGACTGGCCCCTTGCCGCAGGCATTGCCCGCAAGATGCACGATGCACATCAAGGTGATTTCAGCACCCGGCAGGCGCACTACCTGTGCGAGCAGGCGCAAACCTGCATCGCCAACAACGACCGCCCCGGCGCGCTGGCCTTGCTGAACCAGGCGGTGGCCACCGCGCCCGAGGCGGCCCGCGCCCGCATCGACCTTGCCCGGCTGCAGCACTTGATGGGCGAAAGTGGTGCCGCCCTGGGCACACTCCAGGCGCTCAGCCGGCAGGCCCCTGCCGCAGTACCCCTGGCCACCCCCCTGATGCTGGAAACCGCCATCGCCGCAGGCCAGGCGCCGGAGATGCAGGCGTTGCTGCAAGCGCATTACGCCCAGGCGCCATCGCTGGATGTGCTGGAGGGCATCGTGGCCTTGCAGGCACTGAACCCCACCGATGCGGCCACGGCACGGCAATGGTATGTCCGGCATCTGGACAAAGAGCAATCCCTGGTGGCAGCAGCCAAGTGGCTGGCAGAAGAAAAACTCGAGCACGAAGAGTTCCATCCGCAGATCCAGCGGGCGCTGGACCACGCCGTCAAGCCGCTCACGCGCTACCGCTGCGCCGCCTGCGGCTTCGAAGCACGCCAGCATTTCTGGCAATGCCCGGGCTGCCAGACCTGGGACAGCTACCCCGCCCGCCGGGTGGAAGAACTCTGAGAGCGCAGAGGGTTCATGATCTGAACCGCAGGTGCCGGCAGGCCGCCCGTAAAGCCGCAGTTGCCTCGCTATGATGCTTGGGCGATTTCATCGCGTCGCATCAACCACCAGGAGTTCCTCCGTGCTGAAAAAAATACTGACCATCATTGCCATGCTGTATGCCGCTGCCTCGTTTGCAGCGGTCGATGTGAACAAGGCCACGGCCGCAGAACTGGACGGCATCAAAGGCATCGGGCCCGGCCTCTCCGGAAAAATCATCGAAGAACGCAAACACGGTGCATTCAAGGACTGGGACGATTTCATCCAGCGGGTGCGCGGCGTGGGCGAGACCAGCGCCGGAAAGTTTTCTGCCGAAGGCATGAGGGTAAACGGCCGGACTTTCAAGGCGCCCGCCCCAGCACCCACCTCTGCACCTGCTCCTGCCCCTGCCGCAGCGGCCGCCAGCGCTCCCAAAAAATAAGCACCCCACGCATACGCCGGGCCCGCTGTGGCGGGTTTTCCGTGGGGCACCGTACGGCGGGCAAAAGCCCAGGCCCACATGGTCTTTTCAGGGATGACTGCTGGTCGTTCCGTAAAATTGTCGGCGCATGCCCCTGATCACCCTCATTCTTCTCCCCTTCATCGGAAGCTTTCTGGCGGCGGTTCTGCCCGCGAATGCCCGCAACACTGAATCGACCGTGGCGGGACTGATTGCGCTGTTCTGCACCGTACAGACCGCGCTTTACTTTCCCCAGATTGCCGACGGCGGCGTGCTGCGCCAGGAAATTGAATGGCTGCCCGCACTGGGCCTGAACCTGGTCATCCGCATGGATGGCTTTGCGTGGATGTTCTGCATGCTGGTGCTGGGCATTGGCACGCTGGTGGTGCTGTATGCGCGCTACTACATGTCGCCCGCCGATCCGGTGCCGCGTTTCTTCTCGTTTTTTCTGGCCTTCATGGGTGCGATGGCGGGAGTGGTGCTGGCGGGCAACATCATCCAGCTGGCATTTTTCTGGGAACTGACCAGCCTGTTTTCGTTCTTGCTGATCGGCTACTGGCACCACCGGCGCGATGCGCGGCGCGGCGCGCGCATGGCGCTCACCGTGACCGGGACGGGAGGCCTGTGCCTGCTGGGCGGCATGCTGGTCATCGGCCACATCGTGGGCAGCTACGACCTCGATCATGTGCTTGCTGCCGGCCAGCAGGTGCGCGATCACCCGCTGTACATCACGGCCCTTGTATTGCTGCTGCTGGGCGCTTTCACCAAGAGCGCGCAGTTTCCGTTCCATTTCTGGTTGCCACATGCCATGGCCGCGCCCACGCCTGTGTCGGCGTATCTGCATTCGGCCACCATGGTCAAGGCCGGTGTTTTTTTGCTGGCCCGCATGTGGCCCGTGATGGGTGGCACCGAGCCGTGGTTCTGGCTGGTGGGCGGGACCGGCCTGGCCACGCTGCTGGTGGGTGGCTATGCGGCAATGTTCCACAACGACCTGAAGGGGCTGCTCGCCTACTCGACCATTTCGCACCTGGGCCTCATCACCCTGCTGCTTGGCCTGAACAGCCCGCTGGCCGCCGTGGCGGCGGTCTTTCACATCATGAACCACGCCACCTTCAAGGCGTCGCTGTTCATGGCCGCCGGCATTGTGGACCATGAAAGCGGCACGCGTGACATCCGGCGTCTGTCGGGCCTGCGATCCATGATGCCGGTCACCGCCACGCTGGCCATGGTGGCCAGTGCAGCGATGGCGGGGGTGCCGCTGCTCAATGGCTTCCTGTCCAAGGAGATGTTCTTCACCGAGACGGTGTTCCTGGATGCCACACCGCTGGTGGCCTTCATGCTGCCAATTGCCGCCACCCTGGCGGGCATGTTCAGCGTGGCGTATTCGCTGCGCTTCACGGTCGATGTGTTCTTTGGCCCACCAGCCACCGACCTGCCGCGCACACCGCACGAACCGCCGCACTGGATGCGCGTGCCGGTGGAGTTGCTGGTGCTGGTGTGCCTGGTGGTGGGCATGCTGCCTGCCTGGTCGGTGGGCCGATTCTTGGATGCCGCCGCAAGGCCTGTGGTGGGCGGAGAGCTTCCAGCCTTCAGCTTGGCCGTGTGGCATGGCTTCAACACCCCCTTTGTGATGAGCCTGCTGGCTCTGGGGGGTGGGATCGCAATGTATACGGCGTTGCGGGCGCTGCGCGCTGCCGGCCGGGTGGATGCGCCACCCCTCATGCGCCACATCCGGGGGCGGCGCCTGTTTGATGGTTCGCTGGCTTTCATTACGCAGATGGGGCGCCATGGGCGGCGCATGCTGTCTACCCAGCGCCTGCAATGGCAGATGCTGTGGCTGGTTGGCGCAGCGCTGGTTGCTGGCGCCCTGCCCCTGTGGAGCCAGGGCATGCAACTGGGCCAACGAAGCATGTTGCCGCTATCGCCCGCGTTCGTGCTGCTCTGGGGCGTGGGCATGGTATGCGCCGTGGCAGCCGCTTGGCAGGCCAAATACCACCGCCTGGCAGCGCTCACACTGGCGGGCGGAGCAGGGCTTTGCACCAGCATCACGTTTTTGTGGTTTTCGGCACCCGACCTGGCGCTGACTCAGCTGGTGGTCGAGATCGTGACCACGGTGCTCATTTTGCTGGGCCTGCGTTGGCTGCCCAAACGCGATGAAACCCTGCGCGTTGCCACCTCCGCCGAGCAGGCCACCACCCGGTGGCGCCGCCAGCGCGACATGGCGCTGGCGCTGGCGGCAGGGGGCGGCATGGCTTGGCTGGCCTTTGCCATGATGAGCCGCCCTTTTCCCGACAGCACATCCACGTTCTTCCTGGAAAACGCACTCAGCCAGGGCGGTGGCACCAACGTGGTCAATGTGATGCTGGTGGATTTCCGTGGTTTTGACACCTTTGGCGAAATCGTGGTGCTGGGCGTGGTGGCCCTCACGGTGTATGCACTGCTGCGGCGCTTTCGCCCCGCGCGCGAAACCATGGACCTGCCCGAACAGCAGCGCTTCATGCCCGCCGATCTGCAGACCGACCTGCTCAACCCACGCCACGCCACCGACACCGCCGTGGGCTATCTGATGGTGCCCGCGGTGCTGGTGCGGCTTTTGCTGCCCTTTGCAGCCGTGGTGTCGTTTTACCTGTTCATGCGCGGGCACAACCAGCCCGGTGGGGGGTTTGTGGCGGGCCTGGTGCTTTCGGTGGCGCTGCTGCTGCAATACATCATTTCGGGCACGCACTGGGTAGAGGCCCACATGCCGTTACTCCCGCGGCGCTGGATCGGCACCGGGCTGCTCTTCGCCCTGTCCACAGGGCTCGGGGCGATCGTGGTGGGCTACCCGTTTCTCACGAGCCACACCTTTCACCTGAGCCTGCCGCTGCTGGGCGACATCCACATCGCCAGTGCCATGTTTTTTGACATCGGCGTGTTCACGCTGGTGGTGGGGTCCACCATGCTGATCCTGACGGCCATTGCCCACCAATCGGTGCGCGGCCACCGCTACCACGCCCGCCTGGCAGAAGAGGCGGAGCAAGAGGATGGCGCCCACCCACCCCCACCGGAGGTCAACCGCTGATGGAAATCGTTCTGGTCATTGCCATTGGCGTACTCACGGGCTCGGGCGTGTGGCTGCTGCTGCGCCCGCGCACCTTCCAGGTCATCATGGGCTTGTCGCTGCTGTCGTATGCCGTCAATCTGTTCATCTTCAGCATGGGGCGCCTGGGCCTGGCGATCGACAAGGAGCCGGTGCTCCAGCCCGGCCTGCCGCACGATCTGGCGCACTATGCCGACCCCATGCCCCAGGCGCTCGTGCTCACCGCCATCGTGATCGGGTTTGCCATGACGGCCCTGTTCCTGGTGGTGCTGCTGGCCTCACGCGGCATGTCGGGCACCGACCACGTGGACGGCCACAGCGCGCGTGATGTGCAGGAAATGCCATGAGCACCACCCTGCCCCACCTTTCGCACTGCCCGCCCGCGCCGCGCCATGCCCTGGCGGCAGCCCTGTGCACCGGGGCGCTCCGATGAGCCAGGGCCTGATCACACTGGTGGAGCAAGGCGCCTCGGCGCTGATGCCGCACCTGATGCTCGCCCCCATTGCCCTGCCACTGCTCACCGGTGCGCTCATGCTGCTGATGCGCGAGGAACAGCGGCTCCTTAAGCTCGTCGTCAATGTGCTTTCCACGGCGCTCGGGCTGCTGGTTTCGCTGGCGCTGCTGCTGTGGGCCAACCAGCCCGGCGCCACCAGCAGCATGGGTGTGTACCTGGCGGCCAACTGGCAGGCGCCGTTCGGCATCGTGCTGGCCCTGGACCGCCTCTCGGCCATGATGCTGGTGCTGACCAGCGTGGTCGCCCTTGCCTCCATCGTGTTTGCGGGGGCCCGCTGGCACCGTGCTGGTGTGCACTACCACCCGCTGTTCCAGTTCCAGCTCATGGGCCTGGCGGGCGCTTTTCTCACGGCCGACCTGTTCAACCTGTTTGTGTTCTTCGAGATCATGCTGGCGGCCTCCTATGGCCTGCTGCTGCATGGATCGGGTCGGCAGCGCGTGCAAGCGGGATTGCACTACATCGCCATCAATCTGGCGGCGTCCTCGCTGTTTCTGGTGGGCGTGTCGATGCTGTACGGCATCACCGGCACGCTGAACATGGCCGATCTGGCGCAGATCATTCCACTGGTGGCCCCCGCCGACCGTGGCCTGCTGCACGCCGCCGCCGCCATCCTGGCGACGGCCTTTCTCATCAAGGCGGCGGTGTGGCCGCTCAACTTCTGGCTCGTGCCAGCCTACAGTGCCGCCACGGCGCCCGTGGGCGCGCTGTTTGCGCTGATGACCAAGGTGGGTGTCTACACGATTTTGCGGCTGTGGACCCTGCTGTTCAGCAGCGAAGCCGGCGCCTCCGCACTGTTTGGCAGCCTGTGGCTGATTGGTGGCGGCATGGTCACCATGGCGTTTGGCGCCGTGGGGATGCTGGGCTCGCAGCGCCTCACGCATCTGGCCGGGTTTGCCGCCATCCTGTCGTCAGGCACCCTGCTGGCCGCGGCGGGATTTGGCCAGAACCTGCTCACGGCCGGGCTGCTGTATTACCTGCCCAGTTCCACGCTGGCCGTCAGCGCCCTTTTCCTGACGGCTGACCTGATCGACCGCTGGCGCAACGACGGCGCCAGCTACGCCCCGTTCGAGAAAAGCGACAACGCGCCCTTTCTCAACGCCGAGCTCGTTCCCACCGAGGGACTGAACCTCGACGAAGACGAAGAGGTGCTGATTGGCCGTGTCATCCCCGCCGCTGCCGCCCTGCTGGGCTTGGCCTTTATCGTCTGCACGCTGGTCATTACCGGTCTGCCACCGCTGTCGGGGTTTGTGGGCAAGTTCGCCATGCTCAGCGCCCTGCTCAACCCGCTGGGCCTGACCGCTTCGGCCGGCACCCAGCCGGGCGCGCCGGGCTGGACGCTGTTTGTGCTGATGATTGCCACCGGTCTGCTGGCACTGATTGCCCTCACGCGGGTCGGCATTCGCCATTTCTGGTCCACCCACGTTCGCGTGGCACCCCAGCTGCGTGTGCTGGAGGGGCTGCCCATCGCCGTGCTGCTGGCCCTGTGCGTCGCGCTGACCGTGATGGCGGGCCCCCTGATGCAGTTCACGCAGGCCACGGCCGATGCGCTGCATTCGCCAGGAACCTACATCCGCGCCGTGATGCAGGCACAACCCATCCCCGGCCCGACCACGCCGGGCAATGCCCATCCGCCCAAGGAGGCCCCATGAAACGCCTGCTGCCCGCGCCATTGCTGTCGGCCGCGCTGTTCGTGCTGTGGCTGTTGCTGAACCAGTCGCTCAGCCCCGGCAATTTGCTGCTGGCACTGGTGGTGGCGTGGCTGGTGCCCCTGCTCACGCGCGGGCTGCGGCCCCTGCCGGTGCGCATTCGCCGCCCCGGCACGGTGCTGCGGCTGGGTCTGACGGTGGTGGCCGACACCGTGGCGTCCAACCTGGCCGTGGCGCGCCTGCTGCTGGCTCCCAGGCGGCCACGCCATGCTGCGGCCTTTGTGCACATCCCCCTGGAACTGCGCGACCCCAATGCGCTGGCCGTGCTGGCCATGATCGTCTGCATCACACCCGGCACCGCCTGGGCCGAGCTGTCGCTGGACCGCTCCATGCTCATGCTGCACGCGCTGGAGGTGGACGATCCGCAAACCCTGATCGACCACGTCAAGCAGCGTTACGAGCGCCCGCTGATGGAGATTTTTGAATGACCTACCCCATCCTTTCCTGGGCCCTGCCCATTGCCCTGAGCATGCTGGTGCTGGCGATGGTGCTTGCGCTGGTGCGGCTGCTCAAGGGCCCCTCGGCGCAAGACCGTGTGCTGGCGCTGGACTGCATGTACCTCAATGGCATGCTGCTGGCGCTGGTGCTGGGCATTCACTACGGCAGCAGCACCTATTTCGAGGGCGCGCTGCTGATTGCGTTGTTCAGTTTTGTCGGCACGACGGCCATGGCCAAGTTTTTGCTGCGCGGCGAGGTGATCGAATGACCGATGCCGCGCTGCCACTGTGGGCCGAAATCACCATCGCGGCGATGGTGCTGACAGGTGCAACCATTGCGCTGCTGGGCTCGTGGGGGTTGCTGCGCCTGAAAACCTATTTCGAGCGCGTGCACGCGCCGTCCATCATTGCCACCATGGGCTGCTGGTGCATCATGCACGGCACCATCGTTTACTTCTCGCTGCAGGGGCAAGGCCTGGCGCTACACGCCCTGCTGATCGCACTGTTCGTAGCCATCACGGTGCCCGTGACCAATATTTTCCTCATGCGCGCGGCCTTGTTCCGCGCACGGCGGGCGGGCAACGATGTGCCCCCGAGCCTGAGCCGCACCACCGACTCGATCGAGCGCGATTCGTGACAGGCGGCCGCGGCCAGGCGGCACCACAATGCTCCTGAATTTATAGCTGCTAGCGCTTTACCATCAAGGGCTAGCGGCATATTTCATCATAATTTGCTCGCGACGGCGCCAAAACCTCCGCCACCGGGGGTGTGGATCTCGAACACATCGCCCGGCTGCATTTCGGCCTGACCGATGTGGTCGAGCAACTCCACGCGGCCATTGGCACGCACCACCTTGTTAACGCCGGGCGCTCCGGGCTTGCCGCCATCCATGCCAAACGCGCCACGGTGGCGGCCATTGGAGAGGATGCTGGCCGTCATTGGCGCAAGAAAGCGGATGCGGCGCACCCCGCCGTTGCCCCCCGCCCAGCGGCCGCCACCGCCCGAGTTGGCACGAATGGCAAAGCTGTCCAGCCGCACCGGAAAACGGAACTCCAGGATCTCCGGGTCGGTCAGGCGCGAATTGGTCATGTGGGTCTGCACCACGCTGGTGCCGCCAAAGCCGCCCACCAGGGCCCCCGCATCGTCGAACACGCCGCCCGCACCACTGCCGCCCGAAATGGTTTCGTAATACTGGTGGCTGGCGTTGCCGAACGTGAAGTTGTTCATGGTGCACTGGCTGGCCGCCATCACGCCCAGCGCTCCCAGCAAGGCATTGGTGATGCAGGTGGAGGTTTCCACATTGCCCGCCACCACCGCGGCCGGTGGAAGCGGGTTGAGCATGGAGCCGGGCGGGATGATGACGTTGATCGGCTTCAGGCACCCGGCGTTCAGCGGGATGTCATCCTGAACCAGCGTGCGAAACACATACAGCACCGCCGCCATACACACCGCCGTGGGCGCATTGAAGTTGTTGCTCTGCTGCGCGCTGGTGCCGGTGAAGTCGATGGTGGCGCTGCGGCTGGCCGCATCCACCTTCACGGCCACGCTGATCTGCGCGCCGTTGTCCAGGGGCAGCGTGAATGCGCCGTCCTTGAGGCGCGTGATGGCGCGGCGCACCGATTCCTCCGCGTTGTCCTGCACATGGCCCATGTAGGCCTGCACCACGGGCAGGCTGAACTGCTGCACCATCTTGCCAAGCTCTTGCACGCCCTTTTCGTTGGCGGCAATCTGCGCTTTCAGGTCGGCCAGGTTCTGCTGCGGGTTGCGTGAGGCGTATTCACCGCTTTGGAGCAGGGCCAGCATTTCGGCCTCGCGCAGCACCCCGCGCTCGACCAGCTTGAAGTTGCGGATCTGCACGCCCTCTTCCTCGATGCGCGTGGAAAACGGCGGCATCGAGCCCGGCGTGATGCCGCCCACGTCGGCGTGGTGGCCCCGGCTGCCCACGTAAAAGCTGGGCTGCGCGCCGTCGGCAAGGTACACCGGCGTGATCACCGTGATGTCGGGCAGGTGCGTGCCGCCGTGGTAGGGGTCGTTGAGCACATACACATCGCCGGGCTGCATCGTGGCGCGGTTCTCGCGGATCACGGTTTTGATGCTCTCGCCCATCGAGCCCAGGTGCACGGGCATGTGCGGCGCATTGGCGATGAGGTGGCCAGCTGCGTCAAACAGTGCGCAGCTGAAGTCCAGCCGCTCCTTGATGTTGACCGAGTAGGCCGTGTTTTGCAGCTGCAGCCCCATCTGCTCGGCAATGTTCATGAAGAGGTTGTTGAAGAGCTCCAGCAGCACGGGGTCGGCCGTAGTGCCCACCGCGCAATGCACGGCGCGCGCCGCACAGCGGTTGAGCAGCAGGTGGTCAAGGTCGGTCAGCTGCGCCTGCCAGCCGGGTTCGACCACCGTGGTGGCATTCTTCTCGGCAATGATGGCCGGGCCGGGGATCACGTCGCCAGGGCGCAGGTCTTCGCGCACCACCAGTGCGGCATCGTGCCAGGCGGGGGCACCGCTGGTGCCCACGGTGTACATGCGCACGGTGCTGCGGCGCGGCACCTCGCGCCGCGGGTGCACTGCGTGGCGCGGCTCCATGGGGGCATCGCCGGGCAACACGGCCTCGACCGACACGGCCTCCACCACCAGACCCTTGCCCTGCATGAGAAACGAAAACCGCTGGCGGTAGGCGTTCTCGAATGCGACGGTGATCTCGGCCTGGGTGCCAAACGGCACGACCAGGGCCGAATCGGTGCCCTCGTAGCGCACATGCACGCGGCGATGCACCACCGCCGCGCCAGCGCCCGCCTGCTGGCGCTGCAACTCGGCGCGCGCCGTGCTGGCCAGCGCATCCAGCGTGGCTTCGATGCCCGCCAGTGCCTCGGGCGCCAGCGTGCATTCCACGGTCTGCTCGCGGATCACGTTCTGATCGGCCAGGCCCATGCCATAGGCGCTCAGCACGCCCGCCAGCGGGTGCACAAAAACCTGCGCCATGCCCAGTGCGTCGGCCACCAGGCAGGCGTGCTGGCCGCCCGCGCCGCCAAAGCACTGCAGGGTGTAGCACGTCACGTCGTAGCCGCGGGCCACGCTGATCTTCTTGATGGCATTGGCCATCTGCTGCACGGCGATCTGGATGAAACCGTGGGCCACTTCCTCAGGCGCTCGCCCGGTCTGCACGGCAAGCGCACCAAACTGTGCGCGCACCACGTCAGCATCCAGCGATTCGTTGGCCGCCTGGCCAAACACCTGCGGAAAATGCGCCGGCTGGATCTTGCCCACCATCACGTTCGCATCGGTCACGGCCAGCGGGCCGCCCCGGCGGTAGCTGGCGGGGCCGGGATGGGCGCCCGCACTCTCGGGGCCGACACGAAAGCGGGCGCCGTCAAAGCCCAGCACCGAGCCGCCACCGGCCGCCACCGTGTGGATGCCCATCATGGGCGCGCGCATGCGCACGCCAGCCACCTGTGTCTCAAACTCGCGCTCGAATGCGCCCGCATAGTGGCTCACATCGGTGCTGGTGCCGCCCATGTCGAAGCCGATCACGCGATCGTGCCCCGCCAACTGCGCAGTCCGGGCCATGCCCACAATGCCGCCCGCCGGGCCCGAGAGGATGGCGTCCTTGCCCTGAAAGTGGTGCGCGTCCGTCAGCCCGCCCGAGGACTGCATGAAGAACAGCGGCACGCCAGGCATCTCGCCCGCGACCTGCGCCACATAGCGGCGCAGGATGGGCGACAGATAAGCATCCACCACCGTGGTGTCGCCCCGGCTCACGAACTTCATCATGGGGCTGGTGGCGTGCGACGTGCTGATCTGCGTGAACCCCGCCTGCTCGGCCAGGCGGGCGGCCGCCTGCTCGTGGGCGGTGTAACGCCAGCCATGCATGAACACGATGGCCACGCTGCGCAGGCCCGCATCGTAGGCGGCCCACAGGCGCTCTTTGAGGTGCTCCTCATCCAGCGGCTCGATCACCTCGCCGTGCGCGCCCACGCGCTCCTGCGCCTCGATCACGCGGCTGTAAAGCAGCTCGGGCAGCACGATGTGCCGGTCAAACAGGCGCGGGCGGTTCTGATAGGCAATGCGCAATGCGTCGCGAAAGCCTTTGGTGGTGATGAGCAGCGTGGGCTCGCCCTTGCGCTCCAGCAGCGCATTGGTGGCCACGGTGGTGCCCATCTTCACGCACTCCACCTGCGCGGGCGCCACGGCTTCGCCGGGCTTCAGACCCAGCAGGTGGCGAATGCCGGCCACCGCGGCATCGCGGTACTGCCCAGGGTTTTCAGACAGCAATTTGTGCGTGACCAGCCCGCCATCGGGCCGGCGCCCCACGATGTCAGTGAAGGTGCCGCCCCGGTCAACCCAGAACTGCCAGCGGGGTGAGAAAGAAGGTTCAATCGTCATGAGTTGCTACCGTAAGAATAGCTATGAGCGCTTGCCATATAAGCGCAAAAGCCACTTTTTATATCAATTAGAGCGCGCAGCGCAGCCAGAGAAAAAAGATCGGTCCATCAGAGCACAGGATGCATTGGCGTGAGGCCCTCCATCGCAAGAAAACCGCGCTGAATGGCACACGATGGACACGAAAGGAACGATACCAAACCCGCGCCTTCGTCTGCCATGGGCCCGTGTCACCAAAGCAAGAACCCTGGGCGCGCGCCCCGGATGTGGACAATGGCGCCATGCTGAATGTTCTGTCCATCTGTATCGGCGCCAGCCTCGGCGCCCTGGCCCGCTGGCGCCTGGGCGTGTGGCTCAGCGGGCCCGGCGCGCTGCTGCCCTGGGGCACCCTGGCGGCCAATCTGCTCGGCGGCTACCTCATCGGCGTGTGCGTGGCGGCTTTCCAGGCCCTGCCGCAGATCGACCCCGCCTGGCGCCTGGCGCTGGTCACGGGGTTTCTGGGGGCGCTGACCACGTTTTCCAGCTTTTCGGCCGAGGTGGTGACCATGCTGCAGCAGCAGCGCTACCTGCTGGCAGCCGGCACCACCGGGCTGCACTTGGGGGGCTCGCTGCTCATGACCCTCTTGGGCCTGCAGACGGTGGCACTGGCGCTGGCCAGCCGCCCCTGACCGGTGGGCCAGCCCACAGCGCGGCGCGCACCCGGCCTCCCGGTCATTTTGACCTGCAGCGCAATAAGTTACTATCTTTTTAATAGCTTATGACGCACGTCTGTAAAGCGCAACAGCACTGTTGGCCCTAAAATCCTGCAAGGCCCGCCGCTCCAATGGCTGGCCCCTGTCACAACCCTACTCTCTCAGTCCGGCCCCCGCCGCGACGTCTGGAATCCCCATGGAAGCCAACACCCAACTCAACGAACGCCGCCTGGCCGATGCCTGGGCCGAGCTGCACGCGCACGCCAACAACGACAACCCCCTGCACGCCGATGCCTACCGCCTTGCGTTTGCCGACCCCGAGTTCTTGTTCCGCCGTGAAACGCGCGGCATCCGGTTCCAGCTGGAAATGCTAAAGCCCGACCTGGGCCAGGCCGAGCAAGGCATCGAGAACACCGTGGTGGTGTATGGCAGCGCCCGCTTTGTGGCACCCGACGAGGCGGCCGCCCTGCTCAGCGAAGCCGAGGCCAGCGGCGACGAAGAACAGCTGCAGCGCGCGCGCCGTGCCGTGCGCAACGCGCGCTACTACGACCTTGCCCGCCAGTTTGCCGGCTTGGTGGCCGACCACAGCGAACGCCAGCGACCGGCCGACCGCATCTACATCTGCACGGGCGGCGGCCCCGGCATCATGGAGGCCGCCAACCGGGGCGCCCACGAGGCGGGCGCGCTGAACGTGGGCCTGAACATCGGCCTGCCGCACGAGCAAAGCGGCAACCGCTTCATCTCGCCCTCGCTGAGCTTCAAGTTTCACTACTTTGCCCTGCGCAAGATGCACTTCATGATGCGCGCCAAGGCCCTGGTGGCTTTCCCCGGCGGGTTTGGCACCCTTGATGAACTGTTCGAGGTGCTCACGCTGGTGCAAACCCGCAAGGCCAAGCCGGTGCCCATCGTGTTGTTTGGCGTGGACTACTGGAAGCGCCTCATCAACTTTGACGCCATGGTGGAAGAAGGCACCATCTCGGCCAAAGACCTGCAACTGTTTCACTACACCGACGACCCGCAGGAAGCCTGGGGTCTGATCAAGGCTTTCTACAAGCTCTGATCTTCGGTCGCCACCCCGCGTGCCGGGGTTGGCTCAGGGCAGATCGTCCTCAGGGTCCAGCGCGGGCAATGCCGCCGTGCTGGCGCCCGCCAGCGGTACGGTGGTGTCGGGCGCGGGCAGGTCCTGCACATCGCGCAACTTGCGCTGGATGGCGCGGGTGCGCACGCCCACCTCGTCAAACTTCTTTGCGGCGGCGTCGATGGATTTCTTGGTGGCCTCGACCACATCGCCAAACTTGGCGAACTCGGTCTTGACCATTCCCAGCAGGCTCCATACCTCGGACGAGTGCTTCTCGATCGCCAGCGTCTTGAAGCCCATCTGCAGGCTGTTGAGCATGGCGGCCAGGTTGGCCGGGCCGGTGATCATCACGCGGCAATCGTTCTGCACCGCCTCGACCAGGCCGGGGCGGCGCATCACCTCGGCGAACAAGCCTTCGGTGGGCAAATACAGCACGGCAAAGTCGGTGGTGTGCGGGGGCGATACATATTTGGCAAAGATCTTCTTTGCTTCCAGCCGGATCGAGGTCTCGAACGCGTTGCCCGCCGACAAAATGGCGGCCTTGTCGGCCGCGTCCTGCGCGTCCATGAGCCGCTGGTATTGCTCCACGGGGTATTTGGAGTCGATGGGCAACCACACCGGGTGCTCGTCGTTCTTGCCCGGCAGGCGAATCGCAAACTCGACCAGCTCGTCGCTGCCCGGCACGGTCTTGACGTTGCGCGCAAACTGGTCGGGCGTGAGCACGTTGTCGATGATGGCCCCAAGCTGCATTTCGCCCCAGGTGCCGCGCGACTTCACGTTGGTCATCACGCGTTTGAGGTCGCCCACGCTGCCCGCCAGGGTCTGCATTTCGCCCAGGCCCTTGTGCACCTGCTCCAGCCGGTCAGACACCAGCTTGAAGGATTCGCCCAGGCGCTGCTCCAGCGTGGCGTGCAGCTTTTCGTCCACCGTGCGGCGCATTTCTTCGAGCTTGGTGGCGTTGTCGGCCTGAATAGCGCCCAGACGCTCGTTGAGCGCGGTGCGCAGTTGTTCGGCGTTGTGCTGGCTGCCCTGCACCAGGGCGGTGAGCTGCTGCGACACGGCGTCTTGCAGCACCGAGAACTGGTTCTTGATCTGGTAGCTGTTGCCTTCGAGCTGGTCCTTGAGCGCGGTCGACATGGTGCCCAGCTGGCTCTGGATGTCGGCCTTGAGCGAGTCGAGCGTGATGCGCGTGGCGGCCGTCAGCGCCTCGAAACGCTCTTGAATGCGCTTTTCAAACAGCGCTGCGCTCTCGCCCATGGCCTCGCGCGACTTGACGCTTTCGGCGGCCAAGGCGGCCGTGGTGGTGGTGAGCTCGGTGCGAAAACCCACCAGTGTGGCCGACAGCTCGGTGCGCGCGGTGGCGGCATCGGCCTGGCCCTGCGCCAGGTGGGCCAGCAGCGCCTTGCTGCTTTCTTCCAGGCGCCCGGCCACGGCCTGCTGCAGACCATCAAAGCGCTGGGCCAGCGAGGCATCCAGCGCGGTCTGGCGCTGGGTCAGGGCGGCGTCGAACACCGACAGGCGCTGCTCCAGCCGCCCCTCGAACACGCCAAAGGCCGCCAGCAATTCGGAGCGGCTGTTGCGCGATTCACTCACCGCCTGGGCCAGGCGTTCGTCAACGGCGTGGCGCAGGGTTTCGAGCGTGGTTTGCGTGGTTTGTGTGAAACCGCTGAGCTGGTGGGCCAGCGCATCCATGGCGCCATCGTTCTTGGCCACTGCCAGCTGGGTGGCCTGGCCAGTCTGTTCCAGGGCCTGCAGCCGCGCCAGCCACTCGGGCGGCAGGTCCACACGGGGGCGGCGCACCAGCAACAGCACCAAAAGCAGCAGCACCAGGGCCAGCGCGGCCAACAAAACAAGCGTGTCAGCAGTCAAGGTATTCACTATTATATTTATAGCATCTTGCGCTTATCCCATAAGCGCTAGAGGCCAATTTGATTCAAATTTCAGGCAGATCGCATCGCAGCCGGCTGGTTCACCGGCGTGAGCGGGCCGCGCCCGTCAAAAAAGGCGATCAGGTTGTCGGCCGCCAGGTTGGCCATGGCCAGGCGCGTGGGCACGGTGGCGCTGGCGATGTGCGGCGTGAGCACCACATTGGGCACCGTCAGCAGATCGGGGTGCACGCTGGGCTCGCCCTCGAACACATCCAGGCCCGCCGCCGCAATGCGCCGTTCACGCAGCGCCACGGCCAGGGCCGCATCGTCCACGATGCCGCCGCGCGCAATGTTGACCAGCGTAGCAGTAGGTTTCATCAGCGCCAGCTCGGCCGCGCCAATGGTGTGGTGCGATGCCGGGGTGTACGGCAGCACCAGCACCACATGGTCGGCCGTGCGCAGCAGCTCGTCTTTTTCGACATAGTGGGCCTTGCATTCGCCCTCCAGCTGCTGCGACAGGCGCGAGCGGTTGTGATAGACCACGTTCATGCCAAAGCCGTGCGCCCCGCGCTTGGCAATGCCCTGCCCGATGCGGCCCATGCCAATGATGCCCAGCGTGCTGCCGTGGATGTCGCTGCCCGCAAACATGTCGTAGCGCCAGGTGGTCCACTTGCCGGCGCGCAGGAAATGTTCGCTCTCGGTCAGGCGGCGGGCCGTGGCCATGAGCAACGCAAAGCCGAAGTCGGCCGTGGTTTCGGTCAGCACGTCGGGCGTGTTGGTGCCCTGCACGCCGGCGGCGGTCATGGCATCTACATCAAAGTTGTTGTAGCCCACAGCCATGTTGGCCACGATTTTCAGGCGCGGCGCGGCAGCGATCAGGGCTGCATCGATGCGCTGGCTTCCCGTGGTGAAGGCGCCGTCCTTGTCGGCCAGCCGCGCGGCCAGCTCCTGGGGCGACCAGATCACGTCATCGGGGTTGGATTCCACCTCGAAATGCTGCGCCAGGCGCTCCACCACTTCAGGAAAAATCGCACGGGCAACCAGGATGCGGGGTTTGCTCATTTTTTTATCTCCAATGTGTTGTGCGTCAATCACAGCTGATGAAACTGGCGCGATCCAGGCCGGGGCCGCCGAGCAAGGGCTGCCCTGCAGCGAGGGCGGCGTCCCCCGTCCCGCCGCACGTAGCGATGCGAGAGAAGGGGGAAGCGACAAAGTCGCTCAGGGGGATGTACTTCACTTGAACCAGATGAAGGTCATGACAATGAACAAGGGCACGAGGATGCCACCGGACCACAGCATGTAGCCAAAGAAGCTGGGCATCTTCACGCCGCGGTCTTCGGCAATGGCTTTGACCATCAGGTTGGGCGCATTGCCGATGTAGGTGTTGGCGCCCATGAACACGGCGCCCGCCGAAATAGCGGCCAGTGTGGGGGCCAGCGTGGTCATGAGCACGGCCGGATCGCCCCCGGCGGTATTGAAGAACACCAGGTAAGTGGGGGCGTTGTCCAGAAACGAAGACAGCGCACCGGTGGCCCAGAAATACATCGCCGGATCGGGCGATCCGTCAGGCCGCGTGACGGCGGCCACGATGGCGCCAAACGGCCCGTTGAGGCCCGCCTTGAGCATGGCGATCACGGGAATGATGGTCAGGAAGATGCCCGCAAACAGCTTGGCCACCTCCTGCATGGGCCCCCAGCCGAACTGGTTGTCGGCATGGACTTTTTTCGGTGTGAGCCAGAGCGAGGCCAGCGTGACGATGACCAGGCCCACATCGCGCACGATGCCGGGCAATCCCACCTCGGTACCCGCGATGTTGAACACCACCGACGACTTCCAGAATCCGCTGAGCAGCACCAGCGCCACTACCGCGCCCAGCAAGGCAAAGTTGACTTTGCCATCAAAGCCGAAATCGCGGGCGTCGCGGGTATCGGGTGTCGGGTCCTGCGGCGTCACCTCTTTGGCGCGGCGGAAATACCAGCTGTCGAGCGCGTAAAACAGCACCAGCAAAACGCCCACCAGAAACAGCGTCTCCTGGTAGATGTGCCCTACCGTCCAGAAGAAATCCACGCCTTTCAAAAAGCCCAGAAACAGCGGCGGATCACCCAGCGGCGTGAGCGAGCCACCCGCATTCGACACGATGAAGATGAAGAACACCACCACATGGGCCACATGCTTGCGGTTGTCGTTGGCGCGGATCAGGGGGCGAATCAGCAGCATCGATGCCCCCGTAGTACCCATGAAACTGGCCAGCACGGCGCCAATGGCCAGGATGGCCGTGTTGAGCCCCGGGCTGCCATGCAGGTTGCCGCGGATGTAGATGCCACCCGACACCGCAAACAGCGCGGTGAGCAAAATGACGAAGGGAATGTATTCGGCCAGCAGCGCATGCACGAAGCTGGCGCCAGCCACCCCGGGGCCAAACACCACGGCAAACGGCACCAGAAACGCCAGCCCCCAGGCCGCCGCCACCTTGCCAAAATGGTGGTGCCAGAAAATGGGGGCGAACAGGGGCACCAGCGCAATCGACAGCAACAGGCCGGCAAACGGCACGCCCCACAACATCGAAATGCTGCCGCCATCAAGGTCGGCGGCAAAGGCCAGGCCAGGCAACGCGAACAGGGCGATCGAGGTCAACCAGCGTGAAATCTTCATGGATTTGTCTCCTTCTTTCGTTCTTGTTGAGCGTGGGCTTTGGCCACGCACGGAGTGGGCAGCGTGTTTTACGTCATCAGGGCACCGAGGGAATCTCGAATACCTGGCGCAGGTAGGCCAGGTATTTTTCGTCATCGCACATGCCCTTGCCGGGCGCGTCAGACACCTTGGCCACCGGCTGGTCGTTGCAGCGCGTCATCTTGATGACCACCTGCAGCGGCTCGTAACCGAGGTCGTTGGTGAGGTTGGTGCCAATGCCAAACGCCAGCTGGCAGCGCCCCCGGAACTGCTGGTACAGCTCGATGGTGCGCGGCACCGTGAGGGCGTCACTGAAGATCAGTGTTTTGGTCAGCGGGTCCACGCGGTTCTTGCGGTAGTGGTCGAGCAGGCGCTCGCCCCAGGCAAACGGGTCGCCGCTGTCATGCCGGGCGCCGTCAAAGAGCTTGCAGAAATACAGGTCGAAGTCGCGCAGAAAGGCGCTCATGCCATACACGTCGGACAGCGCAATGCCCAGGTCGCCCCGGTATTCCTTGGCCCACATTTCAAAGCCGAACACCTGGCTGTCGCGCAGGCGCGGGCCGAGCGCCTGGCAGGCCTGCAGGTATTCGTGCGCCATGGTTCCCAGCGGCGTCACGCCCAGCTTCATGGCATAGAGCACATTGCTGGTGCCCGCAAACTGGCCCGGACCAGGCGGTGCCCCCGGGCGGCGGTCGCCCGTGCCCAGGCGGGCCACCAGCACGCGCAGCAGCTCCTCGTGCCATGCGCGGCTGAAGCGCCGGCGCGTGCCGTAGTCGGCAATCTTGAGATCGGCCAAGCCGTCGGCTTGCAGCTGCGCAATCTTGGTGTCAAGGCGCCGGCGGCCCTCGGGGAAATCAGGCACCTTTTGCGTATTGCGAAAGTACACCTCGTTCACGATGGCCAGCACCGGAATCTCGAACAGGATGGTGTGCAGCCAGGGCCCGCGGATGGTGATGTCGATCTCACCCGAGGGCTGCGGCGTGACGGTGATGTATTTCTCGTTCAGCCGGAACAGGCCGAGAAAATCCACAAAATCGCTCTTGATGAAACGCAGCGAGCGCAAGTAAGCGAGCTCGTCATCCTGGAACTGCAGACTGCACAGCGACCGGATCTCTGCCCGAATCTCGGCCACAAAAGGCGCCAGCTGCACGCCGGGGTTGCGGCACTTGAATTTGTATTCAACCTGCGCCCCCGGAAACTGGTGCAGCACCACCTGCATCATGGTGAACTTGTACAGATCGGTGTCGAGCAGGCTGGTAATGATCATGGTGGAACGGGGCCACGGCGGGGCGGCCCGGGGGTGCAGAAACCATCGCTGGTGAGACCAGGGAGCCCAAAGTGTAGGCCATCAGGCGCGTACAGCCACCCTTCAGAGACACTGAACGCCCCCGGTTGCCAGATATGTGTCAAAGATGCCTCTAGCGCTTGCACATAAAGCGCAAGCAGCTATGCTTTATATAGCAATTTTTTCAAACGGCTACCACCAGCGCCTGCAGCACGGCACGCAGCGGGTCGGGCACCGGCACAGGACGGCGCGTGGCGCGGTCCACATAAACATGGATGAAATGCCCGGCGGCGGCGCACAACGGCTCGCCCTGGGCAAACAACCCCACCTCATAACGCACGCTGGAGCCCCCCAGCCGCGCCACACGGATGCCCGCCTCCACCGTCTGCGGAAACGCCAGCGGGGCAAAATAATTGCATTGGGTTTCGATCACCAGGCCAATGGTTTCACCGGCGTGGATGTCCAGCACGCCCTGCTCTATCAAGTGGGCGTTGACGGCCGTGTCGAACCAGCTGTAATACACGACATTGTTCACATGGCCGTAGACATCGTTGTCCATCCAGCGGGTGCTGATGGGGCGGAAGGCCCGATAGGCGCTGCGCGGTTGCGGCGCAGGGCGCGCTGGCTGGGCAGGCTGAGCAGCCAGGGAAGTGGTGGCAGTGGTCATGGCCGCCCATTCTGCCAGCGCGCGTGGTATTGCAGGGCCACCCTCCAGGTGGCCAGTTGCGCCTGCAGGGTGTCGGCCATGTCACGGCCATAGCCCCCGGCCATCGTGAAGGCCAGTGGCACGCGGCGCTGCCACGCCCAGTCGAACACCCGGCGGTCACGGGCCTCCAGCCCGTCGTGGCTCAGGGCAAGGCGGCCAAGCCGGTCTCTCACATGGGGATCAGCACCCGCCAGATACAGCACCAGCCCGGGTGCAAAGTGCTGGTCCAGCATATCCAGCGCGTGCTCCAGCGCCTGCAGGTATTCATCGTCCGCACAGCCATCGGGCAATTCCACATCCAGGTCGCCCGCCTCCTTGCGAAACGGAAAGTTGCGCGCCCCGTGCAGCGACAGCGTGAACACGCTGGCATCGCCGCGAAAGATATGCGCCGTGCCGTTGCCCTGGTGCACGTCCAGGTCGATGACCGCTACGCGCAGCGGCTGCTCCGTGCCAGCGCCGCACGCACGCTGCCATTCGGACTGCATGAGGCGTGCGGCCACCGCAACGTCGTTGAACACGCAAAATCCGCTGCCTTTGTCGGCATAGGCGTGGTGCGTGCCGCCGGCCAGATTGCCCGCCAACCCTTCTCGCAGGGCCACGCGGCACGCCGCAATGGTGGCGCCCACCGAGCGCCGGGCACGCTCGGCCATCGCCTCGGACCACGGAAAACCGATCTCTCGCTGTGCCGCTGCAGGCAGGGTGCCGGCAGCGATCGCCTGGATGTAGCCTGGCGTGTGGGCCAGGGCCAGCTCTGCATCTGATGCGGGGGGAGCCACCTGGAGCAGCGCCTGAGGCAATTGCTGCTCCAGCCGGTCACGCAGCAGGCGGTATTTCTCCATGGGAAAGCGGTGCCCATCAGGCAGGGGCAACACAAAATGGTCTGCGTAATAGGCATGCATGACACGATTGTGGCAATCCCGCCCGCGCTGGGGAGTAGCCCCTAATATGCTGCATTGCAACAAAAAATGCTTGCAATTGAACGGTGAGCCCCTAAAATTCAACCCATGCTGCACTGCAACATGGCTTTACCGAGTCAAGGTCAGCGCAGATGTCTGTAAGCCACCCTGACCCATCCGGGTTCCATTTTTTAGGAGATATGACATGTCGCTGACCGCAGAACAAATCCTGGCATCCCACAAAGCCAACATCGAAACCCTGTTCGGCCTGACCACCAAGGCGTTCGAAGGCGTGGAAAAGCTGGTTGAACTGAACGTGACCGCTTCGCGTGCTGCCCTGTCGGAAGCCGCCCAGCACACCCAGGCTGTCTTGGGCGTGAAAGACGCACAAGAACTGCTGGCACTGCAAGCTGGCCTGTTCCAGCCTCTGGCTGAAAAGACCGCCGCCTACAGCCGTCACCTGTATGACATCGCTTCTGGCACCGGCGCCGAGTTCGGCAAGGCCCTCGAATCGCAAACCACCGATGCCCAAAAGGCATTTACCACCCTGGTGGACAGCGCTGCAAAGAACGCCCCCGCCGGCTCTGAAACTGCCGTCGCTGTGATGAAGAGCGCCGTGGCCGCTGCCAACAACGCTTTCGAGTCGGTGCAAAAGGCCGTCAAGCAAGCTTCTGACGTTGCCGAAGCCAACTTCAACGCCGTCGCCAGCACCGCTGCCGATGCTGCCAAGTCGGCCACTCCCCGCAAGCGTTAAGCAAAACATCGCTGCGCTGCAGAGTGCGAACTCTGGCCAGCCATCAGGGATTTCCCTGATAACACGGACATCGCCTTGGCAACGGGGCATCCAGTTGTCTCCTTGGATCCTCTCGAAACCCCCGTTTCAGGGATCCTTTTAAAGCCCGATCCCAGGATCGGGCTTTTTTTTGCCTGCGCGACTAGTGTTTAGCGCGTGCATATGGGCGCTTCATGACTCCTCCGTCGCAGACACTGCAACCCAACGGATGGCAGCGCACGTCGCTCTGGGCGAGGCAACACGCAACTTCGGACGAGGTGCGTTAGATGCAAGGAAGTGGATAAAACGTATGGCACCAAGGTGATGAAGTCGGACGTAAGTGTTTCCGCGCTTATCCCGTTGGTCAATTGCTAGTGCGCTTGTTTTCATGGTCTGTCTGACCGTGTGTGACAGGCGGTGAAACAAGCAGACTGATACCCCCAGCAAAAAAGGGTTTGATTTCTGATGAAATCAAACCCTTGGAGCGTATCTATCGAATTTTGGGGTGGCTGATGGGGCTCGAACCCACGACAACAGGAATCACAATCCTGGACTCTACCAACTGAGCTACAGCCACCGTAGCTTTGTATTATAGCCCGAGAAAACGGGCTGCACTCCAAAATAGTCAAATTTCCAATCAACCCGGCGTGACCTGTGGGCGCGGCACCTTGATCTGAACCTTGAAACGGTCTTTCAACAGTTCGTAATAGGCCAGCCCTTCTGCATTGCTCCACCACTGCAGGTATTGCTGACGCTCTTGTAGAGCGATTTGCTCGTTGGGTGTCTCGCGCGGAACCAGTCGATTGACCTTGGCAGCGGCGTATCCCTGGGCTCCCAGATCCACACCCACCCAGGCTGGCAGGGTGGCTGTATTGGCGCCCAATACCGCATCCACTAAAGGCCTTGGCTGATTTTGGGGTTGGTCACGCGAGACAACGATGGCAGGCAGCAAACCTGCGGCATTGTCGGGCGCGGATTTCCATGCCGCCAGCTGGGCTTCGCCTTCCTTGCGGGCCAGCTCGGCCGATTTTTCGGCAATGTACAGACTGCGCACGCGCGGGCGCACCTCATCCAGAGGGAGGGTGCGAGCAGCGGTGTAGGTGCTGACGCGGGCGGCTGCCATCTGGCTGGGGCCGATTTCCACGGCTTCGGTGTTGCGTTTGTTCTCGATGGAATCCGACGAGAAAAGCGCCTCCAGCAACTTGCCGTTTGCCAAGGGGCCCGTGGTTCCTGGTGCCGGCGTGCGGGTGACACCCGAGGCCGTCATGACCTTGAGTTGAAGCTTTTCGGCCACAGGATTGAGACTGTCGGATTGCTCATAGACGCCATTCGCAAACGATTCGGCCACCTCGGCAAATTTGCGCTGGGCTTGCTGTTGCTTGAGCTCTGCTTCCATCGAGGGGCGCAGCTCTTCGAAGCTCGGTTGGCGGGGGGTCTTGATGTCTGTCAGCAAAATGATGTGGTACCCGAAATCAGTTTCCACCACTTCACTGATATCCCCTTTTTTCATCGCAAACGCTGCGTCTTCAAAGGGCTTGACCATGGCGCCCAGCCCAAAGAAATTCAGGTCGCCGCCCGCCGCAGCAGACCCGGTGTCTTCGGAGGATTTTTTGGCAACTTCCGCAAAAGTGGCGGGGGCCTTGCGTACCTGCTCGAGCAACTGGGTTGCACGGGCCTTGGCTTTTTCTCGGTCTGCCGCAGGGGCATCCTTGAGCGCATTGATCAGAATATGGCTGGCGCGACGCTCTTCCTTGCCTGCAAGGCGGGCTACGTTTTCCTTGTAATAGGTGCGCAGGTCGTCTTCGTTCAGCGTGATGCCCGCCCGCACACTGTCGATGTCCAGCACCACGTATTCCACCGCCGCCTGTTCGGCCTGCTGGAAATCAGCGGTATGGGCCTGGTAGTAGCTCTCCAGATCGGCATCGGTTGGGGTCACCTTGCCAGAAAAATCCGCCGGGTTGAAGCGCGCAATCTGCACTTCGCGGCGCTGGTACAAGGCATCCAGCGACAGCTTGACCTGCGCATCGGTGCTGAAGGTGGACCCCATCACCCCACCCACGACCTGGTTCACCGAAATATCCCGACGCACATTGGCTTCGAAGCCTTCAGGCGTCAGCCCCTGGGCACCGACCAGTGCACGGTACGCCTCGGCATCCAGGGAACCGTCGGGGCGGCGGAGCTCGGCAATGGCAGGAATCTCTTGCAGACTGCGCGCCAGGCGGCTGTCGCTGGTGACGAGGTGCATTTTCTGGGCGGCGGCCTGAAAAACCCGGTCTCGCACCATGCGCTCCAACGTGGCATAGCGCGCCTCAGGCGAGTCAAGCAGCTTTGCATCCACGCCAGGCGACTGGGCGCGGATTCTGTCTGTCTCCATCTTGTGGGCGTTGTCCCAATCGGTCTGCTTGATGTCTTGACCATCAACACGAGCAACAACAACGCCGGTTTCGGAGAAGTAATTGCTGTCGATGCCCACAAGCACAAACGATGGAATGATCAACAAGAACAGCAAGAGCATCACGATCTTGGAGTGCTTGCGGATGGATTCAAACATGGTCGATCTTTCAGTGACAAAAAAACAAAAGGCGAACTTTCGTTCGCCTTTGTTCGGTGGTGGTGGGTCCTGACGGTCTCGAACCGCCGACCTACTCCGTGTAAAGGAGCCGCTCTACCAACTGAGCTAAGGACCCCGACCTAACTGGACATCAATTCAAGGCGTCTTTCAATGCCTTGCCTGGACGAAACTTTGGAACTTTAGCAGCTTTGATTTTAATCGCAGCGCCGGTGCGGGGATTGCGACCCGTGCGAGCTGCACGCTTGCCAACTGCGAAGGTGCCGAAACCGACGAGCGAAACAGTGCCGCCCTTCTTCAGGGTCTTCTTGACGGCCTCAATCGTGGATTCCAAGGCACGCGCTGCAGCGGCCTTGGAGATGTCGGCGTTGGTAGCGATGTGCTCAATCAGTTCGGTTTTGTTCACAAGAAGCCTCTCGGAAAAGAGTTGGTGGAATGTCTCGCGGATATCTGGTCTTCACACGTCCGAAAGCACAACCCTCGGGGCTGGCGGGCATCAGACGGGGGAATGACTGGCATATGCAGCAGGCGCTGCTGCATCAGATTAAAGCCATCGAGTTTCCGGGTGTCAATACAACACGCTGGTTTGTAGCAGCGTAGCAAACAATTCTAGTCGCATTTCACGGTGCGACGGGGCTTGCAGGGCGCTTTTGTATCAAAGCCGCTGCATGGGCAACATTCCCGATTGACACCATGCCAGTGTTGACGCTTACAGCGCCGACGCGATGGCGCGCCCCAGATCCCGGGTGCAGGCTTTTCCACCGAGATCAGGGGTGCGGGGGCCGCCACTTTTCGGATCGAGCACGGCCTCGATGGCCCCCACCACAGCGTCGTGCGCGGCGCGGTAGCCAAGAAAGTCGAGCATCATCGCGCCGCACCAAATTTGCCCGATGGGGTTGGCAATGCCCTGCCCCGCGATGTCGGGGGCCGAGCCGTGCACGGGCTCGAACAGCGAAGGCATGGTGCGTGAAGGGTTCAGGTTGGCGCTGGGCGCAATACCAATGGTGCCGGTACAGGCCGGGCCCAGGTCCGAGAGGATGTCGCCAAACAGGTTGCTGGCCACCACCACATCAAAGAAGTCGGGACGCTGCACAAAGTGTGCGGTGAGGATGTCGATATGGAACTTGTCCACCTTCACATCGGGATACGCCTTGGCCATCTCGGCCACACGCTCGTCCCAGTAGGGCATGGTGATGGCGATGCCGTTGGACTTGGTGGCGCTGGTCAGGTGCTTTTTGGGGCGCGACTGCGCCAACTCAAAGGCGAACTTCAGCACGCGGTCCACGCCGTAACGTGACATCACTGTCTCTTGCATCACGATCTCGCGCGGGGTGCCTTCGTACATGCGACCCCCAATGCTGGAATACTCGCCCTCCGTGTTTTCGCGCACGATCAGCATGTCGATTTCACCCGGCAGGCGGGGCGAGCCATCGCGCCGCACCACAGGGGCAATCACGCCGGGCATCAGGCGCGCGGGGCGCAGGTTGATGTACTGGTCGAACTCGCGGCGAAAAAGCAGCAGCGAGCCCCACAGGGAAACATGGTCGGCAATTTTTTCGGGCCAGCCCACCGCACCAAAGTAAATTGCCTCATGGCCGCCGATCTGATCCTTCCAGTTGTCGGGCAGCATCTTGCCGTGTTTCTCGTAGTAGTCCCAGCTCGAAAAATCGAAGTGGTCGAACTGCAGGTCAATGCCAAACTTGCGGGCCGCGGCATCCATCACGTACAGGCCTTCGGGCATGACCTCTTTGCCAATGCCGTCACCAGCCACGACAGCAATGCGATGTTTCGCCATTCAAACGCTCCTGAAAATATAGCTACTAGCGCTTATCTATCAAGCGCCAGAGGCACAAAAGACTTAAATATTATTTGACGCGTGCCCGAATCTCGGGGAGCGCCTTTTGCAGGTAATACACCATCGACCACACTGTGAGCACGGCCGATGCCCAGATGAGCCAGGTGCCCCACACCCCCGTGTCGATCACGCCAAACAGGTGCCCGTCGTACAGCAGGAACGGGATGGCCGTCATCTGCACTGCGGTCTTGAGCTTGCCGATCATGTGCACCGCCACGCTCTTGCTGGCGCCGATCTGCGCCATCCATTCGCGCAGGGCCGATATGGCGATTTCGCGGCCGATGATGATGAGCGCCACGAACACATCGGCGCGCTGCAGATGCACCAGCACCAAAAGCGATGCGCACACCAGAAACTTGTCGGCCACGGGATCGAGAAAGGCGCCAAACGAAGAGGTCTGGTTGAGCTTGCGGGCCAGAAAACCGTCGAGCCAGTCGGTGGCTGCAAACACCACGAACATCACGGTGGCGATGAGATTGCGTGTGGCCGGGTCGAGCGGCGCGTAAAACACCCCCACGATCAAAGGTATCGCGACGATGCGCGTCCAGGTCATGATGGTGGGAATGGTGAAAAACATGGTGTGATTGTGTCACGATGGCATGGAGACATCAGCGCAGTGCGCGATAGATCTCTTCAGCGAGTTCCCGCGAAATGCCGTCCACCGTCACCAGGTCTTCCACGCTGGCCATCGCCACGCCCCGCACGCCACCAAAGCGCTGCAGCAGGCGGGCGCGCTTCTTGGGGCCCACGCCGGCAATTTCTTCGAGCTGGCCGCCACCCACACGCACCTTGGCGCGCGCGGCACGCATACCGGTGATGGCAAACCGATGGGCCTCGTCGCGGATCTGCGCCACCAGCATCAGCGCGGCAGAGTCCTTGCCCAGGTAAATTTTTTCGCGGCCATCGGCAAACACCAGCTCTTCCAGCCCCACCTTGCGGCCCTCGCCTTTTTCCACGCCCACGATGCGGGTGAGGTCGAGCCCCAGTGCGGTAAACACCTCGCGCGCCACGCCAACCTGGCCCTTGCCACCGTCGATCAGCACCAGATCGGGCAGGCGCGCCACGCCTTTGGGCCTGGCGGCCTCTTGCCCCCCTGGCGCGGGACGGGCCGCAAAGTCGATGCCACCGGCCTCGCGCGCAGCCTCGGCCACCTTGCTGTAGCGGCGCGTGAGCACCTGGCGCATGGCGGCGTAGTCATCGCCTCCGGTAATGCCCTCGACACGATAGCGGCGGTATTCACTGCTCTGCATCTTGTGGTGGTGAAACACCACGCACGATGCCTGCGTGGATTCGCCCGCCGTGTGCGAGATGTCAAAGCACTCGATGGTGAGCTGGTCCAGGTCTTCGGGCGGCAAGTCCAGCGCCTCGGCCAGGGCCCGGGTGCGCGCCTGCTGCGAGCCCTCTTCGGCCAGCAGACGGGCCAGCTGCAGGTCGGCGTTCTTTTGCGCCATATCGAGCCATGCGCGGCGCTGTTCGCGTGGCTGGTGGATGGCGCTCACGCGCAGGCCGCTTTGCTCGGTCAGCGCTGCCAACAGGGCCTTGTCCACCGGCACGCTGGTGACCAGCAGCGGCGGCACAGGCACGCCGATGTAGTGCTGTCCGATAAAGGCCTCCAGTACCAGCGCTTCCACGGGCCGCACTGGCGGGGCGCCTGGCGGGGTCTCCTCGTCACTCTCTTGTGCAAAAACCCCGGCGGCATCTTCCACATGCACCGGAAAATAAGGCCGGTCACCCAGGTGCCGCCCGCCGCGCACCATGGCCAGGTTCACGCAGGCACGGCCGCCCTGCACGCGCACAGCCAAAATATCCACGTCCTTGTCGTCAGCGGTTTCGATGGCTTGCTGGTGCAGCACGCGTGACAGCGCCTGCATCTGGTTGCGCAGCTCCGCGGCCTGCTCAAACTCCAGCTTGTCCGAATGCGCCATCATGCGCGCCTCCAGCGCCTGCAGCAGCTCCTGGGTTTCGCCGCGCAGCAGTGCCTCGGCGTGCATCACGTCGGCCGCATAGGCCTCGGGCGAGATGAGCTGAACGCAGGGCCCCGTGCAGCGCTTGATCTGGTACAGCAGGCAGGGCCGCGTGCGGTTGGCAAAAACCGTGTCCTCGCAAGTGCGCAACCGGAACACCTTTTGCAGCAGCTGGATGGTTTCCTTTACCGCCCAGGCGCTGGGGTAGGGGCCGAAGTAGCGGTGCTTTTTGTCCACCGCGCCGCGGTAATAGGCCATGCGCGGAAACACCTGGCCCGGTGCATCGCCCGTGGCGTTGGCGGTGCCGGTGATCTTGAGGTAAGGGTAGCTCTTGTCGTCCCGAAACAGGATGTTGAACTTGGGGTTCAGCGTCTTGATGAGGTTGTTTTCGAGCAGCAGCGCCTCGGCCTCCGAGCGCACCACCGTGGTCTCCATGCGCACTATCTTGCCGACCATGTGGCCGATGCGCGTGCCGCCATGGTTCTTTTGAAAATAGCTCGATACCCTGCGCTTGAGGTTGAGCGCCTTGCCCACATACAGCAGCGCATCCTGCGCGTCAAAATAGCGGTAAACACCGGGCAGCGCGGGCAGCGCGGCGACCTGCGCCAGCAGTTCTTCGGAATGCAGATCAGACATGGTGCCTATTGTGGCCGCGCACCAGGCACCACCCGGGAATCAAAAACCAGAATGCTATTATTTAAATAGCTACCAGCGCTTACCCATTAAGCGCCAGAAGCCATTTTTACCATTACTCGGCTTCGATTTTCGAGCTTTTCACCACGCCAGCCCAGTTGGCCAGATCGGCCTTCACGCGCTCGCCCAGCTGCTGCGGGCCCAGGTAGTCGGCCGTGGCGCCCTGCTCCTGCGCCTTCTGCTTGAATGCCGCACTTTGCACCACGGTGCGCAGGTCGGCGGCCAGCTTGTCGATGACGGGCTTTGGCACGGCAGCAGGCGCGAACAGCGCAAACCACGATGTGGCATTCACGCCGGGGTAGCCCGCCTCGGCCGTGGTGGGTGCATCGGGCAGGCTGGGCAGGCGCTCCTTGCCGGTGACGGCCAGCACGCGCAGCTTGCCCGACTGGATATGGGGCATGTAGGGCGGCGCGGTGCCAAAGGTCAGGTCCACCTGGCCACCCAGCAGGTCTTGCAGCGCCGGGCCTGTGCCCTTGTAGGGCACGTGCACCATCTTGATGCCGCCCTGCTGCTCCAGCATGGCGCCCGTCACGTGCTGCAACGAGCCGTTGCCCGACGATGCGTAGTTCAGCTTGCCCGGGTTGGCCTTGGCGTAGGCAATCAGCTCGGGCAGCGTCTTCACCGGCAGGTCGGCACGCACCACAATGATCTGCGGCGCCGAGATCACGTTGGCAATGGGCTGAAAGTCGCTCTGCGCCCACTGCGCCACCTTGGTCAGGTGGGGCGAGATCACGTGGTAGCCCGAGTACTGCATGAGCAGGGTGTAGCCATCGGCCTCGGCCCGCTTGACGATGCTGGCCGCAATGTTGCCGTTGCCACCGCCCTTGTTGTCCACCACCACCGACTGGCCCAGCACGGGCGCCAGTGCCTGCGCCACCATGCGCGCCGACAGGTCGGTGGTGCCCCCTGCGGCCGTGGGCACCACCATGGTCACGGTCTTGGTGGGATAGGCGCCCTGCGCCCAGGCGGCACTGCCCAGGCCCATGGCCAGCGCGGCGATGGCCAGGGTGGTGAATTGCTTGCGATTGGTTTTCATGCGATGTCTCCGTTTTCACTGTTGTTGAATACTGTCGGTTGGGCGATGGCTCTGAAGCCCGCGCCCACTCGCTTAATCTACCGTGGCACCGGTGTCCTTGACCACGCGGCTCCACTTGGGCAGGTCGGCCTGCACCAGCGCCCCCAGCTGGGCGGCTGTGCCCTTGAAAGGCTCGCAACCCACGGCGGCCAGTTTCTCGACCACGTCCTTGTGCTCCAGCGCGCGGGCCACCTCGGCCTGCAGCTGCGCCACGATGGGCGCGGGCGTGCCGGCCGGGGCAAACAACGCATACCAGGGGGCCTGGCCAAAGCCCTTGATGGTTTCGCCAATCGTTGGCGCATCAGGCAGAGCCGCCACGCGCTTTTCGTTGACCACGCCCACCACCTTGAGCTTGCCTGCCTTGATGAAGGCAATGGCCGACGGCAGGCTCTGCACCGACAGCGGCACCTGCCCGCCCACCACATCGGTGGCGGCAGCGGCCGAGCCCTTGTAGGGAATGTGCTGTAACTGGATGCCCGCGGCCTTTTGCAGCATCTCGCCAATCAGGTGGTTCAGCGTGCCGTTGCCCGCCGAGGCAATCGAATACTTGCCGGGGCTGGCCTTGGCCAGCGTGACCAGCTCGGCCACCGTGTTGCCTGGGAACGAGGGGTGCGCCACCAGCACATAACCGGCCGTGGCAATGGGCGCCACGGGCGCAAAGTCTTTCACCGGGTCAAAGCCCGGGTTCTTGTAGAGCGCGGGGCCAATCACATGCGCACTGTCGGATGTGAGCAGCAACGTGTAGCCATCATTGCGCGCGCGGGCCGTGGTGCCCGTGGCCAGGGTGCCACCTGCACCAGGGCGGTTCTCCACCACCACGCTCTGGCCCAGCTGCTCGCCGAGTTTTTGCGCCACCACGCGGGCAATCGCATCGTTGGCACCGCCTGCGGCCTGCGGCACCACCACCGTGATGGGCTTGGACGGAAACTTGTCCTGCGCGCTCGCCGTGAAAGCGGCCGAGCACAGCACGGCAGCAGCAAAAATGCGGCGGGACATCATGGGGTGGGTCATGGTTTTTGTCTCCTGGTGTTATGGATAAAACAAGGCAAGCACGGCGAACCGTTCGCACATCGACGCTCAGCGCGCCAGCGCCCGTTCGCGAATGGCTTCAAAGTCCGCAGGCACCGGGTGCAGCGTCAGGCGCTGGCCCGCCTTGACGATCTGGCTGGGAATATCGTGGCCAATCAGGGCCGGCAGGCGCTGCGCTGCGGCAACCAGCCGGGTCAGCTCCACCCCCGTGTCGTAGCCCATGAGCTGCAGCGCGTGCACGATTTCCTCGCTGCACACATTGCCCGACGCGCCCGGCGCGTAGGGGCAGCCGCCCAGCCCGCCCAGCGAGGCATCAAACCGGTCGGCTCCCGCATCAATGGCCGCCAGCACATTGGCCAGCCCCATGCCTCGCGTGTTGTGAAAGTGCAGCGTGAAATCCATGCCCGGCCAGCGCGCGCGCGCCGCAGTGGTGAGCTGGTGCACCTGGGTCGGATACGCCATGCCCGTCGTGTCGCACAGCGTGATGCCGCGCACGCCCAGGTCGGCAAAACGCTGCACCCAATCGAACACGGCGGACGCGTGCACATTGCCCTCCATGGGGCACCCAAACACGCATGACAGCGACACATTCACCGCCACCTGCGCGGCCTGCGCCGTGGCAACCACCTGCGCCAGGCTGGCAAAAGACTGCTCGCGAGTCATGCGCAGGTTGGAAATGTTGTGCGTTTCGCTGGCCGACATGACGAGGTTCAACTCGTCGGTGCGCGCCTCGATGGCACGCTCGGCACCGCGCACATTGGGCACCAGGGCGGTGTACACGGTGCCTGGCAGGCGCGTGATCTCGCGCATGACGATCTCGGCATCCCTGAGCGCCGGGATGGCGGTGGGCGATGTGAACGAGGTCACCTCGATCTTGGAAAGCCCCGCATTCGACAGCGCATTGACCAGTGCAATTTTTTCCTCGGTGGGCACAAAGGCCTGCTCCATCTGCAAGCCGTCGCGCGTGCCCACTTCCTGCATGTGGATGCGGCGCCCCGCACCTTGCCACACCGTGCTGGATGCACTCATTGAATCACCCCTTTGCTGCGCAGCAGCGCAATCTGTTCATCCGACAACCCCGCTTCAGCCAGCACGGCATCGGTGTCGTCACCCAGGTGCGGCGCGCTGCTGCGGATGGTGCCGGGCGTGGCCGAGAGCTTGGGCACGATGCCGGGCACCTGCACCGTGTAGCCGTCGCGCGTGGTTTGCGATAGCAGCATGTCACGGGCGCGGTAGTGCGGGTCTTCGGCAATGTCTTTGGCGGTGTAGACCTTGCCTGCGGGCACACGGGCACCGCCCAGGGCATCGAGCACCTGCTGCACCGTGCGCTGCGCGCTCCAGGCGCCAATGGCGGCATCGAGCTCTTGCACCCGGGCCACGCGACCCGCGTTGTCGGCCAGGTCGGGCGCGGCGCCCAGGTCAGGGCGGCCAATGGTGTCCATCAGCCGCTTGAAGATGCTGTCGCCATTGCCCGCAACCAGCACCCAGCCGTCCTGACACGGGTAGGCGTTGGACGGCGCAATGCCTGGCAGTGCGCTGCCTGCGGCCTCGCGCACCACGCCAAAGGCGCTGTATTCGGGGATCAGGCTTTCCATCACGTTGAACACCGCCTCGTGCAGCGCCACGTCGATCACCTGGCCCTGGCCGCCGTTGACCTTGCGGTGGTACAGCGCCGTGAGCACGCCGATGGTGCCGTGCAGCGCCGCCAGCGTGTCGCCAATCGACACGCCCACGCGCACCGGCACGCGGCCGGGCTCGCCCGTCAGATGGCGCAGGCCGCCCATGGCCTCGCCAATGGCGCCAAAGCCCGGCAGGTCTCGGTAGGGGCCGGTCTGGCCGTAGCCCGAGATGCGCAGCATCACCAGGCCGGGGTTGAGCTGGTGCAGCTCTTGCGGCGACATGCCCCAGCCTTCCAGCGTGCCCGGGCGAAAGTTCTCGATCAGCACATCGGCCTCAGCAATCAGCTGGCGGGCGATGGCCTGCCCTTCCTTTTGGCGCAGGTCCAGCGCCACCGAGCGCTTGTTGCGCGACTGCACCTGCCACCACACCGAGGTGCCTTCCTTGATCAGGCGCCAGTTGCGCAGCGGGTCGCCGGTTTCGGGGGCCTCGATCTTGATGACATCGGCGCCAAACTCGCCCAGCGTCTTGCCGCAAAACGGGCCGGCGATGAGCTGGCCCAT
>NZ_NCFM01000021.1:0-56974 GCF_002281195.1 Acidovorax sp. 35-64-16 | reverse complement strand
CGCAACTCCCGCAATACAATTTGCGCAGCGCAACTCTTGCACGCTGCGCAACCGGTCACGATCGACCGGAATCAGCGGTCACGATCGCCGGAATACGCACTTCGATCGATGTGGACAGCATCATCAAGGACCTGGGGGACTTCATGGTTTCGTATGCTGCCGATGACTGGAGCGATGCGTACCATCACGACTTTCAATATGAAGTCGAAAGGGTCGTAGAGCGACTATCGGTGATGCTCAGAAATCAGTTTGGCAAATGGATACGCCAGCTCGTCATTCCGACTCGTTCCAGTGCAGGGAAGCGACTTCAGTCAATCGATGCCAATGGCATTTTTCTGACGTTCAACTACACCGGAACCCTCCGCGAGGGATACGCCGTGCCAGACGCACATGTGCTGCACATCCATGGCTGCGCCGACTTGGAAGACGACGATCTGATCTTGGGGCACGCTTGGAATCCTCAGACAAGAAAGTCGCTGAACGATCGTGAAGACATCGAAGAGATTGATACGAGGTTGATGGAAGCGAACCACATCCTCGACACCTATTTTGCCGCCACGTTCAAACCCTCCGATCAGTTGATCCAAAGGAATCGCCAGTTTTTCGATGGGTTGTTTGATATTCAGGAAGTGTGGGTGTTGGGGCACTCACTGTCCGATGTCGATGAGCCGTATTTCAAAGCTCTTCTCACTGTGCCCAGCGTTTCACGCGCGTGCTGGAGCATCGCGTGCCGCTCTGCTTCGGACGGGTCCGACAAACAGGATCGACTTCAAGAACTGGGTGTGGACGCTACACGAATTTTTCCGACATCATGGGATGAGATGTAGACAATGCCCATCAGGTTACAGCTTATGGCGTAGCTGCTGCTGTTGCAGGCACAGCAGCAGTTGGTCCTGCTTTGCGCTTCTTGGCTGTTTCTCCGCTGCGCTTGTCGATTTGCGCGCGCCAGGTTTCCAATGCCATGATGTCGGCGAGCAATTCGTCGGGCTCGGGGACTGCGATACCACCCACGAACGCCTTGTCGTGCGCATAGTTTGAGCATTTTGTCATGCCAGCATTCACTTGGGCATAGTCGTCGTCTTCGACCACGACCCCGGCAAGTCGTTGTGTTTCCACGCCTTTACGGAATCGCAGGATGACCTCGCGCAGCAGCACTTCTTCGACCGCACGCTCCCACGTCATGCGCAATCGAAAATAGGCCTCGATGGTTTGCTTGCGGTGCTCCTGCTCTTCGCCATCCTTGTATAGCTTGGCGATGGCTTGGTGCTGGGCCTTCAAGGCGCCGATTCGCTTGCTGGCATTCTTGCCCTCGAACGGCAGGTCTGGATCGGCAACCCCGAACCCCTCGGCACGGCGGATCAGGCTCTGCGTGGCAACCGGCACGCCAGCCAGCTTTGCTTCCTCTGCCAGGAGACAAAGGAAATAAATGTCATGGGTGAACACGATGACCTGGCGCTGTGCAGCTTCGACCGCCAGGCGCTTTGCCACGCGTTCGCGGCGACGATGATCGAGCGACGACACCGGGTCGTCGAAAACAATGCCGTCCTTGCCGCCGCTCAGCCCGACTTCGGCCAGGAAAGAGCCAATAGCGACCGCGCGCTGCTCGCCCTCGCTCAGGATATCGGCAGGACGGCGGCTCTGCGGCAGTTCCAGTTTCAGCTTATGCAAGGCCTTGCCTCTGTCAGAGCGGCTCTGGAGTGAAACGCGAAGCGTACCGACGCCCAGTGCCTTGAATTCGCGGTTGAGCGCATCGGCCAGTTCTTTGGAGACCACTTTTTCGGCCAGCTCCGATGCCTTCAGCGAAATGGCATTGGTCTTGATGGCCAACAGGCATTGCGCGAGCCTGGCCTGATGGATGAGCCGTCTCACCGCTGTGACCACCGCATCCTTGACCTGACTCAGTCGCACCCGTGCATCAAGTTCGCCGAACTGCTTTTGAAGTGCGGCGCGGGCCTTCTCGTCTGATGCCTTCTCCAGGGTTTCGGCTTCGGCATTCAGTTTGTCGGTCAGCGCTTGGAGCCGCGCCGCTGGGTTCGACAAAGCCTGATCGGTACCGTCCCACTGGTGTGAAATCACAGCCGCCTTGATGGCTTCCCGGCGAGCGGCGACCGCCGGTTCGAAGGCTTTTGTATCGGCGGCGAGTTGCGGATCCAGAATTTCAATCTCACCATGGGTCACGTCGTCGAGATTCAACGTCAGGACGTGCGCGATAAATGGTTTGTATTCGGCGTACAGGGCAATGCGACGCGCTTGGGAGGTTTTCTCCGCTTCCTCCTGGATGAACGCCTCAAAGCGCAGCAGGCGTGCGGCGCCTTTGGCGAGTGGCTGTTGGCACAGTGGGCAAGGCACGTCCGCGCCCAAGTCGGGGAATGCCTTGTCCGGGTGAGATTCGACCGCAAACTTGCGGGCGGCATCGAACAGCTCGCGCCACGCCTCGCCGCCGGTACCGGGCAGCAGGTTCTCACCTTCCTTGAACTGCTTGGCTGCGAGCGCGGCCGCAGCCTTCGCCGTACGATAGGCATCTGCCAGGCCACGCAGCTTGGCGACCGCAGCCTGATCTACAAGCGCACCCTTGGTGGTTGCATTCGTCGCGATGGCCGCGACACGGCGGGCGCGCAGGCGCAATTGAGTGGCTTTCTCTTTCGGGTTGTTCTCTTTCAGGCTTTTATCCAGCGCCGCATGCTGGGCGAGTTCTTCCGGCGTCAGCGTAGCCAGCGCGTCGATCTGGGCCTTTGTCGTCCTGGCGGACAGCGACCCGATCAGCTTTCCGACGGGCGTATCGCCCTGCAAGGGCACGAACGCCGTGAGGTCGGCGGCGGACTGTGAATGCTCCGTCTCGATTAAGGTCTTCAACTGCTTGCAGACCTTCGCCAGTCCCTCAAACACATCGAGCCCGTAAGGGACGTAGGAAAAATCGTCTTCGCTATCAAGGTAAGCGCGCGCGCAACGCGAGTCGAAGATCGCGAGCGATGACAACTCGGGAGGCGTTGCCTTGCCTTGGGTCCAGTGCACATCCATGGCAACGCCGTTAACGGCAATCTCGAAGGCGGCCTCTGGAGCGCCTGTCTTGCCTGTCGGCAGGTTGGCGTTGGGATGGATTGCTTCCATCTGGTCGCGAGCACGGCAAGCGCGTTTGAGCACACGCGAGTATCCCGACTTCCCCGAGCCGTTGTCGCCGTAGATGACGGTCATTCCGGAAGCGCCGAACGGCAGGTGCTGGTTTTCGGCAATTGCGTTGACGTGCCGCATGTTCTTCATGGCACGCAGCTCGACGTGCGTCGTCGCCTTTACCTGTGCTGGGATTTGGTCTGCCGTGAGGGGTTTGGGCTTGCGGTCCTTGGGATCGGAAATGCCATGCGTGGCCTTGAGCAGCGCGAAAAGATCGTCTTGGTCTTCCGCCGTCAAAGTCTGCCTGACCAGCAAGCGCGCCACGGCATCACTTTGCCACAGGGGCAACCCCTGTGTCCAAACCAGTATTTCCTGCAGTATCGACATGGGGTTCCTCCACTTGTTGGCATTGTTTTATTTCTTCCCGACGTACTCAATATCTGATCGTCGAATTTGCTTACAGCAATATTCGTGGCTGAAGATAGAAACATTATGCGTCCCGGCGCGATAGCGCCGTCGGGCTCTTGGGCGTTGCCCCGCGCCTCGTAACGAGTCGCGGCCATTCGGCTTTGATCCCTCACGCCTCCGGCCCGATGGGTCTGCGCGCTGCGCTTGCCGAGGGAGATTTGCGGTGTGTGTGGGGCTGGCTTGCTGTTCCCTTCACCGTACCACGGCGTTCTCGCTGTCAAGGTCTGCGCGCAATGCTTGCGCTTGCGTCCTGGCGGCCGTCTTTGAACCTGTGACAACTGCGCTGCGCCGTGCTGTTTCCGGTCTCGGGCAATCCCGCCCGATGCACGGAGCTGACCATGTCGCACGATCTCTTTTCTTCCTTCGATTCTTCAAATTCTTCTGTCCTTCTCGTCCGTGACGTTGCGGGCGACTACCGGCAGGTTGATGCCGACGAGGTGCTGCAGGCCGCACAGCAGGTGTTGCTGAGCCGGGTGCGGGGCAGTGACGTGCTGGCATCGCCGCAGGCGGTGCGCGACTTCTTGCGGGTCAAGCTGGGGACGCTGGAGCATGAGGTGTTCGCGGTGGTGCATCTGGATACGCAGAACCGCGTCATCGAATACGTCGAGATGTTTCGCGGTACTGTGAGCCAGACATCGGTCTATCCGCGCGAGGTGGTCAGGGAATCCATGATGCGCAACTCGGCTGCCTTGTTGCTGGTGCATAACCATCCCAGTGGTTCGACCCAGCCGTCCCGGGCCGACGAACACCTGACACAGACGTTGAAGGCGGCACTGTCGCTGGTGGACGTGCGGGTGCTGGATCACCTGATCGTGGCGGGCAACGACATCCTGTCCATGGCCGAGCGCGGGCTGATGTGACGCAAGGGGGCGTTGCCCCCTTTTTTGCTTCGTCCGTGGTGCAGGGGAAAGACTGCGCGCTGCGCTTGCCTCCAGGGGTCGGCTTGCGCCCACCTCGCCGCGCTGGCTTGGCGCCCCGCAAGCCCGCCGAACAGGCAGTGCCGGATCGGCCGGTGCACCATGTTCATTTCGCGCTTGCGCTTTGCTCACCTCCAGCCAGGCGTGCCCTTGGCACGCAGGGGCGCTCGCCGCGCGGCGTGGGTCCAGCGCCTCTCTGGTCTTTGTGGCCGTTGTCCGGTCATCCGTCTTTCCCTCTCCTTCATCACTGATCCCGCGACCGTAGCCCGCAGTGCCTGTCCGTCAAGGCGCGCAGGGCCGTGTCCTCGCTGCGCTGTGGGCCGCACCCACCCTGTGCTTGTTTCCTTGACGGCCAGTCCCTCGCTGGCCCGTGTCTTCGCGGGCGATGAACTCAGGAAAGACGGCGGCAACAGGAACCAGCCCAGGTTACTGCGCCGAACCCACCAAAGCCACACCGGGCTCCAAATCTTGGAATCCGGTCAGCTTTGAAACCACAACTTGCAACTTCTGGAGAAATACCATGCAACTCAGTTCCCGTTTCGCAAATACGACCCCTCTCTTACGTGCCGACTATCCGCTATCGGATGAGCAGATTTATCGGGTAGCTCCCGCCATCTATGCGGAGGCCAAGCACCAGAGCCGATCCGAGCGCTACACCTACATCCCGACGGGGGAGGTGTTGGGTGCCCTGCGCAAAGAAGGCTTTCAGCCGTTCATGGTGTGCCAGACCCGTGTACGCGACACCGGCAAGCGTGAACACACCAAGCATATGCTGCGATTGCGCCATGCCAACCAGATCAACGGCGCCGAGGCCAACGAAATCATTTTGCTGAACTCGCACGACGGCACCAGCAGTTACCAGATGCTGGCCGGGATGTTTCGCTTCGTCTGCAG
This sequence comes from Acidovorax sp. 35-64-16, assembly GCF_002281195.1. Classification (NCBI taxonomy): domain Bacteria; kingdom Pseudomonadati; phylum Pseudomonadota; class Betaproteobacteria; order Burkholderiales; family Comamonadaceae; genus Acidovorax; species Acidovorax sp. 35-64-16. The sequence goes on along the minus strand of NZ_NCFM01000021.1, from coordinate 51,587 downwards.
CAACGGGCTGGTGTGCGGCGACACCGTGGCCGACCTGCGCATCCCGCACAAAGGCGATGTGATCGGCAAAGTGATCGCAGGAGCCTACGACGTGCTGGACGGCTTCGAGCTGGTGCGCGAACGCCGGGAAGGCATGGCCGCCATCACGCTGGAGCATGGCGAATCCGAAGTATTCGCTCGCGCCGCCTTGTCACTCAAATACGATGACCCGGTCAAGCCCGCACCCATCACGGAAGCGCAATTGCTGCAACCCCGACGACTGGGCGACGACCGCCCCGACCTGTGGAGCACCTTCAACCGCGTGCAAGAAAACCTGGTTCAAGGGGGATTGCCTGCACGCACGACCAACGGACGCAGGAGCCACACCCGCGCCATCCAGGGTATTGACCAGAACGTCAAGGTCAACCGGGCACTCTGGATACTGGCCGAAGAGATGAAGCGGCTCAAGGGTTGACAGGCGAGGGGGCTTTGCCCCTTCTTCCTCTTCTTTCTTCTTGGCTGTTTTCGCCCCTTTCTCATTTCGGGGTAAAGCGGCTGCGGGTGGCCATGCCACGCGGCCGCGCCGCCCAGCCTTGGCAGTCTGGGCGGCGCGGCGGGCAGTCGGTTACCGACTGCCTGATGGCTGCATGACTTCGCCATCCCTGACTTTGGGCATCTGATCGATGGATGTTCGACGCTTCGCGTTGAGCAGCCTGATATGCCTATCGGGTGATTGACGCTGCGCACTGCGTTTGCCCTCCAGGGGTCGGCTTGCAGCCCACCCCGCCGCGCTGGCTTGGCGCCCCGGAAGTCCGCCGAACAGGCGGTGCCTGATCGGCCTGTGCACGGCAGTCATGTCGCGCTGGCGCTTTGTTCACCTCCAGCCAGGCGTGCCTGTGGCACGCAGGGTGCGCTCGCCGCGCGGCGTTTGACCGTCGCAGCGATGGCGTTGCCCTGCTTGCCGTACTGCCTTCCTTCATCGCTATTCCCGCGACCTTAGCCGACACGGCCAGCCCCTCAAGGCGCGCAGGGCCGTGTCCTCGCTTTGCTGCGGGCCGCCCCACCCCCTGCGCTTGTTTCCTTGATGGGCTGGCCGTGTCGGCCGGTTTTTCGCGGGCGATGAACTCAGGAAGTACGGCGGCAACGATCGGCCCAGATCGCTACGCCGGCCAAACCGGAGGCAACAACGGGCTCCGAATCTTGGAACCCGGTCAGCTTTCAAAACCTTGGAAGGAATGCGCATGCAGACATTGACACCGTGAATCGATACCGAAGTTTTGTTTGTTTTCTTTTTGCATTTTTTATTCTTTTTGTCATCAACGTCCCGTCAGGGACAGGAGCTATCACCATGAACACAGTTACCCTTCAAGAAACCCAAGCCTTGCAAGCGGCAGTCACGACCCCTGTCGTCGAAGCCATCGTTACGGCGAATTACCGCCTGCTGCTAATTCCGTTGTCACAGTTATGGCCTTCCAGCCGCAACGTGCGCCAAAGCGGCGGCGCGTCGATTCCCGAACTGGCCTCCAGTATCGCCCGCGTGGGTCTGCTGCAAAACCTGACCGTCACTGCCTCCAGTGATGGTGAACATTACGAAGTCGTTGCAGGCAAACGACGGCTGGCGGCATTGAAGCTGCTGGCGAAGCGGCACAAGATTGACAAGGCGCATGACGTGCCTTGTCTGCTGGTGCCGGATGCGTCGGCGCGTACCGTGAGCCTGACCGAGAACGTCCAGCGGGAAGCGATGCACCCCGGTGAGCAGTTTGAAGCTTTTGCTGCTTTGGTGGCCGAGGGCCGACCCATCGAAGACATTGCCGCTGATTTCGGAGTCACGCCTTTGGTGGTGCAGCGGCGTTTGAAGCTGGCGAATGTCTCGCCGCGCCTGCTGGCGGACTACCGGGCTGATGCCGTGACGCTCGACCAATTGATGGCACTGGCGATCACAGATGACCACACGGCACAGGAAGCGGCGTTCTATGACGTACCAGAATGGCGGCGCAACCCGCAAGCCTTGCGGGAACACCTCACGGAACGCGAAATTGATGCCACCCGCGATGCGTTGGCGCGCTTTGTCGGTATTGAGGCCTACGAGGCCGCAGGCGGTGGGGTGCGGCGTGACCTGTTTTCGGACGACTCGCGCGGGGTGTTCCTGACAGACGCAGCATTGCTGGAGACGCTGGCACGCGACAAACTTGCCGCCACTGCCGAGACTGCCCGCCTGGACGGCTGGGCATGGGTTGAAGCCGTGCCACGCATCACGTCAGCGGAACTGCACGGGTTCCAGCGTGCCCGCCGTGACCGGCGCACGCCGAACAAGACGGAAGCCAAACGTATCGCCAAGCTGCAAGCACGGCAACAAGCCATTGACGACAAGCTCAATGCGGACGATGCCGAGGACATGGCTGAAGAGGAAACATCCGCACTTTACGAAGAAAACGACAAGCTCGGGGCGGAAATCGAAGCCATTGAGCAAACCCTGCTGGTGTTCGCACTGGAAGCACGGGCAGTGGCCGGGGTGATCGTGACCGTCGATCATGCGGGCGAAATCGCCATCCATCGCGGCCTGTTGCGCGAAGCCGAAGCCAAGGCACTGCGGGCGCAGGAAGGGCAAGACAAACAGAACAGAGGCGGCGGCGATGCTGAAGGCGGAGCACAGACACCAACCCTGCCCCGCATTTCCGAGAAGCTTGCGCGGCGCTTGAGTGCGCACCGTACGGCGGCGCTGCAAGCCGAGGTCGCCCGCCATCCCCAGGTGGCGCTGGTGGCCGTGGTACACCGTTTTGCCTTGCGCGTGGTGATCAATGGCTACGGCTCAGGTGATTCGGTGATCAACATCAGCGCATCCCCGCAGGATGGGCTCGATGCGTATGCCCCGGACGTGGCGCACTCGCCTGCTGCGGTCCAAATGCGGGAAGCCCGCCAAGCATGGGCGGAACGCCTGCCCGAAGACCCGGCAGCCCTGTTTGTGGAATTGCTGGCATTGCCGCAGGAAGAACTGCTGTCACTGCTGGCGGTGTGCGTGGCTGTGACGGTCGGCGCGGTGACGCCGCGAGAAGATGCAATGCCCGCCGCTGCATTGGCGCAAGCCGTGGGGCTGGACATGCATGCGTGGTGGACTCCGACCGCCGAAGGTTACTTTGCCCATGTCTCCAAAGCCAAGACCATTGAGGCGGTACAAGTGTTCGCACCGGAACAGGCGGCGCGCTTGCTCACGCTCAAGAAGAACGAGCTGGCCGGCGAGGCAGGGCGGCTGGCAGTGGGCACCGGTTGGTTGCCGGTGATGTTGCGGGCACCCGTGCCCGAAGTACAGGTGGAGCCCGAAGCAGGGAATGCGGAAGAGGCGCAAACCGAGTAAGCAGGATGCCCCGGCGAGTCGCCGGGGTGTTTTGCGCGGCGCGCGCGGCAGGTATGCCGCGCGCGTTTTAACTTCCAACAGCCCACACCCCTCAACAGACCTCCAGCGTTGCCCCGGTTGGGCAATCGCCATAGGCCGGGGCATCCAGCCAGCTACGCTGGAGAACGCCTGATTGGGTTGGCCGTGCGGTTCATCCGCACGAGGATCGAGCACCGTTTCGGCCACCCCGCTTTGTGCTGGGTTGCCCGGAACGGATGCACTTCGACAACCTTTCCCCCAAATTCCCATGAACCATCAAGGCGTCAGTGAAATATTCTTTGAAGAAACCTACAGCGTGCCGCCCGAGCAGACGGCACGGGCATTGTTTTCCAGGCTCCCGCATGGAAGCGACTATGCAGAAAGGTTGATCGAATGCCTGGCGACCGGGTATCTGGTCGCCGTGGTCGAATCCATTTGCATCCGTGAGATGCAGCTGCACGTGGACGCTGCCACTGAAGTCGTGGTGGGTCGGACCATCCAGATGGAGCATAAGGGGCCGATCCCGCCGGGATCGTCGCTGAAGTTGAGAGGATGGGTTGAGCGCCTTGGAGAGCGGAGCGCGACGTTTTGCGTTCAAGCGTCTGATGCCCACGAGGTCGTTTGTGAGAGTTCCGTCACGCTGGTGGCGGCACAGCGGGCGTCGATGGAGTCTCGAATCGCTGAGAAAGTTGGGGCGCTTGTGGTCAGCCCTGCTGGGGATTTTGTTGACGGCGCGCGCGGCAGGTGTGCCGCGCGCGTTTTGACTTCCAGCGCCCAGGAACCCGAAACTTCCTGAACACGCCCCGCCGCAAGGCGGGGCATCAGAGCATGTTTGCCTTTGCTGCGCCAGGTTATGCAATGTTGACCGTTCTCCATTTTGGCGGGCAGATCGCCACGAACGACGGCGGGTCTCCAACAGGCCGTCCACCAGGCCCAAACTGACCACGCCGAGACCGATCTGGTCCAGCCGGCACCAATGCGGTGGGGCATTCATCCTTGTTGCTGGGGGACTGACCTGGACTGCGTCTGGGTACATGCCGGAATACGTCTTCACGGTGATGGTGCCTGGGCCATGCGTCCTTTAGGGTCAGGATCGCACCACAGCGGCCTTGTATTTGTCGTGAATCCTGGCGCAGGCACGGCTTCGCCTCGGGCTTGTTCGCTGCAACCGTCCGGCCCAAACAATTTCCCCGTCGCTGCGCGCCTTCCTCGCGAAACAAATTCTTTGGGCCTACCGGTCCTTCACTGCGTTGCGGCCTCATCGCTTTGCTCTGCGGTGCAGCGCGCCCGGACCCGCGCCCATCGGATCACGCCAAGGCCGCAATGGTTGCGACCTGGTTAACTTCTAAAGGACTTCATCATGTCAAACATCGGCAACTTCACCGCACAAGGCAACAGCTTCACCGGCAGCGTTCGCACCCTGACGCTCAATGTCAAGGTCAAATTCGTTCCCAACACCAAGGAGAGCGACAATGCCCCGGACTATCGCATCGTCGCGGGCACTTTCGAGATCGGTGCGGCATGGAAGAAAGTCAGCAAAGCGGATCGGCCTTACCTGTCGGCGACCCTGGATGATCCGTCGTTCCCGGCGACCATTTATGCCCGTCTGGTGGAAGCCGAGGACGGTACGCACAACCTGATCTGGTCGCGCAGCAAGGGCGATTGAACGTCACCCTGACGCCCCGCCTTGCGGCGGGGCGTTTACGAGCGCCAGCAAGTGAGTGGCCCGCCGTATGTCGCGGGCTTTTTTACGTTTGGCTTGTTTTGCTGATTGACGGGTTTACGGATGCACGGATGTACGGCTTCACACAGTCAAGTAAATCCGGATTCGTGCATGGGCACAAAGCCGCTTTTACGAATGTACGGTTCTGTGGGTTTACGCAGATGCGTGAAGGTGGTTTCGTGCTTCTGAGGTTTTAGTAAAGATGCATTGCAGGTTCCACGGATTTCTGTGCTTCTCCCGGCTTTGCCGGGTCGCGCTGTCGTGCTGCGCATCGAGCCACCGATGGTGTCTCGCCCCTTCGGGCTTTCATCCCTGACGCCTGCGCGCTTCGCTCGCCCTCCAGGGGACCGGCTATCAGCCCGTCCCCGCCGCGCGGTGCTTGGCGCCTCTGCAAGTCCGCCGAACAGGCGGTGCCTGATCGGCCTGTAGAGTAGCCGCGCCATTGTGCTGATTGGTCCGGCTGCAACGGTGCCACGATTTTCTGCGCTAGCACCCATTCAAGGCACGGTGGTTGCCCTTCAGTCGGAGATTTCGGACGATTGGGTGTTGTATGCTTAGAAAATTCAGGGATGTCAAGCATCCTGTGTCAAAGTGCCCCTCTCCAATAGCCAACCCAGGACTCCGTATGACTCGGCCATTCCACGAACGTATTGCAGCAATGAACGCGATGTACCGGCTGGCGGCGCATGACACGCCGACCGTTCCAGACGATGTAGCGGACCGCCTGGTGAAGTTCAAGGCCACGCTAATGGACGAAGTACACGAGGTTGATGACATCGTGGCGATGGCTGGCTCCGGCGCTTCCGCGTTAGACGTTGCTGTGGCCATCGCCGACTTGCTGGGCGACATTATCGTGTACTGCCGCTCAGAGGCCCTCAAGTATGGGCTGCCTCTCGAAGAGGTCCTTGACATCATCATGGACAGCAACGAGAGCAAGCTTGGAGCCGACGGGAACCCCATCTACGACCAGAATGGCAAGTTCCTGAAGGGCCCAAGCTACTGGAAGCCGGAACCGAAAATTCGAGAGCTTCTTGGCAAGTCGCTAAAAGATGGTTTCTGACGACACAAACACGCATTAGCTTCCAGGCGCCATTGATGGACCCGCTCGTCCTGCCCGATATCTCGACCCTCGACGGCATCGAGGATTCGATGCATCGAATTGTCGCGAGCGGCGGCGCTCCTTTGCAGTTGAATAAGGACTTTGCGAGCCGGCGCAAGGGCGCACTGCACGACGCCGCGAGGCTCCAGCTACTCGTCACCTGGGCGCGCCTCGCTCGTGAGCGCCAGCTGCACTTTCACAGTGCCAACTCGGTTCGATCGGTTCTTGAGGAGCTTTGCGACTACGCCCCTGGAATCACGGCACTCCGCTTGTGCGACGGCGTAGTGGTCGGTGACCAGCACATTCGCAGGCGGGATGCGCTTGAGCCCGCCTCAGAGAAGATGGGCTATTCTGATCAGATGCTGTGGAGTCGCATCATCAAGGGGCGGACGATGGACTTCACGTGTGTCAGTGGCTCCAAGGTTCAGTATTTGCGACCGCTGTTCGGTGTGCGAAACAAGCACGCAGTTAAGCGTAAGGAAGGCATGTTTCTCGTGCTGACCGCGCTCAGCGAATTCGTCGCCAAGGCTGATGCGGAGCTGATACCGAAGTCTTTCATCAAAGCATGTGCGGTTTTTGCCAGCGAGCTTCTGAAGAACACGCAAGAGCATGCAACAAGCGACCACCGAAACCAGCCCTACCTTGAGCACGCCGAGGGCCTGATTATGAGTTGGCAGCAAATGCGTGAAGAATCCTACAGGTCGGACTTTGAAGGACACCCCCGATTACAGGAGTTCTGGCAACGAGAGCGCGTTCCTGTTCGAGATGGCCAGGGGACAGCTCTGCGCTGCCTGCAGCTCAGCTTCTTCGATACCGGACCCGGGTTCGCGAGTCGTGCAACGGGCAAGCTGGTAGAGGAGCTCTCACTGGCAGACGAGCGCAAGGCCCTATTGGATTCCCTGCAGAAGAACGCCTCCACCAAGCGGGAGGCCGGTTCTGGCAACGGGCTGCCGGACGTCTTGGAGGAGCTCCGGGAGGTCGGTGGACTGATTTGCATCCGCTCCGGCAGGCTAAGCGTGTTCAACGCTTTCACTCCAGGCGATGAACGAGATGTGTTCGACTTTGCGGACTGGACGAATAAGCCGCTTGCTCCAGCTGCAGGAGCTGTGATTTCGCTTCTTATCCCCATCAGAAGATGATGCGCAAAGCGTACTCGTACACCGCGCGCGGCGCCTGCAAAAGGTCGGGGTACGAGATAGATGCCCTATGCGTCTTCGTCGACACCAAGCGCAACGTCAGTGCCCTTGAGTTCTTCGATGAACTGGAGGCGTCGCTACGCGGACTTGAGACGCTACCCGATTGCGTGGTCATTATCGCGGATGCGGCCAGTCTCAGTACACTTCACCAGTACTGGGCAACCTGGAATGCCCAGCGACAGGTCTTTGAGCAGCGGGGTTTCCGCAAAGGCGTTCAGTTCGTCAAGAGCTACTACTTCGTGACATGGGACGCTGTCTTAGGCCTCAGCATCGCAAACATGCTCGGCGCTGGGGGCTCGGCAGCATCGTTTGACCTTCCCATTGACTCATTCATTCAGCAAGGACTCCACGCGCTCATAAGCACCAACCCGGTGGTTCAGATTGCACCGGCAGGGCACGTTTTCAAGCATCCGTCCAAGACGGTGAACAAACTGTTCATCCAAGCGCGAGAGCTCGCGACCAGCGAGGCGGAACTAGCCTTTGTCGGGAGATGCCTTTGCCGGGCGCTGAAGCCGCTGGCTGACGCAGGACTATCTGTCGTCTACATTGACACCATGGGCATCTACTCGCTCGTGCGTGAAGCGTTGATTTATGCCGGTAGCAAAGCGACCATTCATAGCTTCCATTCATACACTGAGCTTTCGGAGCTCTCGCCTCCGACTGAGCCCTACGCGTTGATTATTTCGGCCTCCACTAGTGGCGGAATGGCCCATAAGCTGCACAAGGAGCAGGGGTTCGTGGAAGACCGGCTTCTGACGCTGATTGACACAACGGCGGCTGGCCGCAACGGCACGGTCATGATTGCGCTTGATGATGTAGACATCTCGTACCGAAAGCAACTAGCTGATGGAACGGAGACCCAGATTGAGCTTTTCGGTGAGCACTTCTCCTCGAAGGCAAAGCCTCCACGAGCCGTAACCCTTGGGCAACCACATTTCCCAAGACGTCTCGGGGAGTTTTTGAAGCAGTTCGGTATCGGGGGACTCCTCGGATTGAATGAGCAGCCGGCCGGTGGGGCGGCATCGCGCTTGGTGTGCTTCGAGAGCAACGCAGCAGGGCGAAACCAAAAGCTCCTTGACTGGTTGAAGGATGAGATTGACTGGCGAGTGTCGGTCGCCATCGACCACGTTATTTACGCAGATGACGATGGCTCAAAGGCGCTTTCAGAAGCCGCGGCAGAAAAACTCCATGCTGCGAAGGGCTGTCCGAACCGGCCGGTGGTTACGGCTTACTCCAACCTCACCACGGACACTTTAGCGCAGGCGCAAGGTGTTCTGGTCGTGCAAGCCGTAGCAGGTGATGGCGGGCTATTGCGGGAAATAAGCCGTGACCTTCGAGAGTTCATTGCGCCCGACGTGCCTCGTCATTTTCTCGCCGGCGTGGGGCTGCCACAAAGCGAAGAGACATGGCTGCGCCTACAGCAGTTTCTTGTTAAGAACACAAGTCCTCGTGACTACGGTTTCTCAGCATGGCTGGTCTTACCAATCGGGTCAGACGGTACGACCAACGCTTGGCAGGACTTAAGTGAACTCGCGACGCGGGCGCAGGTGCAGACGCCGGTCGTCACAGGAGTCAGCCCCAAAATTCTCACCGAGTCAGTCGACCTAGCAGTACAGCTCGTCCAAGGCGCGTTCAAAGGCTTTTTGCCAACAAGCAGCGGCACAGCACTCGGGTTGTCAGAGGGGTTTCTCTTCTTCGGTGATGCGTTTGACGGGCGGCTGCACCAAGTCCCAGTGAGCGCGACCTACCTAACAGTCGCTTCGGTACTTCAAGCAGCCCGGGACTTGAACGTTCCCGCGAATCAGCTGAAGCCCACCGGCTACGAATCGGTCGTACTGTCACCTGAGAACTTCCTGCGGTACAACGATAACCTTCTGCAGGCGTGTGTATTGCGCGCAGCGCACCCTTCCGAACTGGACTACTCATCGAGCCCTCACTTGAGTCGTCTGATGAAGGAGTTCTTGCTAAAGGTTTTTTCACGCAACGCTCACCCATATGGCGCGGCGTCGATCGAGTTCGCTGCGGCCCTTGCTTGCGGTCACCTTAAGTTGATGGCTGATGACCGGAAAGAGTTGCAGCAGAAGGCCGTCGAACTCCTTTCAAGTGCGCCGAGCGCTCTTCTTGGCTTTATTTGTTTGCTGATCTGAGAGGAGTGTGCTCGTCGTTGGTCTGTGTGTCCGCCAAGCTGAACTGGGCCGACTTGGGCTTCTGGTGGAGCGGAACCTGCACTTCACGGTCTCGAAGCCGATCCGCGCTTATGCGCGTGAAGCCCGGTTGGCGGGACGCATCGTGGCGTAGACGCCGCAGGCATCAACTGCCGGTCGGCGGTTGATGCCATTCCATCGGAAGCCTGGCTTCCGTCTCCAGCATCAGTTCACCAGCACTGCGGCCCAGCGCCCGGGCGATCTTGAACACCAGGGCCAGCGTGGGCATATGCTCGCCACGCTCGATCTTGCCCATGTGGGAGCGTTCGATGCCCGCCAGATGCGCCAGCGTTTCCTGGGCAATGCCGTCTTCAGTTCTAACTGCCCGCACTGCGGCGCCGAACGCTTGCGCAGGGGCAGCTTCAAAGGTTGTCGCCCCTGTCGGTCTTCCTCGCTGGATTCCACGCTTTTGCATGGACAGGAGCGTCGGCGTTTAGAATAATTTAAACCACGTTATATTTAACTCTTTTGCCTTGAACGCAAACTTCCGCTGGAGTAAAGTGGGGAATATTCAGGGCGGTTCTAAAAACGGTAAATTTCTGTAAATGATCTTACGGATGCTCCATGACCTTCCTCACTGAGTTGCAGCGCTCACAAATGCTGGCCAACGGCGCAGCCCGTGCGCGCGGCGAAGCCATCGATCCTTATCCTGTCGTCAAGCTTCACACACTGGATGCCGGTGCCGTCTGGCTGCTGGTGAGCCTGGATGCAGATGGGGACCAGGCCTATGGGCTATGCGATGCAGGAACCGGTTTCCCGGAGCTGGGAGCTGTAAGCCTGTCTGCATTGGAAGGTGTACACGGGCCGCGGGGCATGCGCATCGTTGCCGATCCGCATTTCAAGCCACGCCAGTCGCTGTCGGCTTATGCGGCCGAGGCGATACGGGATGGCTCAATCAACGACTGACCATTGGGGTGATTGTTTGTGTTGAGCCCCAAGAGTTGTTGCGTGTGACTTTAATGGTTACACGCACCGATGAGATCCGTGGCATCCTCCCGCAAATTCCAAAGGGAGCCATCGCAATGACGATCCATCACGACCCTGCCGACTTGTCCACGCCCTGGCGTGCTGCGGCTGCTTACCTCTATACGCTGGACCTGGACGGTCCAGCACTCGCCTGGGAGTATCTGAGGCGCCACACCGGCTACCAAGCCAACTGGCTCCTTGGGCAACACCGCGCGTCAGCGCGCCGCTGGGGGTTGCAGAGTTGCCGAAGACCCACGGCTCGATGCGCGCCAGGCACGCCCGCTCTGGACCGCAGCGGCTGACGCACTGCTGCATGTACGTGCGGCTTTCACGCACGATTCAACCGCTAGTTTGACCTTCGACCTCTGGAAGATTCCCGGTCGCAAGTACCTGTCGCATGCAGGCTCGCAACTGAACATCAAGGCGGAACACGGATCGAACCGATTGCGGGCCTCACTGGCCACTGCACTGGAGACCGGTGTAGCCTATGGCTTGACCGTGCCTCTCGATACCCACCTGCGCACGCGATTGACGGGGTACCAGGCACAGGCCAATGCCATCCAGGGCCAATGGCCTCCTGTGGCGGCAAAGAAAGTCACGCGTGCTTCTCTGCTGCATCTGCACGCCCTTCAGGCGCTCGATGCATCGCAGGCCGGCGCTCACCATCGCGATATTGCCGGCGCACTGTTCGGCGTTGATGCCGTGCGCAAGCGCTGGACAGCCGATAGTGAGTTACGCGCGCAGGTTCGCCATCTCCTGACCCGTGCCGAGGGTTTGATGCGAGGTGGCTATCTGGCCTTGGCTGGTGTACGCCAGCATCACATCGATGTCCCCCGCAGTGCCCCCGGAGACGAACCCGCGCACTGAGTATCTCCCTTCGCAGTTAGCCAGGCTTTCCTGAGACTCCCTCCATCTGGCGGCATTTCGCTGCCAGGCGATGACTGTCGATGGAGTCCTTCATGGCAACTGCGAATTCCCTGCCTTTGCGTCCCTTACCTGCGGCTGCGCCACCGTCTGCTGCTGCACCCGGCAATCCCGAGTTTCTGACCAATGACGAGGCCGCAGCCTTTCTGCGTCTCTCGCCGCGCACCTTGGAGAAGCAGCGCGTGCTAGGTGGCGGCCCGCGTTACCGGAAGTTCGGTGCGCGTGTGCTCTACGCAGTCGGTGATCTGCGTACCTGGGCCGATGGCCGTGCCTACGGCATGACCTCCGATCCCGGAAGCCCTCAGCGGGCCACGGTGCGCTGATTCCGGGTTGATTCAGTGTCAGATTCACAAACAGCGTTGTAGCCATGGTCAAGCCCTTGAGTGAACGCGAACAGCTGATGCTGTTTCGCGCACTGCCGGGTGGCGACATGGCCCCGCGCGATGCGCAGGACCTGATGGCCTACCCGTTCTTCTCTCTGGCCAAGTCCCGCAGGGTGGTGCCGATCCGTTTCGAGGCCGGTGGGGTGAGCTTGACGGTTGAAGGTGTGCCGGAACATGGGATTGCCACGATCAGGGATGCTGATGTGCTGATCTGGGCTGCCAGCCAACTCGTGCAAGCGCGAGACCAGGGCTTGCGTACTTCGCGCCTCATGGCCGCGACGCCGCATGAAATCCTCACCTTTGTACAGCGCGGCACCGGCTTCAAGGACTACCTGATGCTCAAGGCGGCACTGGACCGGCTGCAATCCACCACGGTGGCAACGTCGATCCGCCAGCCCGCCGGGCGGCGCATGCACCGCTTCTCCTGGATCAACGAGTGGAAGGAACTGCCCGGTGCCCGAGGCCGAGCCTATGGCATTGAGCTGATCCTGGCTGACTGGTTTTATGCCGGTGTGATGGACGATGCCTTGGTCTTGACCTTGGACCCCGCTTACTTTCGTCTTACCGGTGGCTTCGAGCGCTGGCTGTACCGGTTGGTGCGCAAGCATGGGGGCCGACAGGTAGAGGGCTGGCGCTTCAACCTGCGTCACCTTCATTTGAAGTCAGGCAGCTTGCAGCGCTATGCCGACTTTGCCGTTCAGTTGCGGCGGCTGGTACACCGGCAGTCGCTGCCAGGTTACTGGCTCTCCCTTGAGCACGTGGGCGGCACCGAATGGCTCCGGTTCCGCTGCTGGTCAGTTCCACGTCAGTCCGACTTATCCACAGGCACTGTTGACAAGTCGGTGAACAAGCTGTGTCCGGACTCGGGAATCACCCGCACGACATTCGGGGAATCGCCCGCAAACGACACGGGTAATCACACGTGCGCATCGGCCGCCAGCCCACGCCCAGCAACGGAATCGGGCCTCCTTAACTAATCTAACTAAAGACATAACTATGGATAAAAGAGGAAACACCGCTGCTCAAAAAACGGGCAGTGCTTCATTCGAAGCTCCAGAAAACCGTTTATCAGGGGCAGAAACCGAAGCAGAAAAACAGCCCGGCAAAGTGATCGCTCTGCTCAACCAGAAGGGCGGGGCAGGCAAGACCACGCTGGCCACGCACCTCGCTGGGGAGTTCGCCATGCAGGGGCAGCACGTGACGCTGCTGGATGCCGATCCGCAGGGGTCAGCCTTGGACTGGGCGCAGCGACGTGCGCAAAGCGGTCACGGTCGCCTGTACGGCGTGTTTGGCTTGGCGCGGGACTCTTTGCACCAGGAAGCGCCGCAGATTGCCTTGCAGGCTGATTTCGTCGTGATTGATGGGCCACCTCGGGTCGCGGCACTCGCGCGCTCCGCGCTGCTGGCCGCCGACCTGGTGTTGATTCCGGTACAGCCCAGTGCCTACGACGTGTGGGCGAGTCATGAGATGGTGCAACTGATTACCGAGGCGCGGGTGTTCCGGCCGCAGCTGCGCGCGGCCTTTGTGGTCAACCGGCGCGTCGTGGGCACGGTGATTGGGCGCGAGGCACGTGCCGCGCTGGCCGATCAGCCGTTTCCGGCGCTACAGGTGGAAGTTTCACAGCGCATCGTGTTTGCCGACAGCGTGGCTGCGGGCCGACTGGCGTTTGAGGTGGCCCCGAACTGCGCAGCCGCGCGTGAGATCGCGGCGCTGGCGCAGGCGGTGCGGGAGATGCTGGGATGACCAAACCACAGCCATCCAATTCGCAGCGACGGGCACCGATTGGCCGCAGGCCCGGTGCCGACCCGGCCTCGGCCTGGGTGCAGCAGGTTGATTCGGTGATGGCAAGCGCAAAGGCATCGGTCTACACCGCACGGCTCACCATTGACGTCACGCCTGTGCTGCGTGGGCGCATCAAGGTCGTGGCATTCAAGCGCGGCATCACTGCTGTTGAGATGTTGCGTGAACTGCTGGAGCGTGAGTTTCCGGAAGGGAGGCCATGATGCAGCCGAACGTGCAAGCAGTCGTGCAAACGGTGCGGGCTGAATTGCCAGCGCACAGGCCAATACCGATGCAGGTCTCCCTTGCCTTTGTTGATCAACGGGTGAACGTGTGGCTTCGCTTTGGCAAGCCAGTGCGCGAGACCGTTCTGAACCGCTGGCGACGTGTTGCGGTGTTCGAACCCGGCGCGGTCTGTTGTCGGGTGAAGTGGATTGCAAATGACTACGGGACGGCGCTCTGGCAGTTGATGGTGCTGCAGGCTCCCATGCCATTCGATGGCGCACAGCGCATCGCTGGCGTGGTACCGGGCGCGCGCATCCTGCTGCGTGCCGATGGCGAGCTGCAGGTCAAGGCGGTGTTGACCGCTATCGACAATATCGAGGCTTCGGGCATTGATCCTTGTGCAGTTGCCGTGACGTATTGGCGCACGGTTGGCAACCGACTGGCCGCACGCCAGCCGCTGCCTGAGTACACACCCGGGCGGCATGCGGCGCACATTGCGCGCGGAGCGCTGCAATGAAGCGGGCCGTTGTGATTCTCTGTATGGATATTGGTCTGGCGGCGCTGCTCATGCCACTGGCTATCCCAAACCGTGTGCATCTGGTCTACAACCCCAGCTACAGCGTGCCGCGCGGCTGGTACCGCATCGGGCCTGCAGACTCGCTGCAGGTTGGCAGCATCGTGCTGGCCCGACTTCCGGCACAGGCAGCAGCGCTGGCGGCGCAGCGCGGCTATCTGCCAGCTGGCATTCCCTTGCTCAAGCGCATTGGTGCTGTGGCTCCGCAGTGGGTGTGCGTTGATGGCGCATCGCTGCGCATCGACAACGTGGCGGTGGCTACCGTGATGGGTGCCGACGGGCATGGCCGTCCACTGTCTGCCTGGCAGCAGTGCCGAGGTCTGGCGCACGGTGAGCTGTTTCTCTTAAGCAATACCAATCCGGCGTCGTTCGACAGTCGTTACTTTGGCCCCATCCGTGCATCGGATGTGATTGGCCGTGCGCAGCCGATTTGGACGTGGAGTACGCCATGAACACACCTTCTGTCGTGCAGATGTCTTGCCGCCAGCGTGCAGCGTGGGCTGCACTGGCGCTGCCTGTTTGGCAGCGCTGCAAGCACCGCATGCGGCTGGCGTGGACTCGGAGCCGGGCAGGAAGTCGGAGGCTTCAGGGACCGGTGAAGAGAGAGGGCAAGATAAAAGGGCCGGCACGTGCCCGGCCGCAAAGCCAGTCTGCACGTGGGTTGGGCGCGGCACGGCGGCTTGCAGCCTGTGTGCTGTCGTGGAGCGAAAACCCGCTGGGCATCGCGCTTGGCGGCGTGCCGTCTTCGATACGTTTCGCTGCATTGCGCTGGAGCTTGTGCCATGGTCACACGTGACGATGATCGTTTTAAGGTCAAGCCAGGAGCGCCCAATGGGCGTGCCGGTGAGGGAAATGGACAACGGGCGCAGCGCTTCGTCTCGCAGGTTCTGAAGCAGGTCTCCAAGTCCGGTGCGAAAGCTTCTGGCGCGCACGCTGCCCGTCCTGCATCGACTTTCGGTCGGGGGCGCGTTGCAGCGGGCAGGGCAGGCCACACGCTGGCGGTAACTGCCCGACGCGTGGTCATCAAGTCCCGCTATGTGGTGTTGAAGAAGGCTGGGGCTAAATCTGTTTCAACGCACTTGCGTTACATCGAGCGCGATGGAGTGACGCGTGACGGCCAGCGTGGTCAGGCCTACGGCGCGGAAACCGACATGGCTGACCTCAAGGCCTTCGAGGAGCGCGGCAAGGGTGACCGCCACCAGTTCCGCTTCATCGTCTCGGTGGAGGATTCCGGGGAGCTGGAAGACCTGCGCGGCTACACGAGCGAGTTCATGCAGCGCATGGCTACCGACCTTGAAACCCGGCTGGACTGGGTGGCGGTTGATCATTGGGATACGGATAACCCGCACACACACATTGTGCTGCGTGGGCGTGCCGGGGAAGGGAGAGGAACGGGCCAGGACCTGGTGATTGCGCCGGACTACATGGCGCACGGTATGCGCATGAGGGCCAGCGAACTGGCGACCGAATGGCTGGGGCCACGTACTGAACTGGAAATACGGCAGGAGTTGATACGGGAGGTGGAACAAGAGCGGCTGACTAGCTTGGACCGGGCGCTGTTGCGGCAGGCCGCCGTGGATATCGTGGACTTGACTCAGCAACCCACGGACCGACAGCGCCAGACCTTTCTTCGTGCCCGGCTGCAGCGGCTGGAGGCGATGGCACTGGCCGAACGCATCGACGCGAACCACTGGCGGCTATCCCCTAGCATGGAAGAGGCGCTGACCGTCATGGGCGAGCGTGGCGACATTGTGCGCACGATCCACAAGGCGTTGAAGGGGCAGCAGCGGGAGGTGGTACTGGAAACGGGATCGGCAGCAATTGTCATCGGCCGCATCGCCGCCAAGGGCCTGGCGGACGAGCTCAACGACCGGGGCTATCTGGTGGTTGATGGCATTGATGGTCGGGCGCACTACGTGAAGCTTCCGATTGGTGCCGACTTGGCGGCACTGCCGTTGGGGGGTATCGTGGAGGTGAAGGCGGCTGGAGGGGAGCGGGCGGTGGACCACAATATCGCGGGTATCGTGCGCGAGGGGCTCTACCGCAGTGTTGACCATCTTGTGCGGCTTCGACAAGAAGGAGTCCTAGATCCGCAAACGGCGGTGGATGTTCATGTGCGTCGACTTGAAGCGCTGCGCCGCTCGGGGGCCGTGGAGCGCATGGCCGACGGTGTTTGGCGCGTGCCGCCTGACTTCTTGTCGCGCGTTCAAGCGCATGATGCGCAGCGGGCTGCAGGAGTAACCATCGAATTGCGCTCGCACCTGTCTATTGCGCAGCAAGTGCGTGCTCAGGGCTCGACGTGGTTGGACCACCAAATGGTGGGCAATACCAATGATTTCCCGCCACGGGGTTTTGGTGCCCAGGTGTATGGCGCATTGCAAGAACGGATTGGCTTCCTTGTCGAGCAGGGTTTGGCCGAGAGGCGTGGACCGCATGTGGTTTTAGCGCGCAATTTGCTGTCCACCCTGCGTGACCGAGAACTGGCCGAGGTGGGAAAAGCTATCCAGCACCAGACCGGGCTGATCCACCGACCAATTTGCGATGGCGAGAGTGTAAACGGCATTTATCGCCGCTCAGTTCAACTCGCCAGCGGTCGATTCGCGATGCTCGACGATGGCACGGGGTTCAGTCTGGTGCCGTGGAGGCCTGTGGTTGAGCAGCGGCTGGGTCAACAAGTATCGGCTATCGTACGAGTGTCATCGGTTACTTGGAATATGGGAAGGCAGCATGGACGTTGAGCGCATGTCCTTCACGGCGTGGCGGTGTCATCCGATACGATCAGCTTCAGGGTGATGTCATCGGCAATCAACCCATGGTGGCGGCACCAGCGCTTCAAGGCCACGCCCAGACTGGGCGCGCAGACTGAGGCGCGCGCCAGCATGCCGTAGCTGCCCCAGGGCAGGTTCCGACTGAACCAGTCCAAGGCTTCGTCGTCCAGTTCCTTCATCGCGGCACCGGAGATGCATTTCACCTGCGTGATCGTGATGCGAGATGCCATATGAAGCGATAGATTCGGCGAAATTTGTGCCAAGTCAAATGGCTTCTGAGGGCTTTGACTCGAGCGGGAGTAGGCTTCAATATTAGCTACTATAAGAATTACTTGAGCAAGGCCTGGAGTTTGCATGACGAGTCATTTCAGGCTTTTTTCGAATGTCTGTAAGTTTAAGTTTGATTGAAAAGTTGGCATGATTTGCTACCAATGTGTCCGTTATGCATGCATCTGTCCTTCTATGCTTTGCGCACAATGGCTCTACATGGGTTTCTTTCTTATGCCGCTGTTTGGTTCCTTTTGAAAGCCCCCTCATGCTGGGTAGAAATCTTCAAGCCGGAAAATCTTGGCGTGGACGTGACGCCGCGCATTAAGACCTTGAAGGTCAGCGAGCCGCCCAAGCGTAGCGTCGGCACCCATCTGAACGATGCGGCCTTGTACAGCGCTTTTACAGCAACCCTTCCTGGCTTCCTTCTGAAAGACACCGTATGACCACCGTGACCATGGTTCCCGTTTCCTTCCTGCGTCCACCGGCGCCCGAAGAGACGCCAAAATTTCACCAACGTTGGCCAGTTCAGGCTGTAGAAGCCTTGTATGCGCTGCCCTTCATGGACTTGCTGTTTCGCGCGCAGCAGGTACACCGCGAACACTTTGATGTCAACGAAGTGCAGCTATCAACCCTGCTGTCGATCAAGACCGGTGGTTGTGCAGAGGATTGTGGCTACTGTCCGCAATCGTCACATTTCGACACCGGCCTGGAAGCCAGCAAGCTGATGCCACTGGCCGAAGTCGTGGAAGCGGCACAGGCGGCCAAAGACCAGGGTGCGACCCGCTTTTGTATGGGCGCCGCCTGGCGCAGCCCCAAAGAGCGTGACATGGCGCGCGTGACTGAGATGGTGCGAGAAGTGCGTGCCCTTGGCCTGGAGACCTGCATGACGCTGGGCATGCTCCAAGCCGAGCAGGCCCTGGCCCTGAAGCAGGCCGGGCTGGACTATTACAACCATAACCTGGACAGCGCGCCCGAGTTCTACGAAAAAATCATCACTACCCGCACGTATCAGGATCGCCTTGACACGCTGAGCCATGTGCGTGAGGCCGGCATCAACGTGTGCTGTGGCGGCATTGTTGGAATGGGGGAGTCGCGGCTCCAGCGGGCTGGTCTGATTGCGCAGTTGGCCAACCTCGATCCCTACCCCGAGTCGGTACCCATCAATAACCTGGTGGCGGTGGCGGGCACGCCACTGGCCAACACCGAACCCCTGGATCCGTTTGAATTCGTTCGCACGATTGCCGTGGCACGCATCACCATGCCACGCACCATGGTTCGCCTGTCGGCTGGACGTGAGCAGATGGATGAAGCCTTGCAGGCCCTGTGCTTTGCAGCCGGGGCCAATTCGATTTTTTATGGCGACCGGTTGCTCACTACCAGCAACCCGCAAGCCGATCGGGACCGTCAGTTGTTTGAGCGCCTCGGATTGACGGCGCAAGGACAGCGGCCTGCGCCACGCAGCGAAGCACATTGAGCACTGATGAATGCCGTGTTGACAAGGCCGACGGTGACCAAACGCCTCCTGGACGATGCGTTCCATGTTAACCCTTACCCGACCTATCAGGCCTTGCGTGATGCTGGCCCGATTCACTGGAGCGAGGAGTTTTTTGGTGGTGCCTGGCTGTTGACACGGCATGCCGATGTGGCGCTGGTTCTGCGTGACCCGCGCTTTTCTGCGCAGCGCACCGGTGCCTAGGTGAACGACCGCGCGGGCACGCGTGGCGAGTTGGCAGGTTTTCAGCGGTTGTTCGCCCGGTCTTTGCTGTTTCTCGACGCACCTGATCACCCACGTATCCGCAAGGTGCTCAATGCGGGTTTTCGGCCCGATGTGATCCAGAAACTGGTGCCGCACATTGAGCAGGTGGTGATGGAACTGCTCGATCAGGTGAGTGACCTGGCCACCTTCGATTTCATCGAGGCCGTTGCCCGGCCACTGCCCGCACGGGTGATTGCGCTGCTGTTGGGCATTGAGAACCTCAGACAGGATGATTTTCTGACCTGGTCGGACGATCTCGCAACTTTCATCGGGGCGGTGCAACCCACACGTGAGCAGGCACGCCATGCCCAGGCCAGCCTGTTGGCCATGAGCCGCTACTTTGAGTCTCTACTCGCGCTGAAACGCCGCACACCTGGCGATGACCTCGTGAGTCGACTGGTACAGGCCGAGGCCTCTGGCGAGATTCAGGGCGGTGCCGAGTTGCTGGCGCAGTGCGTCATGTTGTTATTTGCTGGCTTTGAGACCACACGCCATCTGTTGGGCAGTGGCTTGCAGGCGTTGTTGACGCATCCGAACCAGTGGCAGCGTCTGCAGCAAGAACCTGCGCTGTGGCCGGGTGCGGTGCGTGAGCTGCTACGTTATGACAGCCCCGTGCAGTACACAGGATGGCGCGTCAGCACCGATCTGGTGTTGCACGGCCAATTGCTGCGCCGTGGTGACCTGGTTGTGCCATTGATCGGTGCGGCGAACCGTGACCCGGCGCGCTATGCCCAGCCGGACATGCTGGACATCATGCGCAGTGACGGCGGCTCCCTCTCCTTTGGCTCTGGCCCGCATGTGTGCATTGGCGCTGCGCTCACCCGTATGGAAGCCGAGATGGTTTTTGGTCAGGTGCTACAGCGTTGGCCTGACCTCAGTTTGGTTGATGCGACGCCGCGTTGGATCAGCAACCCGCTCTACCGGGGGCTGGTGACGCTGCCGCTACAGCGGAGGGACGCCAATGTGGCCCGACTGGATGTCGCCTGCCGCCTCGGCGTAAAGAAGCCGGCTCCCGAGGTCGTCGGCTGCCGCATTCCTGCGCTGTGACGCGAGCCGCCCAAGGTCTCACCGTGGTACCCCTGACGCAGGCAGACGAATTCGCGTTTGGTGTCGCGTCCGACATCGTGCCAGTAATGAAAGCTGATCTTCAGCTCGATCTCGACCGTCAACGCGCTTTCGCTTGCGAGGAAGCAGTGGTGTCTTTTGCCGGGCGATTGCACGATCGCCAAGCAATGAAGGGAGACATTGACACGCAACTTGCGCCGTTTACCGAAGCGCTGTCAAGGTTGTTCCATTTCGAGTTAGTGTTGGTAGTTTCCCTAGGTATTGTCCTCACCTTGAGTTGGCAAAAGTTCCCATAATCAAAGACTCGATGTCAAGGAATTCCATGAACACGCGGTCCACGGTGTCATCGCAACTGTTCTTTACGACGCCGCAGCAGCGGCTCGCTCTTGCGCGGCAGCAGTTTTTTGACGATGGTGTGCGACCGACCGGGTTGATCAGCGAGGCGGTAATTCAGTCCTGGATGCGTTGCATAGGCGCACGACGAAATCCACGCGAACGCGTCGAGTTTGAGCCTGTGACCCGAAGTCGGGTGCATTCCACTCTCGGCCGCAATCGCCAGTTCCTGGAGGCTGCCGAAGCAGGGCTAGCCGAACTGAAACTTGCGCTGGCTGGTACTGGCTGCCGGGCCTTGCTCATTGATGCGACGGGTGTTGTGGTACACACCAGCCAGCCAGCCGGTGGGGCCTGCGAAAAAATCTTGCCAACGCTGGACCGTGTCGGCGTCAACGTGGCCGAAGGCCTGATCGGGACCAGCGCGCCTGGCATCGTCACCAAGACCGGCCGTTCCTGCACGGTGCTGGGAGGTGAGCATTTCTTTGAGACAATACAACCTTTGTATTGCGCCGCCGCGCCGATTCGCGATGCCAGTGGTGGTCTTGCCGGTGTGCTGGACCTGTCGATCGAGTCTCGGACGTTCGGCTTCGATGCAGAGTCCCTTGTTGTGCAGTACGCCACGGGGATCGAGAACCGGTTGCTGCTGGCGGGTGCCAAGGATCAACTGGTCGTGCACTTTCACACTAATGCCACGCTGCTGGGCACCCCGTTCGAGGCATTGGCGGGCATTACCGAGGAGGGGCGAGTCGCCTGGTTGAACGAAGTTGCGACACGCTGTTTCAGGAGTGCAGTCGGAGATGTCGAATCACTGTTCGGAGTCACGTTGTCGCATTTGACCACTCTTCTGCGGTGCACCGAGTCCACGCTGACCTGCCTGCCTAGTGGCATTGCCGTGTGGGTGCGGGCAAGCCTGCACGCCCGCGATGGGACCTTGGTCCCGGTGGCTCGGGCGGCGCCGACCGTACAGCCCGCACCCCCCGAGTCACCGTCACCTGCGCCCGTGCCAGCAGCCAATCCAAGACTGGACGTGCTCAACCGGGAGTACATCGATCGCACGCTGGCGGCCTGTGGCGGCAATGTGTCGAGTGCGGCCCGAACACTGGGCGTCTCGCGAGGGCTCATCCACCGGCACTTACGTGGGAAACGGTAGTTCTCAGAATCTATTTACGAATTTCTGAGCAGCAGAGCCAGAAGTGCGAGATGCACGAACTGCAGGCTGGTGTTGAGCTTGCGCTCACAGCTCTTCCATAACCGCTTGTTCTTCTCCTCCAAGCAAAGCTTCACTCGACCACCCAGCACAAACGGCTTTTTCGTGTAGTCGTTGTCAGTCGGCACATTCTGAACCCGGCCCAAGGCCGTTTTACAGCGATTGAATGCCTGTAGCGCACCCTTGCGATCGGTGACCTCGGTCGTGGTGACTTGCATCGTGTGCAGCAACCCGTGTGTATCTACTGCAATGTTGCGTTTGATGTCTGAGCTTTCCCCCGCGTCACAACCTTTGCGGGCCGCCCTATTCGTCCCCATCACCCTTTGCGTGTTCACGATTGATAGCGTGGTCGGCGCGTTGCGCCCCAGTTTCTCGCAGGCAACGCCAACCTGATTTTTTCAAAGCTCGCTTTGGGATCACTTGCGTCGTCCGGCTCGGGATTGCTTCATTTCGAAAATTCAAACTCTGGCTCGGGGGTAGTAAATGGTCAGGCTCTCGGCAGCAAAGGCTGCACGCAATCCAGAACGTTCGGTGAGCAGCAGGCAGCTACCGACAGTGCAAGCTCGTGCCTGACATGTTCCGTCGCGAAACAGGGAAAGCCCTAGGGTTCGATGCAATGCTTGTCGCTCCTAACATTGCCTCCGTCCCAACACATGGAGAGTTTCAATGGAATTATCGGATACCCAGCATCTCATCTCAGAAGCAGCCACGCAGTTCCTTGCCCGCATGAATCATCGCATGCTGATTGACGGCGAGTGGTGTGCAGCCGTTGACGGTGCTACGCTTGATGTCATCAATCCAGCAACGGAGCAAGTCATCGGCACCGTTCCGGCAGCGAACGAGCGAGACGTCGATCTTGCCGTCAACGCGGCGCGCCGGGCCTTTGAATCCGGACCGTGGCACACGATGCGCCCGGTGGAGCGGCAGCGACTGATGCTCAAGCTCGCCGACCTCCTTGAGGCGCGAGCGCAGGTCTTCGCCGAGATCGAATCTATCGACAATGGAAAGTCCGCAGCCATTGCGCGGGCGGTAGACGTGGGGTTGACCGTCGACTTCCTGCGCTACATGGCGGGCTGGGCGACGAAGATCGAAGGTGCCACCATGGATGTGTCGGTGCCCTATGCGCCAGGGGCAGAATTCGTGGCGTACACACGGCGCGAACCAGTGGGCGTCGTAGCAGCGGTCGTGCCGTGGAATTTCCCGTTGCTGGTGGCCGTCTGGAAGCTTGGCCCCGCGCTGGCGGCCGGCTGCACGGTGGTGCTTAAGCCGGCCGAGCAAACGCCGCTCACGGCCTTGATGCTTGGCGAGCTGATTCTCGAAGCGGGTTTCCCGGCCGGGGTGGTTAATATCGTCACCGGCGACGGCCAGAATGCCGGCGCGCCGCTGGTGCGCCACCCGCGGATACACAAGGTGAGCTTCACCGGATCGACCGAGGTAGGCAAACTGATCGGCAAGGCTGCAGTCGACAACATGACGCGCTGCACGCTTGAGCTGGGCGGCAAGTCGCCGGTCATTGTGCTGGACGATTGCGATCCGGCCACTGCGGCGGCGGGCGCAGCGCAGGCAATTTTCTTCAACCACGGCCAGGTTTGTTGTGCGGGCTCGCGCCTGTACGTGCACAAGAAGATGTTCGACCGGGTGGTCGCCGACGTGGCGCAGATTGCGGAGAAGATGCAGTTAGGTCATGGCCTCGACCCGGCGGCACAAATGGGCCCGCTGGTCTCGCGCGAGCAGATGGAGCGGGTGTGCGGCTACATTGACATCGGGCGCTCTCAGGGTGCCACAGTGGTGGCCGGCGGAGGGCGTGCCAAGGGTCAGGGCTTCTACGTCCAGCCCACCGTCTTGGCCAACGTGACGCCGGCCATGCGCGTCGTGCAGGAAGAAATCTTTGGCCCCGTTCTGACGTGCATGCCCTACGACGATCTCGATGAGGTGGCTGAATGGGCCAATGACTCGCCGTTCGGTCTGGGCGCGAGCATTTGGTCGAACAACCTGTCCAAAGTGCACCGCTTGATCCCCAAGATCAAGGCCGGCTCGGTCTGGGTCAACTGTCACAGCATCCTCGATCCCGCCGTCCCGTTCGGTGGATTCAAGCAGTCGGGTGTCGGCCGTGACATGGGCAAGGCTGCACTCGATTCGTATCTCGAAACGAAGTCGGTCTACATCGCGGTCTGAAGCGCAAACGCAAACCCGCAAGCGCACATCTGAAAAACTTAGTCAAAACATGGAGACACTATGAAACACCTTTTTTTTCCTCAACTTGTTATAGCTAGTGCGATCACGCTCGGAGGATGGTCTGCACCGCAGGCCCAGACCCTCACTGATCTGCGCAACGACCACGCCACACAGGACAACGTCCTGACCTATGGCATGGGTTACTCGAACCAGCGCTACAGCACGCTCAAGGGCATCAACACGGGCAACGTGAGCAAGCTGGCGCCGGTGTGGAACTACAGCTTGAACAATTCGCAAGCGCAAGAGTCCCAGCCGATCGTCTATGAAGGTGTCATGTACGTGACGACCCACACCTCCACAGTGGCCGTCGATGCCCTGACTGGCCGCCAAGTCTGGAAACAGGAACTCGAGTTTCCCTCTGACATCGCCAAGTATCACTGCTGCGGGCAGATCAACCGCGGCGTCGCCATCCTCAGCGGCATGGTTTATCGCACCACGCTTGATGCGCATGTGATCGCCTACGACGCCAAGACGGGCAAGCAGATCTGGAAGTCGAAGGTAGCGGACTACAAGGACGGCCAGGGGTTGACTGCGGCACCGTTGATCGCCAACGGTGTGCTGATGACTGGCATCTCCGGTGGTGAGTACGGCACACGCGGCTTCATCGACGGTTGGGATCCCCAGACTGGCAAGAAGCTGTGGCGCTTCTACACGACCGCGGCACCGGGGGAAAAGGGCGGCGACACCTGGCCGGGCGAGACCTACGTTCATGGCGGCGCGCCAACCTGGCTAACCGGGGCCTACGATCCCGAGTTGGATTTGGTCTACTGGGGTACCGGCAACGGTGGTCCGTGGAACGCCGAAGTGCGCAAGGGCGATAATCTGTACATCGACTCCGTCCTGGCGTTTCGTCCCAAGACTGGTGAGCTGGTGTGGCACTACCAGTTCTCGCCCAACGATCCGTTCGACTACGACTCCACCGAAGTGGGCATGCTGGTCGACATGGAGATTGGCGGGACCAAGCGCAAAGTTCTCGCTCAAGCCAACCGGAACGGCTTTTTCTACGTCCTGGATCGCGCCAACGGCAAGCTGCTTGCAGCCAATCCGTATGTAAAGGTCAACTGGGCCGACAAGATCGATCTGGCGACCGGCCGGCCGGTGGAGTCGGAGCTGACCAAGCGCATTCGTGCCGGTGGCGACGAGGTGGTTTTTCCGTCCGCGGTCGGCGGGAAGAACTGGACGCCGATGTCGTGGAACCCGGCCACGAAGCTGGCGTATGCCAATACCCTGAATTTCGGATTTCCCTATCAACAGGCGAAGCCCGAGTACAAGAAGGGCGAGTGGTATATTGCCATGAACTTCCGCGGTTTCACGTTCCCGAAGAATGAGCCGCATGGCCACCTCAAAGCCATCGATCCGATGACCGGCAAGAGCAAATGGGAGATGGCATGGCCAGGCCTTCCGAGCATGGCAGGCACGCTGTCGACGGCGGGTGGGTTGGTGTTCACTGGCGCGGCCACGGGCGAGGTCATGGCTCTTGATGCCAACACGGGCAAGAAGCTGTGGCAGTTCCAGACCGGCTCGGGCATCATCGGACTGCCGGTGACGTGGGAGCGAAACGGGACTCAGTACGTGTCCATCGTGTCTGGCGGCGGCGGGGTGTACACGCTCACGGGCGACGAGCGCATGGCGCAGATTCCCGCAGGCGGTTCATTGTGGACCTTCGCGATCAAATGAGTCCGGCACGCACCGCAATCGCACTGGCCGCCGGTGTGCTCTTCGCATCGGCGGTTGCAGCCCAGGCTCGTTTCCCGGTTGATGACATCAACAAGGGGCGTGAACAGTTCCACCGCACCTGCTCGCAGTGCCATGGCTACAACATGGTGAGTTCGGGCACCACGGCGTATGACCTGCGGCGTTTTCCTGTCGATGACTCGGGCCGCTTCTTCAACTCAGTGACCAACGGCAAGGGTGGTATGCCCTCGTTCAAGGATGCACTGACCCCGGAGCAGATGAAGCTGCTCTGGGCCTATGTTGGCAGCCGCGGCGGAAAGGAGCCCTGAATATGCTGGCGAGTCAAATGAAGGGGGCGCTTGCGGCGGTCGCGTTGGCGCTGTGCGTTGGCCATGCAAGTGCGCAGGCACTGACCGTGTGCATGGCCGAGAGCAACCCGCCGCTGTCTTACGAGGCGAGGGGCGAGATGCGGGGGCTGGACCTGCGCATCGCTCAGGCGATCGCTGCCGAACTCCAACGGCCGCTGAAAGTCATCCCCTTCGAGTCCAAGTACGAGGCGGAGAGTTCGCTGGCGCATGAGGTCAACGCGTTGCTGTCGTCCGGCGTGTGCGAACTGGCCAGCGGCTTCCCCCTGCTGGCCGGTGACCTCGGCCCGGCTACTCGCCCCACCGCGCGCGTGCCCGACTATCCGGGAGCAAAGCGCCGACCACAACGGCCCTGGGTGCCCTTGGGCACGTTGGCGCCGAGCCTCGCCTATCACGTTGTGGCATGGGGCCTGATCGTGCGGGAGGCGTCGCGAGAATCGGCCACGCTCGCCGAGCCAGGCGATGCGCGCATCGGCGTGATGGCTGGGACGATGACCGGTAGCGTCGTCATGCTGTATCGCAATGGCAAGCTTCGACCGCAGCTTGTGAATCTGTCGCAGAACCAGGACGCGCTCGAACAGCTCGAGGCTGGCAAGATCGACGCCACGCTGAGTAGCGTTGCTCGCTACGACGCCTGGCGCCTTGAGCACCCTGCCAGCGCTGTGCGCCGCGCGGCCTACGTTCACCCGTTGCGGATCAACGTCGGCTTCGTCGCGCGTTCCGACTCGCCAGAGGTGTTGGCTGCGGCAAGCCGCGTGATTTCGCGCTCGTTGACCGATGGCGAACTGCAGCGCTGGGCCGCTGCCGCGGGGACCACGTGGATTGCACCGTCGGAACCGCAGGTGAGCGCGCCGATCAGTCTGATGGACCTGGTTCGTGAGTAGTCGCAGCCGTTCTAACCTTTCCGGTCCATGGGTCTCCACTCTAGCTTGGCCGTCACTGCTGTGTCCGGAGCCGCCAGCATGCTGAGCGTTCATGGGCTGGCCAAGCGCTATGGCAAGGCCATGGCCCTTCGCGGCGTGAACTTCGAGCTCGCCGTCGGCACATTCAATGTGCTGCTGGGCCCGAACGGCGCTGGAAAGTCCACGCTGTTCCAAGTGCTCACTGGCCTGTTTTCCGCCGACGAAGGCGATGTGAACGTCGCTGGTCACTCGTTGCGCCATGCCCCCACGCGCGCACTGCGCCACATCGGCGTGGTGTTCCAGCAGATGTCGCTGGACCTGGACCTGTCGATACGCCGCAACCTCTGGATGCACGCTGACCTGCACGGCCTGCCGCGCCGTGTGGCCAACGCACGCATCGATGCTGGCTGTGCACAACTGGGAATCGGCGCTGACCTGATGCAACCGGTGCGCGAACTCTCGGGTGGCAACCGCCGCAAGGTCGAGCTGGTGCGGGCTTTGCTGCACCAGCCGCAGGTGCTGCTGATGGACGAGGCAACGGTGGGGCTGGATCCGCAATCGCGCCGCGACCTGCTGGCCGCCTTGCACGCCGATGTGCGCGAGCGTGGAACCTGTGTGCTGTGGGCCACGCACTGGGTCGAGGAGGCCGCGCAGGCGCACCGGGTGCTGGTGCTCCACAAGGGTGCGCTGCTGGCCGACGGAACGCCGCAGCATGTCACCATGCAATTAAACGGACCCACGCTCGAAGACGCATTCGTGCGGGCCACTCGGTCCGCGGAAGCGGCACCGTCCTGAGCGGGCGCTGCCACCTCATTTCCAGCTGCGATTCCAAGAAACTCCAAGGAGACTATCGCATGAGCCCGCACCCATTGATCCGCGCCGCTGGCGCCACGATCGGCACCGTGTTCTGCATCATGTTCAGCACCGGGAGCATGGCCAAGGACACCGGCCTGGCCTACATCTCCAGCGAGAAGGACAACGCCATCACGGTCGTCGACGCCAAGACCCTGGAGATCAAGGGCACCATCAAGACCTGCAAGCGACCGCGCCACCTGCTGCTCACGCCCGACCGCACACGGTTGATGGCGGCCTGCGCAGACTCCGGCCAGGCCGACATCATCGACCTGGTCACGCGGAAGTCCGTGGGCAGCCTGCCTCTGGGCGATGAACCCGAAGCCTTCGAGCTGTCGCCCGACGGCAAGCTGGTCTACGTGTCGAGCGAGGACGAGGGTGCGCTGACTGTCATCGATGTGGCGACCAAGAAGATAGTCAAGGCCATCCCGGTGGGTAAAGAGCCCGAAGGCGTACTGGTTTCGCCCGATGGCAAGCGCGTGTACGTCACCTCCGAGGTGGCGAGCATGGTGCACGTCATCGACACCGGCGCGCTCAAAGTGCTCAAGAACATCAAGGTCGGCCAGCGCCCGCGCCGCTTCGCGCTGAACGCGGACGGCTCGGAACTGTGGGTTACCAACGAACTCGGCTCCAGCGTGTCTATCATTTCGACCAAATACCTCGCCGTGACCGATACGGTGGAGTTCAAGGTCAAAGGCATGCGGGCCGACGACATCTCGCCCGTGGGCATCGTGCGCTCGCGCGATGGCAAGAGCATGTATGTCGGCCTGGGCCGGGCCAATCACGTCGCCCGGATCGATGCGGCCACCAGGGAGATCAAGCAACTTACGCTCGTCGGCAAGCGGGCCTGGGGTCTGGGACTCAATCGCGACGGCTCCCGCCTGTTCGTGGTCAACGGCCTGTCCGACGATATGACCGTGATTGACACCGCCAGCGGCAAGGCTCTCAAAACTGTGTCCGTCGGCCGCGTGCCCTACGGAGTGCTGATCGATGACTGAGCGTGCGAGGACGCTGCGGGCCTGGGTGTGTACCGCGCTCTTGGCGGCACTGTGCGCGGCCGTCTCGGTCTCGGCGGCCACACTTACGCTGGGCGTACTGGGCCGGACTGACGACGAGCGCCTGGATCCACGCCGGGTGGAACTCGCCTACGCCGGCCACGCCGGTGGCCCGGCCACCGATGCCGTGGACGTGGCGCTGGAAGAGGTCGCTTTCGAGCTGGAGGCCGCCAGGCTGAAGGTCAGGATCGAAGTTGTCGACGTGCGCGACGCCGTCGAGGCCAAGGCCGCGCTGCTCAAGCTGGAGAAGGCCGGTGCTCAGGCCGCCCTAGTCGATTGGCCAGCGGCCTGGATTGCGGCTGCGGCACCGGCCGTCAAGTTGCCGGTGATCAATGTCGGTGAGGCAGCCGATGGCCTGCGCCAGCAGGCCTGCCTGCCGAACCTCTTTCACACTCTGCCGTCCGAGCGCATGCGCACCGACGCGATGGCGCAGGCACTAGTGGCGCGCCGCTGGAACAAGGTGCTCCTGCTTCAAGGCCCTACGTCCGATGACGCCGCACGGGCGAGTGTCACGCAGGCGGCCCTTAAGCGCTATGGCCTCAAGCTCGTCACCACCCGGCCGTTCAAGGTTTCGGCTGACCCGCGCGAGCGTGACCTTGCCAACCCGCTGCTGCTGACCGGCGACACCGATTACGATGCCGTTTGGGTGGTGGATGGCAGCGGCGAGTTCGCGCGCGCTCTCAACTACCGCACGGCGCTGCCGCGCCCGGTGGTGGGTGATGGCGGCTTCAGTGCACTGGCCTGGGCGCCGCACTTCGAGCGCTTCGGCGCCCCACAGTTGGCCCGCCGATTTGCCAAGGTCGCCAAGCGCCCCATGACCGCGCCCGATTGGGCGTCGTGGGCGGCGACCAAGGCCGTGCTGCAGGCGGCCCTGCTCAATGCGGCGGTACCCACGGCCGCCACGGTGGCTAAGGCGCTGGCGTCGCCCGACTTCAACGTTGATGGTTTCAAGGGCTCGCGCACCTCCTTTCGCGCCTGGGACCGCCAGCTGCGCCAGCCCTTGCTGCTGACCGACGGCGTGGGCGTGATCGGCATCGCACCGGACGAGGGCGTAATGCATCCGAAGAACGCACTGGACACGCTGGGCGCAGACGAGCCGGAGAAGTTGTGCAAGGCGAAATAATGCATGCGTTGCAGGCTCTTCGAGCCATCGTCACGCGCGAACTGCTGAAGTTCTTCAAGCAGACCGGCCGTCTGGTGTCGGCCCTGGTCCGCCCGGTGCTGTGGCTGGCCGTGTTTGCCGCGGGCTTTCGCAACGTGTTCGGCGTGTCGATCGTCCCGCCCTACGACACCTACATTCCCTACGACGTCTACATCGCCCCCGGCCTCATCGGCATGGTGCTGCTGTTCAACGGCATGCAGTCCTCGCTGGCGATGGTTTACGACCGCGAGATGGGTCTGATGCGTCTGCTGCTCACGACGCCGCTGCCGCGACCCTGGCTGCTGTTTTCCAAGCTGTGCGCCACCACGCTGCTCTCGGTGCTGCAGGCGCTGGCTTTCGTGCTGGTGGCGGCCCTGATTGGCACCGAGTTGCCACTGCTTTCGCTCGCTGGCCTGCATGCGCTGCTGGCGCTGGCGGTTGGCGCGCTGATGCTGGGCGCACTCGGATTGCTGCTCTCGGTGCACATCAAGCAGTTGGAGAACTTTGCCGGCACGATGAACTTCGTCATCTTCCCGATGTACTTCCTGTCGACCGCTCTCTATCCGCTATGGAAGCTGCAGGAGTCGGGCGCCGACTGGGTGTACCAACTGGCGCGCTTCAATCCCTTCACCTACGCCGTCGAGTGGATCCGGTTCGCACTCTATGGCAAGGATCCCGGACTCGCGCCTTATGTCGTGCTCGGTTGCCTCGCGGTGTTCTTCGCGCTGGCCTGCTGGGGCTACGACCCGCAGCGCGGCTTCGGCGGCTTGACCAAGCGGGGAGGCGCGGCGTGAGCCACCATGGCCGCTGCGACCGGCGCCGCTGGTTGGGTCAGGCGGCTGCGCTGGCGTTGGGTGCGCTGCCGCCTGGTCGCGCGATGGCCTCGGTCGCCCCCTTTCCGTCGCGCCCGGTCGCGCTGTGGGTGCCTTGGCCCGCCGGCGGGGCCACCGACATCTCGCTACGCCTTCTGGCTGAGCTCGCCAGCCCCTGGCTGGGGCAGCCGGTGGTGACCCAAAACCGCGGCGGCGCCGGCGGCACGCTGGCGATGCCGGTGCTGCAGCAGGCCCGGCCCGACGGCTACACCATCGCCCAGATGCCCCACCCGGTGTTCCGTGCGCCGCACATCCAGAAGGTGCTGTGGGATCCGATCCGCGACGTGACGCCGATCATCCAGATTTCCAGCGTCACCTTCGGCGTGCTGGTGGCGGCCGACAGCCCGATCCGCTCGCTCAACGACCTGTTCGCGTTCGCCCGAGCCCGTCCCGGCGAGTTGACCATCGCTACCAACGGCATCGGCACCACGCCGCACGTGGTGCTCGAGGAACTGTTCACGGCGCGCGGCCTGCACTACATCCACGTGCCGTACAAGGGCACGGCCGAGCAGCTCAACGCAGTGGCCGGCGGGCAGGTGATGGCCGGCGTTAATTCCACCGGCTTCGGGCCGGCCGTCGATGCGGGCACGCTTCGGCTGCTGGTGCTCTTCACCGCGGAGCGTTCGAAGCGCTGGCCGCATGTGCCCGTTCTGCGCGAATTCGGCTTCGACATCGTGGCCAAGTCGCCCTACGGCCTGGCCGGACCGCGGGGCCTGCCGCCGGCCGTTGTATCGGTGCTGCACGATGCCTTCAAGAAGGCCATGTTCGATCCACGTTTCAACGAAGAGTTATCCAAGTATGACCAGAAAATCGACTACCTCGGTCCGACCCTGTACGCGCAGTCCTGCCGCGAGACCTTCGCTAAGGAGCGCGCCATCGTGGAAAAGTTGGGCCTTGCGCGCGCCGGTGGCTGAAGGAGTCGCATGAGCCGGGCGAACAAGCAAAAGATTCTGCGGCTGGTAGCGCTGGCCGCAGCAACTGCAGCCAGCCCGATGCCGGGACAGGCGCAGGCGCAACCGGCACGAGCGGCCACCTTGCCGACCGTGGAGGTGGTTGGCACCACGCCCGTGCCAGGCACGGAGGTGCCGCGGGACCAGATACCGTCCAATGTGCAAACCGCTGACGACTCGCGGTTGCGCCGCGTGCAAAGCCTGAACCTGCCGGATTTCATGGCCAGCCAGTTGTCGAGCGTCAACGTCAACGAGATCCAGGGCAACCCGTTCCAGCTCGATGTCAACTACCGTGGCTTCACCGCCAGCCCGCTGCTGGGCACGCCGCAGGGCCTGTCGGTGTACATGGACGGGGTGCGCGTCAACGAGCCCTTCGGCGACGTCGTGAACTGGGACCTGATCCCCCGCGCGGCAATCTCCAGCATCACGCTGCTGCCGGGCTCCAACCCCCTGTTCGGCCTCAACACGCTCGGGGGTGCCCTGTCACTGCAGACCAAGCGTGGTGACACCCATCCCGGCACCGAACTGGAACTGCAGGCCGGCTCCTTCGGCCGGGTGAGCACTGAGTTCACGCACGGGCGCAAGCTGGGCGAGAACGGGCATCTGTTCCTGGGGCTCGGCGGCCTCAACGAAGACGGCTGGCGCGACCATTCGCCGTCGCGTGTGCGCCAGCTGTTCGCTAAGGTTGGCCAGGACAGCGCGCAACTGTCCTGGGACCTGAGCTTCACCCACGGCGACAACACACTGGTGGGAAACGGCCTGCTGCCCGAGTCCATGCTCGTGCAGAACCGCCGGCAGGTCTACACGCGGCCGGACCAGACCGATAACCTGATGTCGATGCTCACGCTCAATGCCAGCTACCAGATGAGCGACCGGCAGAAGATCGCCATGACCGCCTACACAAGGCAATCGCGTACGTCGACGCTCAACGGCGATCTCAATGACGACTTCGACCCGCCCGGGGTCGAGGAGTCGGGCGTGGAGAACCGTACCCGTACTCGCCAGAAAGGTGAGGGTATGGCTCTGCAGTCGACCACCAACACGGACAATCACCAGTTCACGCTGGGCGTCTCGCTCGACCGCGCGCGCACCCGCTTCGCGCAGACCGAGGCGGAAGGCTTCCTGGATCCGAGCCGCCGTGTGATGGCGACCGAGGAGGCCGAAGCCGATGCCCTGCTGTCGGGCAAGAGCCGCACCGCCAGTGTCTACTTTTCCGACCTGGTGGCGCTGCGGCCGAACCTGCAGCTCACGCTGTCGGGCCGCTACAACGACACCAAGGTCACGACCCGCGATGACGGGCGGATTCTGCTCGGCCTTCCGACGCAGCTCGACAGCGACGGCCGCTACCGCAAGTTCAATCCGGCCATCGGCCTTACTTGGCAGTTCACGCCGCAGTTCACGGCCTACGGCGGCTGGAGCCAGGGCAATCGCGCGCCGAGCCCGATCGAGCTGGGGTGCTCCGATCCGCAGAACGCCTGCGTGCTGCCCAACGCGCTGCAGTCCGATCCGCCGCTGAAGCAGGTGGTGTCGCGGACCTTCGAGACAGGTCTGCGCGGCAGCTTCGAGCCCGGCCTGCGCTGGAATGCGTCGCTGTTTCGCACGGCCAACCAGGACGATCTGCTGTTCGTCAGCAGCGGGCTCGCGCGTGGCTATTTCACGAACTTCGGGCGTACCCTGCGCCAGGGCGTGGAACTCGGCCTGGGACAGCAGACCGACCGCCTGAACTGGTCCGTGTCCTACAGCTATCTGCGCGCCACCCACGACGCGTCGGCGTGCCTGGTGTCCGAGTCGAACAGCACCGCCGAGACCAGTCCCGCGTGCGGCGGCGAAGGCGAGATCGCGGTGCGGCGCGGTGATCGCCTGCCCGGGTTGCCGGCCCACAACCTCAAGTTGAACGCCGACTGGAAGGTGACGCCAAACTGGACTGTCGGCGCCCAGTACCGCGCCTACTCGCGCCAATACGTGCGCGGCAACGAGAACAATGCGCACCGTCCCGACGGGCTTGATTTCAACGGCGCCGGCCGCCTCGGCGGCTATGCCTTGCTTGATCTCACGACGAGCTGGAAGTTGCGGCGTAACGTCGAAGTCTTCGCCAAGGCGACGAACGTGTTCAACCGCGGCTATGCCAGTGCCGGCCAGCTCGGCCCCAACGGCATCAGCCCACTAGACGGCGTGTCGGCGCCGGCCGCGTGGCGCAACGAGCAGTTCGTCGCGCCCGGTGCGCCGCGCGCGGCCTGGATCGGCGTGCGGCTCCAGCTGGATGGCTGAACAGCAGGCTCAGGCTCGGTGAATCGCGAAGCAACTCCGCAGCCATGGCGCCTGGTGACCGCTACCGGCACGCAGTCTGGTTGGCGCCTGGGCGAATCCGGTGGCGAGCCGTGGCTGGTGCTGCACGGGGGGCCCGGCGGTGGCGCGTCGCCTGCCCTGCTGGCAGCTTTCGATGGAACGCGCCACGCGGCCTGGGGACCCCATCAGCGTGGCAGTGACGCCGCGGGGTGGCACCGTGCGCGGCGCCTGCCCGTGGCGGCGATGGTGTCTGACCTGGAAGCCTTGCGGGTGGCGTTGGCCATCCCGCGATGGTCGGTGCTGGGCGGATCCTGGGGGGCCTACCTTGCGCTGGCCTATCTCCGGCGGTATCCCGCCTCCGTCGAGCGGCTGCTCCTGCGTGGCAGTTTCTTGGGAGGAACCCATGATGTCTGGCGTCTGATCCGTTCGATGCCAAGCGGCGCGCTGCGACAAGCCGGCCTGCCGCAGCCGACATCGCGAAGCGGGCTGGCGGCCTGGCTGGCCGGGGCGAGACGACTGTTTCGGTTTACAGCACCTGGTTCGGCGGCCAGTCAGTTGACCGGGGCCTGGCTTCTTGCGGAGCGCCGCTCCGCCACACACGGAGCGCGCCGGGCCTGGCTGCATGCGGGTGATACGGATGCGGATGGTCAGGTCACGGCGTCCTGCCGGTTGCGAGCCGCCTGGCGGGACTTGAGGCGCAGCGAGCGTCGTGCCGGAGTTGCGCTTCAAATGCGGCGACCAGTAGCGCCCGCGCAGGAACGCAAGGTGGCGCTGCAGGCCCGGTTGCTGTCGCGCGGCTGCGACCACTTGTTGAGAGGGGCTGTGCCGGGCTGGCGCGACTGGCTTGCGCAAGCGGCCGGATCGGACGACCAGCGCGCGCCGGTGCAATTGCTGCATGGCCGCTTCGATGCCGTCTGCTCACCGCACAATGTGCATCGCCTGCAAAAATGGTTCGCCGATCCGGACTGTACGGGGGCGGTCGGTAGTACCTGGGTTCACTCCGGACACTTGGCCACGGAGCCGGCTATGGCGCAGGCGTTAAGGAATGTGTTGCGGACGTGTTTGTTCGACCCTGCTGCCCGGCGTGACCAATGACCTTCCACGAGCCCCTATACCAGCGTCGCCGCGACCCGACCGCATGCGAAATTGCGAGCATCCCATGGCTTAAGGTGTTGGAGCCAGCCGAATACGAGCGCGCCGTTGGGCACATCGCCGTGGGCGACGCCTTGCCAGGCGACTACGTCTGCCGTATCGGCAAGCCCATAACCTACTGGTTTGGCGTGATTGAAGGGCTGTTGAAAATGAGCAGTGACAACGAGCTCGGCCAGACCATGACTTTCACCGGAGTGCCACCTGGCGGTTGGTTCGGTGAAGGTACAGCCCTGAAACGCGAAGCCTATCGTTACGACATCATATCCTTGCGCAAGAGCGTAGTGGCGGGCCTGCCCGTTGATTCGTTCCACTGGCTCCTTGACCACTCGATCGGTTTTAACCGCTTTGTGATGAACCAGCTTAACGAGCGGCTTGGTCAGTTCATCGCCGCGCGCGAGATCGACCGCTCGAACAATCCAGACATGCGTGTGGCGCGTAGTTTGGCGGCACTATTCAATCCCATCCTCTATCCCGGCGTAGGAGAGGCGCTGCGCATTTCTCAATAGGAACTAGCCTACTTGATCGGCCTGTCGCGACAGCGCGTGAACGAGGCACTGAAAGCGCTGGAGGCGCAGGGTGCGATCTCAGTCGAGTACGGCGTCCTGCGGATTCTGGACCTAGCAGCGCTGCGATCAAGTGATTGCAGCCTCTCTGCCCGGTAGTTCAGTCTTCCTCCTAGTCCAATGGGAGACCTGTCGGCTTTGCCGGGGAGGCAGTAGGCGTTCGACGTATACGTAGGCGTCCATCGCAGCGCCGACGCAGCCCCCTGTTGGGCCACGGCACGCGGCATCGCCGAGGCTATCCCGGCACCGGCCTGAGCCGCACTGTTCCGATACGACACAGGGAAAGTTCCTAGCTTGATTGCATTGAAGCGGGTACTTATGCTTGACGAGTCCAATAACTAATTTTTTAAATAAGAAAACTACGAGGGCTCAGGGATGGCTATAGAGATAAAAAATCTGGTGGACGTGGACCGCGGCCTGGTTAGCAGACGTATCTACATCGAGCCGCAGATCTACGAGCAAGAAAGCGAAAGAGTATTCGCTCGATGCTGGCTTTTTTTGTGTCACGAAAGTCAAATTCCCCGTCCGGGTGATTTTTGCACGGCCTATATGGGCGAGGACCCGGTGTTGGTGTGGCGAGATACCAATGGCACCATACGAGCCTTTCTGAACATATGTCGTCACCGCGGCAACCGGCTCTGCAGGGCTGATAGCGGAAATGCGGCTGCTTTTACCTGTGCCTATCACGGTTGGACCTATGGCAACGACGGCGCGTTGAAAGGGGTTCCTCATCTTCAAGCCGCTTACTGTGGCAAGTTGGAAAAAGAGAAATGGCCGTTGATCGGCGTGGCGAAGTTGGACAACTACAAGGGCCTGATATTTGCTACCTTCGACCCCACAGCGCCACCCTTGCTCGAGTATCTAGTGTAGTGCTTGATTCTTAATGAAACTTAATTGAGCAACCACGCTCCAATGCTCTACTACGGTTTGCATTGGAGTGAAAAATTGCGAGTTGCCCCGACGATTGTGTTGACGGATGAAGAGGAAAGCGAGCTGAGCCGGCTGGCGCGCTCCAAGCGCACCAGCGTCAGATTGGCCCAGCGCGCCCAGATCGTGCTGCTGGCCGCGCAGGGGCTGCAAAACAAGGATATTGCCGAGCAGCTTGGCATTGGGCGCGTGCAGGTGGCGCGCTGGCGTGAACGCTACCTGCAATTGGGGCTGCAAGGTATCGAGCGCGACTTGCCGCGCGGCGCACCGCCGGTGAAGGTGGATGTGGCCAAGCTTGTGAAGCTAACCACACAGACCAAGCCCGAGGCGGCCACGCACTGGAGCACGCGCACGATGGCCGCTGAGTTGGGCGTCAGCGCCAGCACCGTGATGCGCCATTGGCAGGCCCACGGTCTCAAGCCTCACATCGTGCGCGGCTTCAAGGTCTCGCGCGATCCGCAGTTCGTGCAAAAGCTCGAAGACATCGTGGGGCTTTACATGTCGCCGCCCGAGCATGCGCTGGTGCTGTGCTGCGACGAAAAGAGCCAGGTGCAGGCGCTGGACCGAACGCAGCCCGGGCTGCCGCTCAAGAAGGGGCGCGCGGCCACCATGACGCACGACTACAAGCGCAACGGCACAACCACCTTGTTCGCTGCGCTCAACGTGCTCAACGGTCAGGTCATCGGCCAGTGCCAGCAGCGCCACACCCACATCGAGTGGCTGAAGTTCCTGCGTCAAATCAATCGGGAGACGCCCAAGGACAAGACGCTGCATCTGATCGCCGACAACTACGCCACGCACAAGCATCCAGCTGTGCAGGAGTGGCTGGCCAAGCACCCCAGATTCAACATGCACTTCACGCCGACCTCGGCATCGTGGCTGAACATGGTCGAGCGCTTCTTTCGCGACATCTCCGAGAACCGGCTACGCCGCGGGGTGTTCACCAGCGTGCCCGAACTCGTCTCGGCCATCGATGAGTACATCGCGCATCACAACACCAACCCCAAGCCGTTCATCTGGACCAAGAACGCTCGCGACATCCTGCAAAAGGTCATCCGCGCCAATAGCCGATTAAGTTCCAAACAGAATGCAACACTACACTAGGAGAGATGGCTTGGTATCTGGATGCCATCTTCGATCGCCGGGAAGGCGGGGTTGATGTGCTGGCCGGGGTCCACAAATGGGTAGTACCCTGCAATTGGAAAATCGCTGCCGAGAATTTTGCCGGAGACAGCTACCACGGTCCTTGGGCGCATCGTTCCGCCATGAACACGGGATTCAGCGCCAGGCGTCCTCGCCCGACAGACGTCGGACGGTTCCATCTTGCCCTTGGAAACGGCCACTGCGTGATGGCGCGGCAAGCCGACGACACGTCTGATTCGCCGGAGGTCGTCGCTTACGAAAAGGAAGTCCGCGGGGAAGTGCGACAGCGCCTTGGCTCCCGCATCGACCTCGTGAGACCAGCGGTCGGGACGGTTTTTCCCAACTTTTCATTCAACCGGGGTACCGCCCAATCCATCCGAGTCTGGCATCCGCGCGGGCCCGACCGTATCGAGATCTGGTCATGGGTCTTTGTTGACAAGCTGGCGCCGCCGAAGGTTAAGGAAGCTATCCGTTTGGGAAGCCTTCGCAGTTTCGGCCCGGCTGGAACTTTCGAGCAGGACGATATCGACAATTGGCAAGAGTGCACCCAAACCGCCCGCGGCGTGGTGTCAAGGCGCTATCAGTTGAATATGCAAATGGGGCTGGGACAAGACCGGTTCGATGAGGATCTCAAGGCCTCGACAAGTGGATTCTGCGTCAGCGAAAGCAATCAGCGCCATTTCTATGAACGCTGGGCACAGATGATGGCGGCCGACGACTGGGCTCAATTATGAGAATGCGCCATGCCCCCGCGAAACAGGACGTCGT
This sequence comes from Acidovorax sp. 35-64-16, assembly GCF_002281195.1. Classification (NCBI taxonomy): domain Bacteria; kingdom Pseudomonadati; phylum Pseudomonadota; class Betaproteobacteria; order Burkholderiales; family Comamonadaceae; genus Acidovorax; species Acidovorax sp. 35-64-16. Next base: position 12,881 of record NZ_NCFM01000021.1, on the reverse strand, counting down.
TCACGACGTCGAGCAGTTCTTGTACCGAGAAGCCCGCCTTCTCGACGAACGCGACTTTCAGCAATGGCTGAGTCTCCTCACGGAAGACATTCGGTACTGGATGCCAATCATGTCCCGCAAATATCTGGTGTCCAGCAAGGCAGTTTCCATCCTGGACCGTGATCGTTATCAAGAAAGAGAGTTCTCGCAGGAAGGCGAGCTGGCCATTCTCGACGAGACCAAGGAATCTCTCGCCAAGCGAATAGCAAGGCTGGATACGGGCATGGCCTGGGCCGAGGATCCGCCATCCCAAACACGTCACTTCGTCTCCAACATAGAGGTGCATGAGGGAGACAAGGAGTCAGAGCTGACCGTCTACTCCAATTTCATCATGTACCGCACCCGAGCCGAAACGGAGCAGGACTTCTATGTCGGCAGCCGGGAGGACATCGTTAGAAATGTCCATGGCGACTGGAAGATTGCCTACAGAAAGGTGATCCTGCCGCAAAACGTCCTCTCGGCCAAGAACGTCAGTAACTTCTTTTGAACTGCTAAGCGCTGCAGTTCGAAATTGCTTCGAGTTAACTTCAACCGTTATTCCGTGCCATCTTGGCATGTTCAAGTGAAACCGAATCCAAATGAAGAGCAAGGCGCGCCCCAATCTACCGGAGCTTTCCATGTCACGTCTACTTGATAACCTGATTCCGAGTTCTCCCATTGCGATTGTCGGCATGGGATGTTGGCTTCCCGGTGCGTCCGACCCGCGACAGCTGTGGGAGAACGTGCTGGCACGCCGGCGCGAATTTCGCCGCATGCCGGACGTTCGCACGCCGCTGTCCGACTATTACGACAAGACGGGCGCGGACCCGGACAAGTTCTATCAAAGCAAGGTTGCCGTCATCGATGGATTCGTCTTCGATTGGGCCTCGTACCGCATCCCCGAGAGCACCTACGACCGGACCGATATGTGCCAGTGGCTCGCCCTTGAGATTGCGCATCGAGCGCTCAAGGATGCGGGGTTCTCGCGTGCTTCCGTGCCTAAGGACCGAACCGGCGTCTTCATTGGAAATACCTGCACCGGCGAGGACATGCGGTCAAACAGCCTGCGCCTGAGATGGCCTGTCGTTCGTCGCGCGATGGTGAAGGCGGCGCAGTCGCAGGGCCTTTCCTCGGAGAACCTCGTTCCCTTCATGAAGGCAACGGAAGACTTCTACAAGTCGATGTTTCCGGAGGTCAACGAGGACTTCGTCGCCGGCTCCATTTCCGCCACCATCGCGGGCCGCATTTGCAATTACTTCGACTTGCATGGCGGGGGATTCGTCGTTGACGGCGCGTGCGCTTCCTCGCTGGCCACGGTCATCACGGCCGCCAATTTGCTGTCCAGCAACGATCTCGACCTTGCGCTTGCGGGTGGAGTCGACATCAGCCTGGATCCGTTCGAGCTTGTAGGTTTTTCTCGCAACGGCGCACTGTCCAAGGGGGAAATCCGACCGTACGATCGTCGTGGAGATGGATTCATAGCGGGAGAGGGTGGTGGCATGGTCGTGCTCAAACGCCTCGCCGACGCCCAGCGAGATGGCGACGCGATCTACGCGGTGATCCGAGGTTGGGGCCTTGCCTCGGATGGCAGAGCCGGGATCATGCAGCCGGTTGGGAGCCAGCAGGCCGCTGCGATACGTCGCGCAGTCGATCGCGCGGGCTGCAATGTGGACCAGCTCGATTTCATCGAGGGCCATGGAACCGGAACCCGGGCGGGGGATCGGACCGAGATCGAAGGGCTCGCGCTCGCGATGGGCACGGGCGACGGCGCCGACGAGCATGGGCGCACCTGCGGCATCGGTTCCCTCAAGTCGCTCATTGGCCACACCAAGGCCACCGCAGGCGTCGCCTCGCTGATCAAGGCGGTCGCGGCCGTCAACCGCAGGGCCGTGCCGCCCACGGCGAGCTGCGAACAACGAAACGATGCATTCGACGGCGTGGGAACGCGTCTGTTCCCCATCGGGCTCGGAGAGGTCCGAGACCCCGACGCCGTGATGCGAGCGGGCGTCAGCGCCTTCGGTTTCGGTGGCATCAATACCCATCTCATCATCGAATCGGGAGGGCCGCCCTCGCCTAAACTGGCACCGCAGGTCGACGAGCGTTCGCTCCTCGTGTCGCATCAGGAAAGCGAGCTATTTGTCTTCGGGGGCAGTACGAAGGACGAAGTCATCGCCTGCGTCGAGGCTGTCTTGATCGAGGCTTCGCTGCTGAGTTCAAGCGACCTCGTCGATCTGGCGGCTGCGCTGTCAAGCGAGTTGCCGTCCGGCTTGTCGATCCGGGCTGCGGTCATCGCAGAATCTCCTGACGATCTGGCTGCAAAGCTCGTCGTGTTGCGCGATGCGCTGACGAATGAACTTCCGGCTCTCAACGAGCAGTGGGCAACCCCGCGCAAGGATGTGCTCATTGCCCGTGGAAACCGGCCGGGGCGCATCGGCTTCCTTTTTCCGGGACAAGGTTCGCATCAGCTGCTGATGGCGCGGACGCTCATCGAGCGGTTCGATTGGGCGAGACAACTCGCCGACGAGGCCGAGCGTGCGGTCGCAGGCCGATCGCTCCTGGATGTCATCTACCGTCCCATCGATCGCGCCCGCGATGCGTCGGAGATCGACGGGTGGACTGCGTTGTTGTCGGAAACCGAATTGGCCCAACCGGCGATCTGCCTTGCATCGGTGCTGTGCGCCCGTTACCTGGCTCTCCTCGGAATACGGCCGACCATCGTCGGTGGCCATAGCCTGGGCGAGATCACTGCGCTTCATGTGGCCGGCGCGTTCGGGGCGGAGAAGCTGTTCTCGATCGCATCGACCCGCGGCCAGGTGATGCGCGCGGCGCCCGATCGAGCGGGTGGGATGGCGAGCCTGGCCTGTGCGAGGAAGGAAGCCGAGAACCTTCTTGCGCAACTGCCGGGCACGGTGGTCGTTGCCAACATCAATTCGCCGAATCAAACCGTGGTTTCGGGTGATACCGAGGCCATCGACGCGGTCGTCGCATTGGCGGCGACTCAAAATATCCTTTGTCGTCGTCTCCCTGTGTCGAATGCCTTCCATTCGCCGCTGGTCGCACACAGCGCGCAGGCGTTCGAGGCCGCCTTGGATCTGCCTGAGTCGCTGCCGACCCTCACCGTGCCCGTCGTCTCGGGCGTCGAGGCTGCCTCCATCGATGGGCAGACCGATCTGCGCCGGCACCTGGCGCGTCAGATCACGAGCCCGGTCAATTTCATCGACTTGGCCAAGACGATGAGGGGTCTGTGCGACGTCTTCATCGAGGTTGGACCGGGGCGCACGCTGTCCGGACTCTGTCGCGATATTTTCGACGAGGGTGGCGTGTGCACTCCCCTCGCCGCCGATGCGGTGAAGTGGAACCCGAACCCGGCCGTTGCCGTCGCATTTCTTAACGGCGTCGACATCCACTGGCCTGCGTTCTACGACCAACGGCTGGTCCGACCATATATGAAACCATCGCAGCGGGTCTATCTGAGCAATCCCGCGGAGCGTCCCATGACGTTTCAGAGCACGTCCCTACCTGAGGGCCATTCGTCCGGGTTGGCGAACGACCATGGACTCGACGACACGCTCAAACAAGAGCTTGGCATGAACGCGGAACATCTCACCGAGTACCTGCGTCACCGTGGCAAGTTTCTGGCCGGCGTCGCACGCCTGGACATGGCAACGCTCGCCGGCGCCGCCATGCCCAGTCCGATCAAGGCGCCCGAGTTGACCGCGATGGTGCCCGCCGGGGTCTCGGCGCGTCAGGCAAGCAGTGCAACCGTCCCGGGAAAGCCGTCCGTTGAAGAGCTGATCGAACTGCTGGTCGAGCTGACAAGCAAGCGCACCGGCTACCCCGGTTCATCGATCACCGCCGAGTCGCGCCTCCTCGATGACCTCAACCTTGACTCCATCAAGGCCGGGGAGCTGGTGGCCGAGGCGCTCAGACGCATCGGCGCTGCCGGCGCGATCGATGCGACGCGATTTGCAAACTCGTCGCTGCGGGACATCGCGACGGCCCTTCACGGCGTGGCGCCCGAACCGGTCGAGGCGGCGCCGGTGAACGTTGCGCCAACTCAGCGGAACGATGCCGTCGCCGTCACCGAGGGTGTGTCCTCCGTCGACGGGATGATCGCGCTGCTGGTCCAAGTCACGAGCCAGCGTACTGGCTATCCTGGTTCGTCGATCACCCCCGAGTCACGCCTGCTCGACGATCTCAACCTCGACTCGATCAAGGCCGGTGAACTGGTCGCCGAGGCGCTCAGGCGCGTCGGCGCAGCCGGCGCGATCGATGCAACGCGGTTTGCAAACTCGTCGCTGCGGGACATCGCGGCGGCGCTTTGCGATGTGCTGCCCAGCAGCCAGGCGATCGCTGCTGTCCCGGCCCCATCGCCATCGACCCGCCGAGCCGAGCGTGCGCCGCTGGTCGATAGCGACCTGTCCTTCGTGTCACGCCATCCGACGTGGACGAGGAATTTCGTCGTGCGCGCGGAGCCCAGGCCACGTGCCGCTGCGCAGGTCGTTGCCAGCCAGCGAAGTGAAGTCAGCTTGGCAGATGCGTTCTTCCTCGTATTCTTCGAGCCGCGCGATCGCGCGCCGGCCGACGCGCTGTTGGCTGAGATCATGAAGCGCGGCGGCCGCGCCGAGATGGCACCGTTCGACGCGGCAGCGCGCGCAGCGCTTCAGCGCGACGGCCGCTTTACGCACCAGATCGCCGTCCTGCCGAGGGTTCCCGACGAAGGAGCGCCGTCCGCGCGACTTGCCGGCATGATTTCGCGGGTGACCTCGGTCGCCCAGGCACCTCTGAAGAATGCCCCATTGCACCACCGCACGACGGTCTCCTACGTGCAATTTGGTGGCGGCTTCTTTGGAAACGATGCAACCGGCGCAGAGCCGGAGCTGTGCAACGCGCTGGCGTTTGCTCGCACGCTCCATCTGGAGCGCCAGGACCTGCGTGTCCGCGTGCTCGACGTGGCGCAGTCCATCGCTTGCGAAACGATCGCCGAAATCGTTCTCGATGAAATTGGCGGTGGCGAACCATTTGCGGCCATCGGGTTCGATGCCGAGCTCACGCGTCGGATGCTTGAGGCTTCGCTCAGCGAGCCGGTTGCCTATCAGCCCCGGCCAATCACCTGGTCCGACCGGGACGTCATTCTCGTGACGGGTGGGGCCAAGGGAATCCTGGCTGAATGCGCCCTGGGCATCGCACGGGAAACCGGCGCGACCCTGGTCCTGGTTGGCCGCGGCGAACCCCTGGCGGCTGGCGACGGCGCAGACGACGAGATCGGCCGCACGCTTGAACGATTCCGATCGGAGGGGCTGCGCCACCACTATCATTCGTGCGACATCGTCGACGCCGTGGCCCTCGCGGAGTTGGTCGAAAAGGTCGAAGCGCAGGCGGGCCCGATCACTGGCGTCGTCCACGGCGCGTCAATCCTGCGACCGTGCCGGGCGGACGGCCTGACGGTCGAAGGCATGCTCCAGGAAGTAAGCCCGAAGGTCTTGGGGGCCTGGAATCTCTGTCGAGCGCTGAAAGGACGGCCGCTAAAGCTCTTCATCGCCTTCTCTTCGCTGGTGGTCGAGCACGGTATGCCTTGGAGCGCAGGCTACGCGTTCGCGAACGAGGTGATGGAGCGCGTGGTCCAGGCCGCCGCGATGGCCGACTCGCCAATTCCGCTCCAGATCGTCTCGTTCGGGCTGTGGGGCAATGTCGGACGACCGGCTGTCCTGAAGACGAACGACCATCTGCTCTCGGTCGGCTTGCATGACGGAGAGATACCTCCCGAGGAGGGGGTGCGGCGCTTCGTCGAGGCGTTCGTTTTCGATCCGGGGGTGAAGCGCCTGTGCATCTATGGCCGTTCGGTCGGCTACGCAACGTGGGATCAGCTGCGGCCTGAGCCGGCCATTCCGACGAACCTCCGTTTCATCGAACGGATTCTCCATGTTGAGCCGGAAGTGGAGCTGGTGGCGCGGTGCCGGCTGACCCTCCAACGCGATCGGTATCTGCACGATCACGTTTACAACGACATGTACATCGTGCCGACGGTCCTCGCGCTCGAGGCGATCGCACAGGCCGCATACGCGCTCCTGGGAGAGTCGATCCCGTTGTGCAGACTGGACGGGGTGGAGATGCCCTATCCGATCGTGGTTGATCCCGATAACGGGCTGGAAGTGGAGTTGCGTGCCGAGGTTCAGCAGCAGGCGACTGTCGACGGATTTCGGAGGATCAACGTTTCAATTGCGACCGAACAGACCGGATTCAAGACCAGTGCGTTGTCCGCAACGGTGGTGTTCGGCGAACGTCGGGTTGGTGCGCAGGAACCGGTCGAACTCGGCCCACCCGTTCCAATCAACGCGCGAGAGGACCTGTACGGCCGGCAGTTCTTCGTCGGGCCGATGTATCAACGGATGGGCGCCATCCACTCCGTGGACCCGAAGAATGCCGTCTGCATCGGCGAGATCCATGGCGACAGGGATGCCGCACGGACAGCATTCGACGGCATCGACGGAGCCCGTGAGGACCTGCTCATTCTTGGCGATCCGTTCTTTCGCGATACCCTCTTGCACACGTCGCTCCTTCACCACCTGGAGCACATGGCGTTCACGTCCCGCATCGACAAAATCGAACTTTTCAAAGGGAGCGACGCAGCGCAGGCAGCGCAGCGGCTTTGCATCGCAAGGCTGCATTGGTCAGGGGGCAAGGACGCCGAATTCGAACTCGTTGCAACTTCGATGAGCGGGGAAATTCTCGAGCGCTGGACGGGTTTCTGCAGCAAGGCCCTGGCTCGGCCGGCGGATTGGCCATCGCTCCAGGATCTCCTCGACGTGGGTCTCACAAACGCGCGTGACGAGCAACAGCTCTCGGAGAGCGTTGTCAGCGCATCGCGACAGGTTGGCGTCGTCGCCCCGTTCGTCGCGCTTGAATGCATTAACGGCTTCGCTGGCTTTCCACGGCAGGAGCGGCATGTCCATGAGCGCGCCCTCGCGACGCGGGCTGTGGCGGTGGTGGCCCCCGGTGCGAAGGAGACGTCCAGCCTGCTTTGGCTGCCGACCGGGCGACCGCGCCTGGAAGCGAGCGCGGAACTCGACATCTCGTTCAGTCATGAGGGCTCGTACTGCATGTGCACGGTCGGGTCGGACGCGCAGGGATGCGACCTCGCGGCGATATCGCATCGCAGCGAGGCGCAGTGGCAATCCTTCTTTGGGTCCGCACGAGCGCCGCTGCTAAACGCACTGAGCGCCCACGAGCCTCTTGATATGGCGGGCACGCGGATCTGGGCTGCACTGGAGGCGGCCAGAAAGGCGGTCGCGACAGAGAACGAAGAGTTGACCGTCATCGAACGCTGCGAGAAGAGCGTGCTCTTTCGAGTCCGAACGCCTGACAAGGAGGTGTTCGTTTTGACGTTTCCGCTGCGCATGTCGCGCGGGCCCGAAAGCATCGTGGCGCTGACCGCCAAGTTTCCGAACCGCGGCGAGGAGCCCAACTTTGCTTCGTCGCCGGGAAGGAGGATCGCGCGCGACGAGCGACTCGGCTGCGATGTCCTTGAGCATGAATTCAACGTCAGCTGGAAGGAGTGCACGACGCCCAGCCGCAAGGCGATGGCGGCCCACTACGTCGATTGGTTTCACCGGGCCCGTGAAATGATGCTGCCGCCGCAGGTGGCTCGACGACTGGTCGCAGGCATGCTCGACGGTACATCCGGCTTGGTCGCGCGCTCGATTCATGTGCAACTCCACGATGAAGTGACCGCCCACGACGAAATGAGCGCGCGCATTTGGATGACCACCCTGTCCGAGAACCAAGCGGGTTGGCGCGTCGACTTCTCAAAGAAACTGCCGCAAGGCTCACATAGGCTTGTCGCAACCGTCGAAGCCCAGGGCGGGGTGGTCGGAGCGACGGGCGAAGGACGTCGTTCGCGCGAGGCATTGACGGCGCTTCGCGACTACGACAGGTTCGTTCAGGCGCGTCTCCCCGCGTCAGAAATCGACAAAGGCCCAGGTTTCGCCGAACTCAAAGGAGGTCAGCCTTTTTTCGAGGCACCGCCCGGTCCGCGAGGGGGACCCGTCCTGTACGTCGAGACGATGCGCCCCTCGCTGATGGACTCGGATCTCGTCGGCAACGTGAGCAGCATCTCCTTCTTTAGCTGGCTGGCTCACGTTCGAGACCGCTTTCTGCACTCGGTCGTCCCCAACGAGATGAACCGGCGTGCCGAAAGATCCTCGAAAGATCTCGGTGAAGCGCTGTGCATCGACGAGGAGATGGTCTACCTGCGCGAGGCGTTCCCGTTCGACGAGATCACCGTCGAGATGAAGTTGCTCGCAGCCACAGAACGTAGCGCGCGGGTGCGCTACGAATTTCTGCGGAAGAACCAGGGCGGCAACGAGAAGATTGCGATTGGCCACCAGCAACTCGCCTGGGTCCATCGAACTGAAAACGGCCTTGTGCGCGGCGAGCCTTTCCCGGCCAAGCTGCTCACGCTTTTGGCATCCATCGGGGCAGCGCAACGAAGCGACGTGGATCAGGTCTGCGAGGTGAAGCCATGACGATTCTTGTGGTGGGTAGTACGGGTACGCTTGGTTGTCTTTCGGCCGAAGCGGCGCGGGCGGCCGGCCATGCCGTCGTGGCCATGGTGAGAGACAGGCAGTCTCCGGCTGCAAAGCGTCTTCAGGGGGCGGGCGTGCGGCTTTGTGTCGCCGATCTCAAGGAGGCCAGGCAGCTAGATGCCGCGGTTCGCGGGACCACCTCGGTGATTATCACGGCGACGGCGACGCTGTCGCGGCGTGATGGCGATTCGCTGGAGGCCGTCGATGGCCGCGGACTGCAGGAACTGATCACGGCTTGTATCCGCAACGGTGTCCGTCATGTCGTCTTGGTCTCGTTCAGTCGCGGCATCGACTCCGACACGCCGCTCGCCAGATTCAAGCGCGCCGCGGAGCGACGCCTGGAGAACTCCGCGATGCAGTACACGATTCTGTTGCCGTCCTACTTTCCGGAGAAGTTTATGTCGCCACTGGTAGGCTTTGATGTGACGGCGAGGCGTGCCAGGATTTACGGCGACGGGACGCGTCCGATCAGTTACGTTGCGACGGCGGATGTCGCGCGTCTTGCCGCCATATGCGCTGCCGAGCCGCGCGGCCGCGGCGCGATACCGATGGGAGGACCGAGGGCTTTCTCTCAGCTTGAGGTGGTGAAGCTCCTGGAACGGCTGACGAAGAAGAAGTTCGCGCTCGAGTACATGTCGCTCGAGCAGATTGAGAGCGCGATGAGCCAGACCAGCGATCCGCTGAAGCAATCTCATCTCGGCCTGTACCGGGGGCTCGCGATCGGCGACGCCATATCGACCGATTGGGCCGGGGAATTCGGGTTGACACCCACGCCTTTAGAAATCTGCATTGACCAGATGCTGGGTCTCAAAAGGGAAAAGTCGAAGTCGATTGAACAACTAAGCAGGAGTCTGTCATGACCGTTTTGGATGCGAGCAAGTCAATTTTGATCCGCAGTGAGCCCGGACGCCGATCCGGCATTTCTGCCACCACCGTTCCAGGAAGCAAGATATCGATGCAGATTCTCACCATCGCGCCGGGCGAAGAGGCGGTGCCCGGGAACGACCTCGAGACGGAGACGGCAGGCTACGTTGTTAGCGGTCGCTCTCGACTTCATTCGGGGGCAGACTTCGCGGACTCGACTGAGGTCGGCGCGGAAGATTTTTACTTTACTCCGACCCACCTGCCTTACGTGATCCGAAACCCTCACGACGAACCGCTGGTGCTGGTACTCGCCTATTCATTGGACACGACGACAACCAACATTACCGCCAAATCGAAGGTCCCGAATGCAGGGCGCGGTGTCAAGGTGGTTCACACTCCGCAGGATGCCAGTGCAACCGCTCAAACACGGGGCATGGTACGCGTGCCTGCCATCTCGGCCGAGACGGTCGGAGCCACGCAGATATGGATGTGTTCTCTCACGGTCGTCCCGCACGAGAGGGGCCAGCCCCATCACCATGGCGACACCCACACTGCGGCCTACACCATTTCGGGCCGGGCGCGAATTTGTTTCGGCGAAAACTTTGGCGACTACATAGAACCTGGCCCTGGAGATTTCGCCTTCGATCCCCCGGGTTTGGTTCATCTTGTCGACCATCCTTTTGACGATGAGCCCTGGAAGGGTGTGCTGGCCCGTTGCCCACAGAACACGGTGGTGAACTTTGGCAAATAACCCGGTCAGCGCCTGGTTTGAATCAACTTGATGGCAATAGGAAGTGATATGACGACAAGAGACAAGCTTTCCGTTCTGAATCCGATGGGCTATCCGCCCAAAGTGACCCACAAGCCTCCGGCCGCGCGTCTCAATACGCTGGATGGCAAGACGATCTATTTGATAGACGTGCGCTTCGATGACTCGCACATCTTGCTGCAGCAGATGCAAAAGTGGTTTGCCGAGCATGTGCCCAGTGTTAAGACTGTATTGAAGCCACTCTCGAGCACCTATATGCAGGACGACCCGGCGACGTGGGAGGAGATCAAGGCCAAGGGAGATGCCGCGATCATCGGCGTCGGTCATTGCAGCACCTGCGCGCCGGGCGTCGTCACGCATGGGATGACAATCGACAGCAAATACGGTGTACCGACAGTCGCCATCCATACGCGCGTATTTGAGGGGGTGGTGCGAGCGGTTGCTCAGGCCAACGGTATGCCATATATGCGGCAGGTGTTCGTGCCTCAACCAGTGATGGGAAAGTCCGCTCCGGAGCTGTGGGCCTATGTCGACGGCAACGACCCGACGACTGGGCGTCCGGTTATGGAGGGCGTGATCGAGAGTCTCACCAAGCCGATCACTGACGAAGAGCTGAAGAGCGTGGCCTTCGTGCGTTCGACCCCGCGGCTTGTCGAGCCTGATTCCAAAGAGAACCTGCACCGTCTGTTCCGGGACAACCACTGGACGGATCAACTTCCGATCATGTTGCCCACCGAGGAGCGGGTGGCGGCCATGCTGGCCGGCACCCGGCGCAAGCCTAACGACGTGGTCGGGCATATGCGCGCCACGCAATTTCGCGAGTACTGGGAATATACGGTCGAGAATGTTGCGGTCAATGCAGTGATGGCCGGAGCAAAGCCAGAGTACTTCCCGGTGATTCTGGCGCTGGCTGCAAGCGGAGTCACTTCGCGGGAGAGCTCGACCAGCTCTGCGGCCGCCATGGTGGCGGTCAATGGTCCGATCCGCCACGAACTCGGCATGAACAGCGGCATTGGCGCGACGGGGCCCTACAACCACGCTAATGCCACCATTGGACGGGCTTATGGGCTCCTGTCGCAGAACCTTCAGGGCGGTTCGGTGCCAGGTCTCAGCTACATGGGCTCGCAAGGCAACAACTACTCGTACAACAATATGATGTTCGCTGAAAACGAGGAGCGAAGCCCCTGGGAGCCCTTCCACGTACAGCGTGGGTTCCTATCAACCGACAGCACGGTCAGTGTGTTTAACGGGTGTCGTTCAACGGCTTTCACTCTCGGGCTGCGCGCCGAACATTGGCGAAATCATGTCCGGCACATGCTGCGAGGGATGGATCCGCTCAGCCCCCCGACGCTTCTGCTCGATCCCATTGCGGCACGGCAGTTTGTGGAGCACGGCTTCACCACGAAGGAACAGCTCATCGCGTGGGTTCATGACAATGCCCGCATTGCAGCAAGAGAGTACTGGGACTACCAGTTGGTCCAGAACTACATCTATCCTCGAGCAACGTTCGGCGAGGAGCCCTGGGCAACAAGGCTCAAAGCCGGGCCGGATGAGCTCATCCACATGTTCCGCCCGGAGGACATCCACGTGGTGGTGATGGGCGGCGAGACCAACGGTTACTGGCGGATCATGGGCGGTAGCTACCAGAAGACGGTGTCGGTCGACGAATGGCGGTAGGCGGCTAAACCGCGTGATGCGCCGGTGCGACAGTCCTTTCCAATTCAGGTGTGACCCGGATCGGTCTGAGATCGGCGAGGTGAAACGAGTCGATCTGTCGTAGACGGGACCAGTGTATTGGGTCCTCAACTGTTGTGGGTTGATTGGTAGTCGTAGAGGGCTATGGGCATGTGGTCGAAGGTGCAGGCGGTGGGCAACGCTTGGGCGTTGTCCACGGGCTGCACCGGTGCGCGCAGCGCATCATCCACATGTCCATAGCCCTGCCCCCGGCGCTCAGGCCCGTAGGGCAATCAGGCGGCAAGAGAGGTAGTGCGTCTGAACAGAGCCAATCGGGCTTCGTTGAGTTCATCGGCGGCTTGCACATCGGTGAGCGCTCTGGCCAATGCCTGCAGGTTAAGAATGTTTTGACCAATACAAAGGTACCTCGCAGCATCTGGCATGCTGACCAGCTTGTTCTGGCGTCATCGCGTCCTGGGGCCAGTACACCCGCTTGATGCGCTCGGGCTTCTTGGGATCGGCCAGCTCGGTGGCGAACAGGCAAAGCCGATGGAAATTCAAGAACGGATTGAAGTATTCCACGCAGAAGATGTTGAAGCGCTTGGCGTGGCGCTGCGGAATTTGCTCGTAGCCAAAGAGCTTCCGCACTACCGCGCCGTTCTTGGTCTCCACCAAACCGTTGTCGTTGCTGTGCCGCGGGCGGCTGCGGGTGAACTCGATGCGTAGCTTGCCAATATGCTGGCGACTTGGTGGTTGACGTACTCGCTGCAGTTGTCGGCGTGAAACCCCAAGATATCGAACGGGAACTGCACCACCATCTGCTTAATGACGGGCAGCAGGTGGGCATCGGAGATCGTCTGGACGGTGACCACTGCGTATTCCGGCGATCGTGACCGCTGATTCCGGTCGATCGTGACCGGTTGCGCAGCGTGCAAGAGTTGCGCTGCGCAAATTGTATTGCGGGAGTTGCG
>NZ_NCFM01000020.1:0-48476 GCF_002281195.1 Acidovorax sp. 35-64-16 | reverse complement strand
AACTGCCCAAATGGGCCGCGCGAGAGGCATAAAAGTCCAAAAAACTGCGTCATCCAGGTTTGCGCGGAAATTTTCGACGGCTTGTTCAGCGTAGCCTTAGACCATTCCCAAGGAACCCTCGCATGGACCCCCATCTCGCCGCTCCCTTCCGCCAGCAACTGCTTGCACAGCAATCCGCGCTTTTGGCCCAGTTGGCAGAGCAACGGGGGGGCGTCATCGGCCGAGCCGAGGCCGCAGCGGTCCATTTTGGGCAGCCAGAAGATCCGCGTGCCCAGTTGGCCACTGAACGCGAGCTGGAATTTGCGCTGGACGAGCGCGAAACCGCCCACCTGGCCGCCGTGGTTGCGGCCCTCACACGCATCGAGGCCGGCACCTATGGCGAGTGCACCGATTGCGGTACCCATATCACCGCAGCCCGCCTGCACGCCACACCCGAGGCCGCGCGCTGCGTGCACTGCCAGGAAAAGGCCGAGCAGCACCGCCGGGCAGCCTGAGCAATCCTTTTTTCTCCACTTCTTTACTTCAAGAAAGCATTTTCATGAGCACTTTTCACGCCGTTGTCTGGATGGATCACTCCGAAGCCCATGTGGTGATGTTCGACCGCGAACACACCGAGGCACAGCGCATCAAATCCCGCAGCCACCACAAGCACCAGGGCAAGACAGAAGACCTCAGCCTGTTCTTTGCCGACATCGCCCAGGCCCTGTCGAACACGCATGAAGTGCTGCTGGCAGGCCCCGGCCTCGCGCGCAACCAGTTCCGCGACTGGTGCGCCAAGCACAACGCTGCAGTGGCCGGCGCGGTGGTGGACTCGGTCGCGGCAGACCATCCCTCGGACGCTCAGCTGGTGGCCATGGCGCGCCAGTACTTCAAGAAGTTTGACAACATGGCGTCCGACCCGTCGATGGCCTGAACCCGGCCAGCCTGGCGGGCCTGATCGGCCCCGCCAGGCCGGTGCCTTGGCTGCTATCCTTTGCAGGATGCGCAGCCTTTTTCATTTCGCCTTTCATGTCACCGACCTGGATGCGGCGCGACGCTTCTATGGCGGCGTGCTGGGTTGCCAGGAAGGCCGAAGCACCAACACCTGGGTGGACTTTGACTTCTTCGGTCACCAGATCTCACTGCATCTGGGCACACCATTCGCCACCGCCCGCACCGGCCATGTCGGCGACCACCTGGTGCCCATGCCCCACTTTGGCGCTATTTTGGAGTTGCCCGACTGGCATGCACTGGCTGCGCGCCTGCGTGCTGCCAACACGGCCTTTGTGCTGGAACCCCAGGTGCGCTTTGAGGGCCAGCCCGGCGAGCAGTGGACGATGTTCTTTCACGACCCGAGCGGCAACCCGATGGAAATCAAGGGCTTTCGTACACTGGCCGGGGTGTACGCGACATGAGCTACACCTTCGCGTCCGCCACGATCTTGCTGCTGCTGATCACCGATCCGCTGGGCAACATTCCCATTTTTGCCAACGCGCTGCGCGGGGTGGCACCCGAACGCCGGGCGCGGGTGATCCTGCGCGAGGTGCTGATAGCGTTTGCACTGCTGCTGGTGTTTTTATTCTTTGGCGCGCAGTTCCTGCGGGTGATGAACCTGAGTGATCTGTCTCTGCAGATCGCCGGGGCAGTGGTGCTTTTTCTGATCGCGCTGCGCATGATCTTCCCCCCCGACGCCGGACCTCCAACCGACCTGCCAGGCGAGCCGCTGATCGTGCCCTTGGCCATCCCTGCGCTCGCAGGCCCCTCCGCCATGGCCACCGTGATGCTGCTGGTGGCCCAGGCGCCCGAGCGAAAGATGGAATGGGTGGCCGCCCTGTGCGTGACCATGGCGGTGTGCGCGGTGGTGCTGCTACTGGCCGAGCGCATACAGCGCCTGGTGGGCGAACGCGTGGTGATGGCGTTTGAACGCCTGATGGGGCTGATCCTGGTGGCCATCTCGGTGGAGATGCTGATCCGCGGAATCAAGCAACTGGCGCATCAGCTGTAAATCCCGCGTCCTTGGGGACTGCACGCCCAGAGCATCCCGCGTGAATGCGGCGACCGAATCGCCGCGCAGGCCTATTTGCGGGCAAGGACCGGGAGAGCACCCAGCGCGAAGACCGAATTGGGCACTCCGGCACGGGCCATCAGCGGTGCGGGACGGCGCGCCAGTTTTGCACGGGCCACCACCGGTGACTCGACCCGTACGCCACGCGCCTGTTGCTCGGCCACCAGATCGCGCAGCGTGACAGACTGGAGGTATTCCAGAACCCGTGCATTGAACGCCGTGAAGAGCGAGCCGGTCATGGTCACCATTTGCGACGACCCGTTAGAGGCTGGCGCAGCCTCCTCACCTGGCTTGTGGTTCTCTACCGCCACCACGATGTCGGCAACCGACACCTGCTCGGGCTTGTGGGCCAGGGCATAGCCGCCGCCAGGCCCGCGTGTGCTGTCAACCAGCCCGGCCCGTTTGAGGGCGCTAAAAAGCTGCTCCAGATAAGACAGCGATGTCCCCTGGCGCGCACTGATCGTGGAGAGCGCAACGGGCCCGGTGTTCTGTCGCATTGCCAGGTCGGTCATCGCAGACACGGCAAGTTGGCCTCTGGTGGTAATTCGCATCTTCACTCCTTGTGAACATTGATACCTCCGAGCCCCGGGAAACCCTTTCCGGCTCGGTCCATGAAAACAATATAGCGGCTGAAACACTTCGCGTATATTCGTTTTATCGAGAAAAACAGTGCGGTTTTTTCGAACTATGGTGTTTCATCATGAACTTCAAGCATCTCAAATACTTCTGGACAGTTGCCAAGGCTGGCGGCGTGGTGCGCGCCGGCGAGCAACTGCACACCACGCCCCAGACGCTGTCAGGGCAAATCAAGCAGCTGGAGCAGTGGCTCGGTCACGACCTTTTTCGAAAGCGCGGCAGAGGGCTGGAGCTGACCAGCGAAGGGCGGGTTGCACTGGGCTACGCCGAGCAGATTTTTGCGCTGGGTGACGAGCTGGAAAAATCCGTCCGCCTGTCGCGCGACCAGGCAAAGACGCTGGAGTTTCGCGTGGGCATCGCCGATTCGGTGGCCAAGCCGGTGGCCTATCACTTGCTGGAACCGGCGCTGGGCCTGGCGGATCGCGTGCACATGATTTGCCACGAAGGAAAATTCCCGGAGCTGTTGGCCCAGCTCACCCTGCACCGCCTGGATCTGGTGATTGCAGACGAGCCTGTATCCCGGAAGGTGGGTGTCAAGGCCTTCAACCATGCCCTTGGGACCAGCGCCATGAGCTTCTTCTGCGCCCCTTCACTCGCGCGGCAACTCCACGGCCCCTTCCCGCAATGCCTTCATCGTGCACCCATGCTGATCCAGGGCCCCACGTCTTCCGTGCGCCAGCAACTCGATCACTGGTTCAACAAATACCAGCTCCAGCCGCTCATCGTCGGAGAGTTCGACGACAGCGCCCTCATGAATGCCTTTGGTCGGGAGGGTCGAGGCGTTTTCACCTCTCCCAGCGTTCTGGAGGACGAAACCATGGCGCAGTTCGGCGTGGAGATCGTGGGCAAGACATCCGAGCTGGTGGAGGAGTTCTTCGCCATCTCCGTCGAGCGCCGCATCACCCACCCCTGTGTTTCCGCCATCACCCGGGCCGCCAGGGCAAAGCTGTTTGCGCTGTAAGCGCGCTGCCCATAAACGGCATGAACAGTGCGACCCTGTGGGCGCGGCGTTCGGTGCGTTAAAAAGCTGCGGCCACCGAACTGCCAACTTGGTGATGGCGCCCGGGTACCAGTGCGCAAGGCGGGTTCGCTGCCCAACCTTGGCTGAAGAAACGGAGCGCGCGGCAGCATGACCAAACACGCAGGTCCGTGACCTTGCCTTGCCAAAAAACGCCGAAAACCTATTGCATCGACCGACTCTTGCGCACCGGCTTGGCCGTGGAGCTGTTGGCCTTGGCGCTTGCCTGCTCCAGCCACAGCAAGGAATCCATCTGCGACAGAAAACGGCGCAGGTAGTCGGGCGACAGGGACTGCATCAGGCTGAGTGAGCGCAGCATGAGCCTGTGCGAGTTGAGTGGCCCGGCATTCTCAGGCCCGCGGTGCAGCGCCTGTACCACCTGTTGCTCTGCAGAAATTTTTGACCAGACCTCAGTGAACTGGCGCACGCTCCTCAGGTCCGACAGGCTGGCGCCTTCGCTAGCGAGTTCGGTGCCTGCATCTGCTCGTGCGCGGGCATTCAGCTCGCGGTTCAGTTGCGCCAGAGCAGCGCCTGGAGCGGGCGCTGCGGACTTTGGAAGGCACGGGCTTTCCCCAACGATCAACGACCTGCGCCCGGCATAGGCTGCAACGGCCTCGCGCAACCGGCTCGCCAGCACCTGCTGCACCGCCGCGTGCTGGCCAGGCAAGCGCCGGGCCAGCACCTCCAGGTAATGAAACCGCGCGGGGTCGTAGTGATGTGCGCCCTCTGCCCGCAAGGACTCCAGGGTGGGCTCACTTGGCTCACTCATGGGCGATGGTTTTTGCGTTCGTGGCCCTGGGCACCGGGGCCATTTCCACGCGGCGGTTCTGCGCGCGGCCCTTTTCATCCGCGTTGTCGGCAACGGGTTGCTCGGCACCGAAGGCGGCAGCAAACACCTGCGAAGATGGCATCCCCTCGTCGATCAGGGCGCGTGCCACAGTGAGCGCCCGCTGGGCCGAGAGCTCCAGGTTGTCGGCAAAGCGCTGGTGGGGGACACGCAGCAACGTGGTGTTGTCGGTAAAGCCACTCACCATCAGCATTTCATCGCGTTCGCGAAGATACACCTGCAGCGGCTGCACCAGACTTTTAAGAAGCTGGCGGCCTTCTGGACGCAGCTCGTCAGAGCCTGCCGCAAACAGCACGCTGCCGCTGATGCCTATGCGGCCGTTGTTTACCGTGACCCGACCGCTGGCCAGCGGAATGGCAAGAGCCTTCTCCAGCGCCATGCGGCGCTGCTCTTCGATCTGGCGCTTTTCCACCTCCTGCTTAAGGCTTGCCACCAGATCAATCTGCACCACGAGTACGCCGACAAGGATCAACACAAACGCGCCGAGCAGACCCGCCATGAGGTCGCCAAAAACAGCCCATATCGGTGCGGTATGCGCCGTGTCATCGTCGAATGCTTCATCCAGGCCGGTCACGCATCGCCTCCCAAAGACGCCATGGCAGGCCGCCCCACACTGCCTTCACTACCGTGGAGCCTGCGCAGGTCTTCCACAATGCCCTGCTGCGCGCTGATGCTCAGGTCGATGACCTCACGGGCCTGTGCCACGTAGTAGGCCAGTTGTTCGTCGCTGCGGCTCATGGACTGCCCGATCGCCTGCTCAATGCTCTGCATGCTCTCCATGAGCTTTTCATTGCTGCCACTGAACAAGTCAACGCCACGGCTGAACGATTCTCCCAGGCTGGCCAACTCCACCGCACTGGCCGCCACATGTACGGCCACGTCGCCCACTGCGCCCGCCTGCTCCCGGAGTACCCGCCCAAACTGCTGACCCGCATGTTCGAGCGCCTGGACTGCGGACCCTGCCAGTGTCTCGACGGCTGCACGCTGTTGTATCGCGGCTTCGCTCACCGAGTTCAGCAGGGTTCCCAGCTGCGCCATCATGGCCGTGCGTTCTACCAGGGCAACGTTGTCACGCTCGCTCAGGCGGGTCATTTCCTCGCTCAGCTGCGTGATGACCACCGCCGCGGCCTGCGGCACATCTGCGGCCGTCTTCAGCAGGCGTGTGAGGGGCGCCTCCAGGGCCGAGCCCAGCATTGCCAGATGCTGCGCCACGGCAGCCTGCAGCGTGTCGAGCCGATCCACCGCTGCCTGCCCGCGCACGGCCTCTGCATCGCGCAGTGAATTCAGCTCGGTGCGCCACACGGCAGTCAGCTCATCCATGCGCTGGCCCTGGGTATGCACCCACTGGGCCTCGGTCTCGATGCGGGTGCGCAGGAGCGCATCCGATTGGTCCATCAAAGCAGCCGCACCGCCGATCGCACGGGTCACCTGCTCGGTCATTCGCTCGGTGATCTGCGCTGTCGTGGCCTCCAGGGCCTGGCATACGCCCTGTTGCTGCGCCGCCGTCTGGGCCCCTGCGCGCTGCCATTCGGCGCTGAGCGCGCTGGCCATGGTTTCCATGGAGCGGATCCAGCCGTCCAGGCGCTGCTGATCAAAGGCCAGCTGAGTCGCGTGCGATTGCACACCCAGTTCACGCAGCGACGCCACCAGGAAGTTGGAGCGCTCATCAAACGCTTTCGTTACCGACTGCAATGCGCCGCCCAGCTGCTCCACCAAGCCGCCCTGGGTTCGTGTGTAACTGTGCAAGGCTGTGGTCCATGTGTCGGCCACCCGGTGGGCCGTACCCTCCCATTGCGCAGTGAGCGCCTGCAACTGCACATCGGTGGTCTCGCGCAGGCGCTCGTGCGAGTGCTGGGCCTCCTGGGTCATGGCGGCCATCGCCTGCTCGACCACCTGACGGATCGCATCCCCGGCGCGGAGGGCATTGGTTTCAAGGCTCTCTTGCAAGGATGCCCCCACAGAGCTAGCCAGATGCGTGTAGGCCGAAGCGGCCTCGCGGTGAAACTCCTGCTGTTGGGCCAGCAAATGCTGGTTGAGCTGGTCATTGCGACGCTCCAGCCCTTGCATCAGGTCTTGCAGGCGCTCAGCAATCAGCGGCATGGCCTGCGCCTGCGTCTTGAATGCAAGAAGCATTTCATCACGCCGATGGGCTGCCGAGAATGGCCGGAACAGTGCAGGAACACGCGCGTCGAGCAGGCGCGCGGCCTCCAATCGCTCACGACGGCTCATGGCGGACAAGAGGCCCAGGATGGCCGATGCAGCGACCCCAGCGATGGAGGTGCCAAAGGAAAGACCAAGGCCCTGGATCGGAGCCGCCAGCGCAGAGCGAATCGACTCGAGGCTGGACGAGGTCTCCAGCGCAAACATGGCACCCTTGAATGTGATCACCATTCCCAGGAACGTGCCCAGCATGCCGAGCATGACCAGCAGGCCTACCAGATAGGGTGTGAGGGCTGGGCCGGGCAAGGCTACACGCTCGCCCTCTATGCGCTGACGCACTGGGCTGCGCAGTGAAGGAACAAGGCGGACCAGCCAGCCGTCCAGGTCCGCCAACGGCTCTGCGGGGTTAACAGCCAGCGCAGTGGTAAGGGACGCGGTGGTGGCCCGGAATTGCACCAGCTCATATGCACCCAGTACGTAAACGCCGCCAATCACCACCGTCATCACCAGCGCCAGAGAGCTAGACCCCACGAACCCCCAGCCCACCCAGGCCACTACAGCAAGGCCCGCCGCAAATAGGGAGGCCATCACGATCTTGTTCATTCCTGTTGTCCTGTTTTGTCGTTGCGTGCTGCCTCCAACAACCCGTAAATCGGCTGAAGGCGCGCCTGCATTTCGGCGAGTAGCAACGCCTGCAGATCCTGCTCAAAGGCCCACAGCCACCCACCGGACTGTCGCCAGCGCTGTGGGTCATCGGCCCGGCCGGTGGTTTGCAGCATCTTTTGGTGCTCTTTGTGCCGATACACCAGACGACGCTCCACATAGCCCGACAACATGGCCCACGCCCGCTGCTCCCGCGCGTGAAACATCTGCTCCATGACGGAATCCAGCATTGCGAGCTGCCGCACGCTGCGTGCTCCAGTCGACAGCCACTGCCGCATCTGCGCCCGCACGGCGCCCAGTTTTGCGTCCATGTATTTTTGTATGCCGAGATAGCGCTGCACTTGTGCGGCGAAGTCATCCCGCTTCCAGGAATCGGGACTGTCAATGGGCGTGCGGTCGACACGTGCACGCATCGGCTTCAAAGGAGCACCATGGCCCGTGATGAGCGCTATGACATCGGCTTTTGCCGCCTGCAAGACGGCGTCCATCGTGTCCGCATCCCCGGCCTGCGCAAGCGGCGCCACCTTGGCCGGCAAAGACTCAATGGCGTGCAATGCCCTGCTCACATGGATGGCATCCACCGCATCCACCCACAGGCTCAACTGCTCTGCCACATCCTGCTGTGACACCTGTTCGCCCTCGGACCCAGCCCATTGCTGAAGAAGCACAACAAGACTTGAACTGTTGAGTCGATGACGCAGATACATCCCGTGTAACCCAATGACCGTGCCAGCTCCCAATCAGGTTACAGGCGTTAAGAGACACGAGTCCCCCAATCGAGAAAGCGACATCTTTTGCAGAACCGCCTTGCTACGCTGACACGAGGCAATGGCTGAATACCGCACTTAAGTGGCTCCAAAGAGGAAATCACACCAGAGGTGTGGGTCATGCGACCATCTACCCTGTCCCCGCCCCTCTGCGACCAGGAGACAACATCAACTGTTGGCCCATAAACAAAAAAACCCACTGTTAAGTGGGCTTTTTTGATAGCGGAAACCGCCTATTTTGGTTGCGCGAGAAGGATTTGAACCTCCGACCTTTGGGTTATGAGCCCAACGAGCTACCAGACTGCTCCATCGCGCGGTAAGAATCAAATTATACCCTATTACTCAGCAGCTGCCGAATTATTTTCAGTTTCTGCAGCACGATCGACCAATTCGACCAACGCCATAGGTGCGTTGTCGCCCACGCGAAAACCCATCTTCAAGATACGGGTGTAGCCGCCAGGACGAGCATTGAAGCGGGGCCCCAGATCGTTGAACAACTTGGTAACGCTGTCACGGTCACGCAGGCGATTGAATGCAAGACGGCGGTTGGCAACAGAGTCTACCTTGGCCAGGGTGATCATGGGCTCGATCACCCGGCGCAATTCCTTGGCCTTGGGGACGGTCGTCTTGATGGCTTCATGTTCGATGAGCGAATTCATCATGTTCTGAAGCATCGCAAGGCGGTGCGAGCTGGTGCGGTTGAGTTTACGAAGGCCGTGTCCGTGGCGCATGGTGCTTTCCTTTTACTTGATTAAATCAGGCAGCCGTATCAGGTACTGCCCGAGGCACTGTTCCCAGCAAGGGGAATCGAAAATTATAACTTAACGCTTATCCAAACCAGCAGGCGGCCAGTTTTCAAGCTTCATACCGAGCGTAAGACCGCGCGACGCCAGCACTTCCTTGATCTCGTTGAGCGACTTGCGACCCAAATTGGGGGTCTTGAGCAACTCGTTTTCGGTACGCTGGATCAGGTCACCGATGTAGTAGATGTTCTCGGCCTTCAGGCAGTTGGCAGAGCGAACAGTCAACTCCAGCTCATCAACAGGACGCAACAGGATAGGATCGAACGTTGCGTTGCCGCGAGGGCCTGCAGGTGCGTCAAATGCAGCCAGTTCACCACCTTCCAGCTGCGCGAATACCGCCAACTGCTCCACCAAGATCTTGGCCGATGCGCGCACTGCGTCTTCGGCAGTAATGGCACCGTTGGTTTCGATCTCGACAACCAGTTTGTCCAGGTCCGTACGTTGCTCGACACGAGCGCTTTCTACGGTGTAGCTGACACGCTTCACGGGCGAGAACGACGCATCCAGAACGATCCGGCCAATAGACTTGGTCGATTCGTCGGCATAGCGACGCAAATTGCCCGGCACGTAGCCGCGGCCCTTCTCGACCTTGATCTGCATGTCCAGTTTGCCACCTGCGGACAGAGTGGCGATCACGTGATCAGGGTTGACGATTTCCACGTCATGCGGTGTCTGGATATCACGTGCAGTGACAACACCTTCACCGTCTTTGCGCAGGCTCAGCGTCACTTCATCACGGTTGTGCAGTTTGAACACGACACCCTTGAGGTTCAGCAGGATATTGACCACATCCTCTTGAACACCATCGATGGACGAGTACTCATGCAGAACGCCTGCGATAGTGACTTCCGTCGCTGCGTAACCCACCATGGACGAGAGCAGGACACGCCGAATGGCGTTGCCCAATGTGTGACCATAGCCACGTTCGAACGGCTCAAGCGCTACCTTGGCACGGTTGTGGCCAAGCTGTTCGACATTAATCGCCTTGGGTTTCAGCAAATTGGTTTGCATGCAACTTCCTCTCAATACCCCCAGCTCGTTACACCGGTAAGGCTGGTGAAGCGCCTAAACCGCGATGCCTCGCGGTTCAGGGACGGTTTCTCAAAATACGTATCGGGCGATTAGCGCGAATACAACTCAACGATCAGGGATTCGTTGATGTCGGCACCAAACTCATCACGATCAGGCACCTTCTTGAAGATACCTTCAGCCTTTTCGGCATTGACATCCACCCATGCCGGCATGCCAACCTGGGCCGCCAGCTGAAGGGCTTCAACAATGCGGTTTTGCTTCTTGGACTTTTCACGCACTGCCACCACGTCGCCTGTCTTCACCAGATACGAAGCGATGTTGACCGACTTGCCGTTCACCGTGATCGCCTTGTGGGAAACCAGCTGACGCGCTTCAGCGCGGGTCGAACCGAAGCCCATGCGATAGACCACGTTATCGAGACGCGATTCGAGCAGGAACAGCAAGTTGGCGCCGGTATTACCCTTGCGGCCTTCAGCGGCTTCGAAGTAGCGGCGGAATTGTTTTTCCAGCACGCCGTACATGCGCTTGACCTTCTGCTTTTCACGCAGTTGCAGGCCGTAGTCAGAGGTACGAGCGCCAGAGGTGCGGCCATGCTGACCAGGCTTGGAGTCGAACTTGGACTTGTCCGCAATCGAGCGACGTGCGCTCTTGAGGAACAGGTCGGTGCCTTCACGGCGAGAGAGTTTGGCCTTGGGGCCGAGGTAACGTGCCACTTGAGCTTCCTTTGTGTCATCTGCCGCAAACAATTGCGGGAGCCGCCTGAGGCGCTTGCGCGTTCTCAGGCGGCGGTGGGCTTAGAGAGATTAGATACGACGACGCTTTTGAGGGCGACAACCGTTGTGAGGCACCGGTGTCACATCAGAGATCGACGTGATACGGATACCCAGTGCGCCCAGAGCGCGCACCGACGATTCACGACCTGGACCGGGACCCTTGATTTCAACATCAAGGTTCTTGATACCCTGGTCGATGGCTGCGCGACCCGCCACTTCCGAAGCCACCTGGGCTGCGAAGGGGGTGGACTTGCGCGAGCCCTTGAAACCCTGGCCACCGGACGATGCCCACGACAATGCATTGCCCTGGCGGTCGGTGATGGTGATGATGGTGTTGTTGAACGAAGCGTGCACGTGTGCAACGCCGTCCGACACGTTCTTGCGAACTTTCTTGCGTACGCGCTGCGCTGCGTTATTGGCAGGTGATTTAGCCATATTGATCTTTCAATCTTTATTTCTTCAGTGCCGCTGCGCCCTTGCGCGGACCCTTGCGAGTGCGAGCATTGGTACGGGTACGCTGGCCACGCATTGGCAGGCCACGGCGATGACGAAAACCACGGTAGCAACCAATGTCCATCAGTCGCTTGATATTCATCGTGGTTTCACGGCGCAGGTCACCTTCAAT
Organism: Acidovorax sp. 35-64-16; assembly: GCF_002281195.1. Lineage (NCBI taxonomy): Bacteria > Pseudomonadati > Pseudomonadota > Betaproteobacteria > Burkholderiales > Comamonadaceae > Acidovorax > Acidovorax sp. 35-64-16. The sequence goes on along the minus strand of NZ_NCFM01000020.1, from coordinate 37,108 downwards.
GGTGAACTGCTCAATTTGCTCGCGAATTTTTTCCAGATCGCTATCAGAAAGATCTTTGATCTTCTTGCTGTAAGCGATACCAGTTGCTTCGCAAATTTTGCGAGCGCGGGTGCGTCCAATGCCAAAGATAGCGGTCAGACCGATTTCCGTGTGCTTGTGCGGCGGAATGTTAATGCCAGCGATACGTGCCATATGCGTCCTCTAATACTTTCCAATCAACCTTGGCGCTGCTTGTGACGCAGATCCGTGCAGATCACGCGCACCACACCCTTGCGGCGGATGATCTTGCAGTTGCGGCAGATTTTTTTGACCGAAGCCGAAACTCTCATTGCATTCTCCTAAAACTATTCCATCCGTCCCGGCTGCTTTGCACGGAACACAATTTGTGCCCGCGAAAAATCGTGGGGCGCCAACTCTACCGATATCCAGCTCTTTACAGGCAGCGTCGCCATGAAAGCACGCTGCCTTCCTAATCATCAACTGCCTGCGTTGCCTTTGAAATTGGCCTTCTTGAGCAGCGACTCATATTGTTGCGACATCATGTAGTTCTGAACCTGGGACATGAAGTCCATGGTTACAACCACAATGATCAACAGTGATGTTCCACCGAAGTAGAACGGAACGTTGTACTTCAAGATCAGGAACTCTGGCAGCAAACACACGAAGGTGATGTAGACAGCGCCCGCCAAAGTCAGGCGAACCAGAATCTTGTCGATGTAACGGGCGGTTTGCTCCCCCGGACGAATGCCTGGAATGAACGCACCACTCTTCTTCAAATTGTCCGCAGTTTCACGGCTGTTGAATACGAGTGCCGTGTAAAAGAAACAGAAGAAGATGATCGCGGTGGCATAAAACATCACATAAATGGGCTGACCAGGAGTCAATGCACCCGAGATGTCTTTCAACCAGCGCATGGATTCACCCGCACTAAACCAGTTCACCACCGTTGCCGGCAGCAAGATGATCGAGGACGCAAAGATCGGAGGTATCACGCCGGCCATATTCAGCTTCAAGGGCAAGTGCGACGACTGACCGCCGTAAACCTTGTTACCAACCTGCCGACGAGCGTAATTCACCAAGATCTTTCTTTGACCACGCTCCACAAACACCACGAAGTAAGTCACCAGACCCACAACAATGACAATGAAGATCGCCGCCAAAATGCTCATTGCACCCGTGCGAACCAGTTCCAGAAGACCTCCGATCGAACTCGGCAACCCTGCAGCGATACCTGCAAAAATCAGGATCGAAATCCCGTTACCCAGTCCTCGCTCGGTTATCTGCTCACCCAGCCACATCAGAAACATAGTGCCGGCCGTCAGGCTGACCACCGCAGTCATGCGGAAGCCGAAACCCGGATTCAGCACCAGACCTGCAGAGCTTTCGAGCGCGACGGCAATGCCCAGGGACTGAAACAGGGCCAAGCCCAATGTGCCGTAACGTGTGTACTGAGTGATCTTTCTGCGACCGGCTTCGCCCTCCTTCTTCAGCTGCTCAAACGTGGGAACCACGTAAGTCATCAGCTGCATGATGATCGATGCCGAAATATACGGCATGATCCCCAGAGCGAAGACCGTGAAGCGAGAAAGCGCGCCACCCGAGAACATGTTGAACAGGTTCAGGATTCCGCCTTGCTGGCCACTGAACAGCTGCTGGAGTTGAGCTGGATCGATACCTGGCACAGGGATATGAGCCCCTATGCGATACACGACCAGCGCAAGCAACAGAAAAACCAAGCGACGACGCAGATCGCCGAACTTACCGGTCTTTGCAATTTGAGCCGCGCTAGTAGCCACAGATGTCTTCCTTCAGAGCCACACTCAGGCGACGCTGCCGCCAGCAGCTTCGATAGCTGCCTTGGCACCGGCCGTTGCGCCCACACCGTTCAGCTTTACAGCCTTGGTGAGAGCACCACTCTTGATCACCTTGACGACCTTGGCCAGCTCGCCCACGAGGCCAGCTTGCTTGAGAGCCAAGACGTCCACTTCGGCCAGGCCGAGTTGGTCTAGAGCAGTCAGTGTCACTTCTGCGTTGAACTTGAGCAGATGCGATTTGAAACCGCGCTTTGGCAGACGGCGCTGCAAAGGCATTTGACCGCCTTCGAAACCCACCTTGTGGTAACCACCCGAACGCGACTTTTGACCCTTGTGACCACGGCCAGCGGTCTTGCCCAGACCGGAGCCGATACCACGGCCTACGCGGCGCTTGGCATGCTTGGCGCCGTCTGCGGGCTTGATGCTATTGAGTTCCATGATCTATCTCTCAGAGGATTTTGACCAGGTAGCTGATCTTGTTAATCATGCCGCGCACTTCAGGCGAGTCCTGCAGTTCGCTGACACTGTTCAGCTTGCGCAGGCCCAGGCCACGAACAGTGGCGCGGTGCGATTCCTTGGTGCCAATCGGGCTGCGCACCAGTTGAATCTTGACGGTTTGTTGCGTTGTCATATTCAAGCTCCGGTTCAGGCGAAGATATCTTCGACTGTCTTGCCGCGCTTGGCTGCCACATTCGACGGGGTGGTCGAATTGACGAGCGCGTCAAACGTTGCACGGACCATGTTGTACGGGTTCGATGAACCATGGCTCTTGGCCACGATGTCGGTGATGCCCACAACTTCAAAAACAGCGCGCATAGGGCCGCCAGCGATGATGCCGGTACCCTTGGGTGCCGGATGGAGTTCCACCGATGCTGCACCGTGATGGCCCTTCACCGAGTGGTGAATGGTGCCGCTCTTGAGCGCAACCTTCACCAGATTGCGACGGCATTCTTCCATCGCCTTCTGCACAGCTGCGGGCACTTCCTTGGATTTGCCCTTGCCCATGCCCACGCGGCCATCGCCGTCGCCAACCACCGTCAGTGCAGCGAAACCGAGAATACGGCCACCCTTCACGACTTTGGTCACGCGGTTCACCGCGATCATTTTTTCGCGCAGACCGTCGTCCTGGCCTTCGCTCTGCACCTTGGGTTGAAATTTAGCCATTTTTAATTCCGTTCCGCTTAGAACTGCAGACCTGCTTCACGGGCTGCATCGGCCAAAGCCTTGACGCGTCCGTGGTACGCAAAACCTGCGCGATCAAATGCAACCTTCTCGACACCAGCAGCCTTTGCTTTTTCAGCAATACGCTTGCCAATAGCCTGGGCTGCAGCGGCATTGCCACCCTTGCCCGAACCGCCCAGCGACTTGCGCACATCGGCTTCGGCCGTGGACGCACTTGCAAGCACCTTGCTGCCGTCGCCGGAAATCACACTGGCGTAGATATGGAGGTTCGTACGATTCACGGTCAAACGCGCCACGCCTTGCTGTGCAATGCGGATGCGCGTCTGACGCGAACGACGAAGACGCTGCTCTTTCTTTGTCAACATTTTGCAGCTCCTTATTTCTTCTTGGTCTCTTTGATCGTGATCTTTTCGTCCGCATAGCGGATACCCTTGCCCTTATAGGGCTCAGGTGGACGAACAGCACGAATCTCGGCAGCAATCTGACCTACGCGCTGGCGGTCTGCGCCCTTGACGACCACTTCCGTGGGCGTGGGGGTTGCAACCGTAATGCCGGCGGGCATGTCAAAATTCACAGGGTGCGAATAACCGACCGTCAGGTTCAGGCGAGCACCGGAAGCAGCAGCTTTGTAGCCCACGCCCACCAGGCTCAGCTTCTTTTCGAAACCCTTGCTAACACCGACCACCATGTTGTTGACCAACTGGCGAATCGTGCCGCTCATAGCATTTGCTTCGCGGGACTCGTTAGCCGGCTCAAAGCTGAGCTTGCCGTCATTGCTAGACACCTTCACCAGCACATTTTGTGCAAGCGAAAGCGCACCACCAGAACCCTTGACAGAGATCTGGTCATCTTTCACGGACACATCCACGCCTGCGGGGATGGTCACGGGCATTTTTCCTACTCGGGACATTTCAGTTTCTCCTCAATGCCGCGGGTTAGGCCACGTAGCAGAGCACTTCACCACCGACACCGGTAGCACGCGCTTTGCGATCAGTCATCACGCCCTTGGGAGTCGTGACGATTGCCACACCCAGACCGTTCATGACTTGTGGAATGGAATCACGGCCTTTGTAGACACGCAGTCCGGGGCGGCTGACGCGCTCGATGCGCTCAATCACGGGACGGCCTGCGTAGTACTTCAGGGCGATTTCAAGTTCGGACTTGCCAGCTTCCGTTTTCACCTGGAAGCCGTCGATATAACCCTCGTCCTTCAACACCTGGGCGATGGCAATCTTCACTTTGGAAGAAGGCACCAGCACCGTGGCCTTGGCGACCATTTGTGCGTTACGAATGCGGGTCAGCAAGTCAGCGATAGGATCACTCATGCTCATGTTGTATCTCTCCTGCCTGCTTACCAGCTGGCCTTGGTGACACCGGGGATGTCGCCTGCAAAAGCCAGTTCGCGAATCTTGGCGCGGGCCAGACCGAATTGACGGAATGTTCCACGTGGGCGACCGGTGATTGCGCAACGGTTACGCTGACGCGTAGGGTTTGCATTGCGTGGGAGCTTTTGCAGGCCCAGACGGGCTGCATCGCGCTCTTCGTCGCTGCGCTTGGCATCGCCAGCAATCGCCTTCAGTTCCGCATACTTGGTTGCGTACTTGGCTGCCAATTTTTCGCGCTTCAGTTCGCGCTGGATCAAAGCTACTTTAGCCATGCTTCGCCTCAGTTCTTGAACGGGAAACGGAAACCAGCGAGAAGCGCCTTGGCTTCTTCGTCGGACTTGGCCGTCGTGGTGATGCTGATATTGAGACCGCGCAAGGCATCAACCTTGTCGTATTCAATTTCAGGGAAAATGATCTGCTCTTTAACGCCGATGTTGTAGTTGCCGCGGCCATCGAAGGCGCGACCAGAGATACCACGGAAGTCACGAACGCGGGGCAGTGCCACGGTCACGAAACGGTCCAGGAACTCATACATCTGCACGCCGCGCAGCGTAACCATGCAACCAATGGCCTGGCCTTCACGGATCTTGAAACCAGCGATAGCCTTCTTGGCCTTGGTCACCACGGGTTTTTGACCAGCGATTTTGGTCAAGTCTGCCACAGCGTTGTCCATCACCTTCTTGTCCGAGACCGCCTCGCTCACACCCATATTGAGCGTGATCTTGGTCAGCCGGGGAACCTGCATCGGCGATGTGTAGCCAAACTGCTTCATCAGTTCGGGAGCGACTTTGTCGCGGTAAATTTCTTGCAGTCGTGCCATGTTTACCCCTTAGGCCGCCTTGATTTCAGCGCCGCTGGACTTGAACACGCGAACGCGTGCACCGTCAGCCTGCACCTTGATGCCTACGCGATCAGCCTTACCGGTGGCGGCATTGAAAATGGCCACGTTAGACTGATGAATGGGCATGGACTTCTCAACGATGCCACCCGTCAAACCCTTCATGGGATTTGGCTTGGCGTGCTTCTTGACGAGATTGATGCCGTCGATGACCAAATACGAGTCATCCTTGCGCAGCGACACCGTGCCGCGCTTGCCCTTATCGCGCCCTGTCAGCACGATGACTTCGTCGCCCTTGCGAATCTTGTTCATGGCGCGTCCTTAGAGAACTTCAGGAGCCAGGGACACGATCTTCATGAACTTCTCGGTACGCAGTTCACGCGTCACGGGTCCAAAGATGCGGGTGCCGATAGGCTCCAACTTTGCATTCAGCAACACCGCAGCGTTGCCATCGAACTTAACGAGCGAGCCATCGCCACGACGAATACCCTTCGCCGTACGCACCACCACCGCGCTATAGACCTCGCCTTTTTTGACGCGACCACGCGGAGCAGCTTCTTTAACGCTCACTTTGATGATATCGCCAACGCTTGCATAACGACGCTTCGAGCCACCCAGCACCTTGATGCAAAGGACGGACTTAGCGCCGGTATTGTCGGCAACCTCTAACCGAGATTCTGTCTGGATCATTTCAATATTCCCAACTTGCACCAGAAGACAACAGCCCCAGAGAACTTCTCAAGGGCTGCAAATCAGCCAGTCAGTCTTGGGCCCGTCGTCCGCACCGCAAACCATTTGCAGCACTTCCCGCTGGGCAGAAACTTCACGTAGGAAACGCGAAGCCTTTGATTATTGCCAAAGTGTTCTGGAAAGTCAAGCGCCCCGCGTGCCACATTCACGCAGGCACGTGCAAATACTGTTGTGCCAACGTCAAAAAGGCATCGAGGCGGGGATCGGCGCGCAGTTCTTCCCGCAGAACATCCGCCACGGCGGGCGCCAAGGCGATGGCCTTGCGGGCATCCAAGAACAACATACGCGAACGGCGCGCCAGGACGTCCTCCACCGTGCAGGCGTACTCGTAGCGGGCTGCAAACCGCACCATGGCAACCGTCAGCCCCCCGCCCAGATCGGTCTGCGCCCCGGGAATGCCCAACACGGCGGCGGCTTCGCTTCCGTAAGAGTGCAGACCCTGCGCGTCGCTGATGCGGTGCTTTACCGGCTCTTTCGGGGTGCCAATCAAGGGCAGATGGTTGGTCACACCGGCCGGTTTCTCAGGAAGAAGCCCGGTGCTGAAGCATTTTTGCAACACATCCTCGGCCATCGCGCGGTACGTGGTCCATTTGCCACCGGTCACCGTGACCAGGCCACTGCGGCTGGCCAGCACGGTGTGCTCGCGGCTGAGGCTCTTGGTGTTGTCACCGTCGTCGTCCTGAGGCTTCACCAGAGGACGCAGGCCCACCCAGATGCTTCGGATGTCTTCAACCCTGGGGGCACGTGTGAGGTAGCGCGCCGATTCTTCCAGAATGAATTTGACTTCCTCGTTGAAGGGCTGGGGCTCCCTCACGATGTCCTGGCGAGGGCTGTCCGTGGTGCCCAGAATGAGCTTGCCCAACCAAGGGACGGCAAACAGAACACGCCCGTCCGCCGTTTTGGGCACCATCAAAGCGTGGTCAGACGGCAGAAATTCGCGGTCCACCACGATATGAACACCCTGACTCGGCGCCACGATGGGCTTGACGGGCCGGCCGATGGCCTCGCCGTCCATCTGGCGCAGGGTGTCTACCCAAACGCCTGTGGCATTGACCACGGTGCGGGCGCGCACGGTGAACTGCTGGCCGCTGTCGGTATCCTCACACACAAAACCAGCGACTTTCCCGCCCTCATGCACCAGCGCCGTGGCGGGGCAGTAATTGACGACCAGGGCCCCCAGGCTGGCGGCCGTGCGTGCCAGGGCCAGCGCCAGGCGGGCATCGTCAAACTGCCCGTCCCAGTATTTGACGCCCCCCTTGAGGCCGTCAGCACGTGCCGTTGGCAGGCACTCCAGCGTGCGCGCGCGTCCCAGGAACTCCGTAGCACCCAGCCCGGCCTTGCCCGCCAGCGCGTCGTACATCTTGAGCCCGATACCGTAAAACGGCGTCTCCCAGAAGTGGTACGACGGCATCACAAACGGCAGGGGCTGGGCCAGGTGGGGCGCGTTGTTCAGCAGCGTGGTGCGCTCGTGCAACGCTTCGCGCACCAGCGCGATGTTGCCCTGGGCGAGGTAGCGAACACCACCGTGCACCAGCTTGGTCGCGCGGGACGAGGTGCCCTTGGCAAAGTCGTGCGAATCCACCAGAACCACACTGAACCCCCGCGCAGCCGCGTCCAGCGCCACCCCCAGACCGGTCGCCCCTCCGCCGATCACTGCCAGGTCATATTGGTGGGGCTGGGCAAGCCGTGCGAGAAGGTCGGCGCGCCGGGTGGGCAGGGGAGCAGAGGGAGTGGTCATGGGAGGGATTGTCCATGGACGGGACCAAAATTTAAGGGTTTACCCTTAAATTGTTGACGTTTCCGGGGTGAAATCCGCCCGCGACCGACAGAGCCGCGCACGAACTGGAGCGAAAAAGGCAGCCAGAGACCTTGTGGGTCCGGGCTGCCGAAAAAACTGTCACAGCGCAACAGTCAGAGCGTTATCAGCGGGCCTTGCCGTCCTTCCATGCCTGCAGCAGCTTGTCGTAGGCAATGGTTTCGCCCTTGGGCTTTTCGTTGGCCAGCTTGGCCCAGGGGGCCTGTTTGTCCGACAGCCACTTCTTGGGATCTTCCTTCTTGTTGAGCTTGGGCGCGCAGTGGCTCATGCCAGCGCGTTCCAGGCGGGCCATCACCTGGTCCATCTCGTCGGCCAGCGTGTCCATGGCGCCTTGCGGGGTCTTTTCGCCCGTCACAGCCTGGGCCACGTTCTTCCACCACAGCTGGGCCAGCTTGGGGTAGTCGGGCACGTTGGTGCCCGTGGGCGACCATGCCACGCGGGCGGGGCTGCGGTAGAACTCGACCAGACCGCCCAGCTTGGGTGCGGCATCGGTCATGGCCTTGGACTGGATATCGCTCTCGCGGATGGGGGTCAGGCCCACCAGCGTCTTCTTGAGCGACGTGGTCTTGGCCGTCACGAACTGCGCATACAGCCAGGCGGCAGCCGTCTTGTTGGCGTCATGGCCCTTGAAGAACGACCACGAACCCACGTCTTGGTAGCCGTTTTGCATGCCCTGCTTCCAGTAGGGGCCGTTCGGGCCAGGCGCCATGCGCCACTTGGGCGTGCCGTCAGCATTCACCACGGGCAGGCCGGGCTTGACCATGTCGGCAGTGAAGGCCGTGTACCAGAAGATCTGCTGCGCGATCTGGCCCTGGGCAGGCACGGGGCCGGCTTCGCCGAAGGTCATGCCCGTGGCTTCCTTGGGCGCGTACTTCTTCATCCAGTCCACGTACTTGGTGAGCGCATACACGGCAGCTGGCGAGTTGGTGGCGCCACCGCGGGCCACCGACGCGCCCACGGGGGTGCACTTGTCGTCGGCCACGCGAATGCCCCATTCGTCGATCGGCAGGCCGTTGGGCGCGCCGATGTCGGCCGTGCCGGCCATCGACAGCCAGGCATCGGTGAAGCGCCAGCCCAGCGACGGATCCTTCTTGCCGTAGTCCATGTGGCCATAGATGGGCTTGCCGTCGATCTGCTTGACATCGTTGGTGAAGAACTCGGCGATGTCTTCATACGCGCTCCAGTTGAGCGGCACACCGAGGTCGTAGCCGTATTTGGCCTTGAACTTGTCCTTGAGGTCCTTGCGGTCAAACAGGTCGGCGCGGAACCAGTACAGGTTGGCGAACTGCTGGTCGGGCAGCTGGTAGAGCTTGCCATCAGGCGCCGTGGTGAACTTGGTGCCGATGAAGTCCTTGAGGTCCAGGCCCGGGTTGGTGTATTCCTTGCCCGTACCAGCCATGTAGTCGGTCAGGTTCATCATCTTGCCGTAGCGGTAGTGCGTGCCGATCAGGTCCGAGTCCGAGATCCAGCCGTCATAGATCGACTTGCCCGATTGCATGGACGTCTGCAGCTTCTCGACGACGTCGCCTTCCTGGATCAGGTCGTGCTTGACCTTGATGCCGGTGATCTCCTCGAACGCCTTGGCCAGCGTCTTGGATTCGTATTCGTGGGTGGTGATGGTTTCTGACACCACCGAGATTTCCTTCACACCCTTGGCCTGCAGCTTTTTCGCCGCATCGATGAACCACTTCATCTCGGCCATTTGCTGGTCTTTGCTCAGCGTGGAGGGCTGGAACTCGCTATCGATCCACTTCTTGGCCTCGGCCTCGCCGGCCCAGGCAGCCTGGCCCAAAGCCAGGGTTGCGGCGGCGAAAGCGATCGCCGTGAACTGCATCTTCATTGCTGTCTCCTCAGATGGAACCCCCTTGGTGGATGAACACCGGCCCCGGGGGAAATCGGGCCGACGCTTGTCATCATCAAAAACAATAGCTGCCAGCGCTTGCTGTCGCTTTGCTTCAGATTGATTTCATTTCTAACTTTTTGTCTGTCAAGCGCTGCCAGCTATCTTTTTGATAGCTAAAAGGCTTCAACCCTTGCGCAGGATGAACGCCAGCAGCGCCATCGACAGCACAAAACTGATCCAGATCGACGGATCGCTTTCCAGGCTCAGCCACTGGGCCAGCTTGCCGCTGATGCCCACAAAAATCAGGTTCACATAGGCCGCCGACAGCAGGCCGATGAACAGGCGGTCACCGCGGGTCGTCGCCAGCGGCAGGAAGCCCTTGCGCATCACCGTGGGTGACTTGATTTCCCACACGGTCATGCCGATCAGCATCAGCACGATGCAGATGAAAAAGACCGCTACGGGCAACGTCCAGGCCATCCAGTCAAACATCGTTTCCCCCCTGAGCGCCTGCGGCGCTTCCCCCCAGGGGGACGCAGCTGGTGGCCGGGCGAAGCCCGTTCCACGGCTGCCGCTGGCCTGGGAGGCGTCCCGCGCCCTGCTGAGAAGGTGTGTGATTCATACTTTTGCTCCCCTTGCGCGTCAAACCCGCCCCATCGCAAAGCCTTTTGCGATGTAGTGGCGAACAAACCAGATCACGATGGCGCCCGGCACGATGGTCAGCACCCCTGCTGCAGCCAGCGTCGCCCAGTCCATGCCGGATGCGCTGACGGTGCGCGTCATCGTCGCGACGATGGGCTTGGCGTTCACGCTCGTCAGGGTGCGCGCCAGCAGCAATTCGACCCAGCTGAACATGAAGCAAAAGAACGCCGCCACACCAACGCCCGCCTTGATGAGGGGCAGAAAAATCTTGATGAAGAATCGCGGAAAGCTGTAGCCATCGATGTAGGCGGTCTCGTCGATCTCGCGCGGAATGCCGCTCATGAAACCTTCCAGAATCCACACCGCCAGCGGCACGTTGAACAAGAGGTGCGCCAGTGCCACGGCAATGTGCGTGTCCATCAGCCCCACCGTGGTGTAAAGCTGGAAGAACGGCAGCAGGAACACGGCCGGCGGCGTCATGCGGTTGGTCAGCAGCCAGAAGAACACATGCTTGTCGCCGAGGAACTGGTAGCGGCTGAATGCATAGGCCGCGGGCAGCGCCACGGTGAGCGAAATCACCGTGTTGATGGCCACATAGATCAGGCTGTTGATGTACCCCGAATACCAAGACTCATCGGTAAAGATGGTCTTGTAGTTGTCCCACGTGAAGTGCTGGGGGAAGAACGTGAAGGTCGAGAGGATTTCTTCGTTGGTCTTGAAGCTCATGTTGACCATCCAGTAGATGGGCAACACGGCAAAGATCAGATAGGCGACGAGGAAGATCGACCGCTTGTGGAAGCGTTTTTCATTCATGGCCGGCCCCTTCGTTGCTGGCGGTGCCCACGCGCTGCATCCAGTTGTAGAGGATGAAGCACAGCAGCAGGATGATGAAGAAATAGATCAGCGAGAACGCCGCCGCAGGGCCCAGGTCGAACTGGCCCACCGCCTTGGTCGTGAGGTACTGGCTGAGGAAGGTGGTGGCATTGCCCGGCCCGCCGCCCGTGAGCACAAAGGGCTCGGTGTAGATCATGAAGCTGTCCATGAAGCGCAGCAGCACGGCAATCATCAGCACGCCGCGCATCTTGGGCAGCTGGATGTAGCGGAACACCGCGAACTTGCTGGCCCCGTCGATGCGGGCCGCCTGGTAGTACGCATCGGGGATGGAGCGCAGCCCGGCGAAGGCGAGCAAGGCGACCAGCGGCGTCCAGTGCCACACATCCATCAGCAGCACCGTGAGCCAGGCTTGCGTGGCGTTGCCGGTGTAGCTGTATTCGATGCCCGCCTGTTGCAGCATGCGGCCCATCAGGCCGATATCGGCACGGCCATAGATCTGCCAGATGGTGCCCACCACATTCCAGGGAATCAGCAGCGACAGCGCCACCACCACCAGCACGGCTGACGACTTCCAGCCCTGCGCGGGCATGGACAGCGCCAGCAGGATGCCCAGCGGAATCTCCACCGCCAGCACGGCCAGCGAGAAGGTGAGCTGTCGCCACAGCGCGGCATGCAGTTCCTCGTCGCGCATCACCGCCGCAAACCACTCGGTGCCGACAAACACCCGGCGATCGGGCGAAATGATGTCCTGCACTGAATAGTTGACCACCGTCATCAGCGGCACGATGGCCGAGAAGGCCACGCAGATGATGACCGGCAGGATCAGGAACCACGCCTTCTGGTTCACCGGTTTCGTTGTCGAACTCATGTTCGTTCTCCACAAAGTGGCGATTCACCGACGGCATCTGCACCAAGCATGGTGGCATCGGGGAGACGCCCAGCAAGGGCCGCCCCGCAGCAAAGGGCGTCGTCCCCCTTCCGGGGGGAAGCCGCGGAGCGGCTCAGGGGGTAGTCCATCACGCCAGGAGCTCCTCGTTTTGATAGAAGCAGGTGTGCTCACCGAGCACCTGCAGCCACACCGCATCACCCGCCGACGGGAGCCGCGTTTCAGGGCTGAACCGCGCCTTGAGCGTGTGCTCACCCACCTTGGCGGTCAGCATGAGGTAGGTGCCGATGTCCTGCACCTGCGCCACCGTGCAAGGCAGTGCACCTGCCTGTTCGGGCTGCGCCAGCGCCAGGTATTCGGGCCGTATGCCCACCTGGAGCGCTCCGCCTGGCAAGCTCCGCCCGGCCGGTTGCGCCAGCCGCTGCCCCGCCACCGACAGGGTGGCTCCCTCAGACTGTGCCGGCAGGAAGTTCATACCCGGGGATCCGATGAAGTGGCCCACAAACACGTGCGCAGGCCGCTCGAACAGCGCGTCTGCCGAACCCACCTGCACAGCGCGACCGCGCGTCATCACCACCACCTGGTCGGCAAAGGTCAGGGCCTCCACCTGGTCGTGCGTCACATAAATCAGCGTGAGCTTGAGCTCGTGGTGGATCTGCTTGAGCTTGCGGCGCAGTTGCCACTTGAGGTGCGGGTCGATCACCGTGAGCGGCTCGTCGAAAAGCACCGCCGCCACGTCGGAACGCACGAGGCCGCGGCCCAGCGATATCTTCTGCTTCTGGTCGGCCGACAGGCCCGCCGCACGCAGATTGAGCTGGTGGCTCATCTCCAGCATCTCGGCAATCACACCCACGCGTTCCTTGATCTGCGCTTCGGGCACCTTGCGGTTCTTCAGCGGGAACGCCAGGTTCTCGGCCACCGTCATGGTGTCGTAGATCACGGGGAACTGAAACACCTGCGCAATGTTGCGCTCCTGCGGGCTGGCACGGGTCACGTCGCGGCCATCAAACAGCACCTTGCCGTGCGACGGCACCAGCAGGCCCGACATGATGTTGAGCATGGTCGTCTTGCCGCAGCCCGAGGGCCCGAGCAGCGCATACGCGCCGCCATCCTCGAACTCCATCTTCAGGGGCAGCAGCGCGTAGTCGCTGTCCTGCTGCGGGTTGGGCTTGTACGAATGCGCCAGATCCAGGCTGATGCGGGCCATGTCAGCGCCCTCCTTGTGCAGTGACGGGCCGCGCGGGCGCCCAGGCCAGTCGGCCATCCGCGCCAAACACATAGGCCTGCGCCGGGTCCAGGTGCAGCGTGATGGGCGTGCCCAGTTCAAAGTAGTGCACGCCGGTCAGCTGCGCCACCAGGTCGCCCCAGGGCGTGGCCGCGTGCACAAAGGTGTCGGAGCCCGAAATTTCGGCCAGCTCTACCACTCCAGCCACGCTGATGTCGCCCGGGCGGGCCGCCACGCGCAACGCACTGGCGCGCACACCCACCGTGAGCCCGGCCGCAGTGGCCACACCTTGCGGCAGATGCAGGGCCAGCTCCGCACCACCCTCCAGGCGCACGCCGCCCGGGGCGGCAGACGCGGCGATGAGGTTCATCGGCGGGTCGCTGAAAGCCCGCGCCACACGCAGCGAGTTGGGCGCATGGAAGACCTCGGCCGTGGGGCCGTATTGCAGCAACTGGCCTTCGTCGAGCACAGCGGTGTAGCCGCCCAGCAGCAGGGCCTCGCCCGGCTCGGTGGTGGCGTACACCACCGTGGATTGCCCCGCAGCAAACAGCTGGGTCAGCTCTTCGCGCAGTTCTTCGCGCAGCTTGTAGTCCAGATTCACCAGGGGTTCGTCCAGCAGCATCAGCGGCGCACCCTTGGCCAGGGCGCGGGCCAGCGCCACGCGCTGCTGCTGCCCGCCAGAGAGTTCCGCCGGATAGCGGTCCAGAAACATGTCGATGTGCAAACGGCTGGCAATCTCGCGCACCCGGGCGTCGATGTTCTTTTCGCCGCGCAGCTTCAGGGGCGACGCAATGTTGGCCGCCACCTTCATCGATGGGTAGTTGATGAACTGCTGGTACACCATGGCCACATTGCGCTCGCGCACAGGCATGCCGGTCACATCCACGCCATCGACCTTGACGGTGCCCGACGAGGGCGCATCCAGCCCGGCCATGATGCGCATCAGGCTGGTCTTGCCCGCCTGCGTGGCCCCCAGCAGCACCGTGACGGCGCCGCCCTGGAGCGCCAGGCTCATGTCATACAGCCAGGTCTGCGCCCCCACCCTCTTGCTGATGCTGTCCAATGCCAGCTGCATCACGCTTGCCTTTCTTTGTCGCCCGAAGGCCTGATGAACGGAGTTCCGCCCCCGGCAAACACGGTTGCCGCTCTCTTTTCGATTCCGTTCATTTTTGTTCTTTTTTGATCATATTGAATCAAGGTTTACCCTTAACAAGTTCCTTTTTGTTCGATTTAAAGTAGCTGTACCCACTAGCCAACTAAGACGCGTGAATACGAATCCCCGACAACTGCTGCTTCTTGAAGAAGTCCGCGCGCGCAAATCCGCCACGGTGGAGCAACTGGCCGACACCCTGGGCGTGACCCTGCAGACCGTGCGCCGTGACGTGCAGCGCCTGGCAGAGTCGGGCTTGCTCACGCGCTTTCATGGCGGCGTGCGCGTGCCCAGCTCCACGGTGGAAAACCTGGCGCACACCCAGCGCGAAACGCTGCACGCCGAAGGCAAGGCGCGCATTGCACGCGCCGTGGCGCAGCAGGTGCCCAATGGCTGCTCGCTGATCCTCAACATCGGCACCACCACCGAGGCCATTGCCAAGGCCCTGCTGCACCACCGGGGCCTGCGCGTGATCACCAACAACCTGAACGTGGCCGCCATCTTGTGCGGCAACCCCGACTGCGAGGTGATCGTGGCCGGCGGCGTGGTACGCGCCCGCGACCGCGGCATCGTGGGCGAGGCGGCGGTGGACTTCATCCGCCAGTTCAGGGTGGACATCGCGCTCATCGGCATCTCGGGCATCGAACCCGATGGCTCGCTGCGCGACTTCGACTACCGCGAAGTGAAGGTGGCGCAAACCATCATCGAACACGCGCGCGAGGTGTGGCTTGCGGCCGACCACAGCAAGTTCAACAGGCCAGCCATGGTGCAGCTGGCCACACTGGCGCAGATCGACCGCCTCTTCACCGACGCGCCGCCGCCAGAGCCGTTTCCAGCGCTGCTGCAGGATGCCGAGGTGATCTGCACTGTCGCCGCATGACAGAAGCCCCCCTGAGTCGCCTACGGCGCCTTCCCCCGGTGGGGGACGACGCCCTCGCTGCGGGGCGGCCCTTGCTCGGCGTCCGCTGGCCTGGGCCGTGCGCTGCTCGACCGCCGTGGACACTATGTGGATTCATACCTTTCGGAGCCCCTCGTCACCATGACCTACCTGCTCGCCCTCGACCAAGGCACCTCCAGCTCGCGCAGCATCGTCTTTGACGAAGGCGGCCACATCGTGGCGCAGGCCCAGCTGGAGCTGCCGCAGATCTACCCCCAGCCCGGCTGGGTGGAGCACGACCCGCTGGAGATCTGGCGCACGCAGCTCGCCACCGCACGCGATGCGCTGGCCAAGGCGGACATTGCGGCCAGCGCCGTGCGCGCCGTGGGCATCACCAACCAGCGCGAGACCACCGTGCTGTGGAACCGCCACACCGGCCAGCCCGTGCACCACGCCATCGTGTGGCAAGACCGGCGCGCCGAGCCTGCCTGCGCCCAACTGCGCGAGCAAGGCCATGCCGCCGCCATCCAGGCCAAGACCGGCCTGCTGGTGGATGCCTACTTCTCGGGCACCAAGCTGCAGTGGATGCTGGACCACGTTCCCGGCGCGCGCAACGCGGCCGAGCGCGGCGAGCTGGCCTTTGGCACGGTGGACAGCTGGCTGATGTGGAAACTCACCCACGGCCAGGTGCATGTGACGGACGTGAGCAACGCCGCGCGCACCATGCTGTTCAATGTGCACACCAACCAGTGGGACGACGATCTGCTGGCGCTGCTGCGCATCCCCAAAGCATTGCTGCCAGAGGTGCTGCCCTCGGCCGCCCACTTTGGCGACATCGCCCCCGACCTGCTGGGCCACAGCATCCGCATCGGCGGCGTGGCGGGCGACCAGCAGAGCGCGCTGTTCGGCCAGGCCTGCTTTACCGCGGGCATGGCCAAGAACACCTATGGCACGGGCTGCTTCATGCTGATGCACACGGGCGGCACGTTCCAGACATCCCACAACGGGTTGCTGACCACCAGCGCGGCACAAGCCACCGCGCGGCCCGAATTTGCGATGGAAGGCTCCGTCTTCGTCGGCGGCGCCGTGGTGCAGTGGCTGCGCGACGGGCTGCGCGCCATTGATTCGAGCGGCGAGGTGCAGGCGCTGGCCGAAAGCGTGCCCGATTCGGGCGGCGTGATGATGGTGCCCGCCTTCACCGGCCTGGGCGCACCCTACTGGAAACCCGATGCACGCGGCACCATCACAGGCCTCACGCGCGGCACCACGCTGGGCCACATTGCGCGCGCGGCGCTGGAGAGCATTGCCTACCAGAGCGCTGCCCTGCTGCTGGCCATGAGCCGCGATGCCGTGGCCGCCGGTGGCGCGCCAGTGAGCGAGCTGCGCGTGGACGGCGGCGCCTGCATCAATGACCTGCTGATGCAGTTCCAGGCCGACCTGCTGGGCATTCCTGTGGTGCGCCCCGCCGTCATTGAGACCACGGCGCTGGGCGCAGCCTACCTGGCGGGACTGTCGAGCGGGGTGTACCGCAGCACCGACGAACTCTCGCAACTGTGGCGCGCGGACCGGCGTTTTTTGCCCACGCTCAGCAATGCGCGCGCGCAGGAGCTGATGGCCAACTGGGAACACGCCGTGCGGCAAACGACAGCAGAGTGAATAAGCAGCGCGCCGAAACACCCCGGTGCGACGGCGCTACCATCATGGTCCCCGTTGTTGCCACCTTGCACGTCCCATGAGCCAACCCGCCGCATCCCGTCTCCTCACCACCATCGCCTTCATCGGCGGCGGCAACATGGCCAGCGCCATCATTGGCGGACTGATCCACCAGGGCCACCCGGCCAGCCAGATCGAGGTGGTCGAGCCCTGGGCCGAGGCGCGTGAGGCACTGCGCAAGAACTATGGCATCGAAGCCCAGGCCGAAGCCGGCCCAGCGCTGCAGCGGGCACAGATCGTGGTGTGGGCCGTCAAGCCCCAGACCTTCAGGGACGCGGCCGCCCAGGCCAAAGCCCACACGCAGGGCGCACTGCACCTGAGCGTGGCCGCAGGCATCCGCTCGGACAGCATCGCCCAGTGGCTGGGCACCGAGCGCATAGTGCGCACCATGCCCAACACGCCCGCGCTGGTGGGCAAGGGCATGAGCGCGCTGTATGCCCGCCCCGCCGTCAGTGCGCCAGAGCGGCAAAGCATCGAGGCCATCATGGCCACGACGGGCGAGTTTCTGTGGGTGGATAGCGAGCCGCAGCTGGACGCGGTCACGGCACTGTCGGGTTCGGGACCTGCGTATGTCTTTTATTTCCTCGAAGCCATGACGCGTGCGGGCACTGGCATGGGGTTGACCGAGCAGCAGGCGCACCAGCTGGCCGTGGGTACGTTTGTGGGTGCGTCCGAGCTGGCGCGACGCTCGGACGATCCGCCGTCCGTGCTGCGCCAGCGTGTCACCTCCCAGGGCGGCACCACCTATGCGGCGCTGCAGTCGATGGAGGCAGCGGGCGTGGCGGCCAGCTTCGAGGCCGCCATGCGCGCCGCGCAACATCGGGCCCACGAGCTGGGCGATGAATTCGGAGCCTGATTTGGCACAATATGAGTGTTTTGCCGTCTAGCCCTTATCCATAAAGCGCTAACAGCTATTATTTAATGAGCATTAGCCGCAGCATGTGACGGCCTGCGAGGCACGCCAACACCGGCGTGCTCACCTGAAAATTGCGGTGAAGCGCCTCCACGCGTACGTATGCGGATCAGGATCACTGTGACACGCCACAGTACCTACAAAAGTGCCGCGCGAATTCTGGCAAAAATTGCTATACAAACAATAGCGTGTCTCGCTTACCCACAAAGCGCGAGAGCCATAAAATGGCATACAACCAAGCAGAACGCCATGATGCATGGGCACATCCACTCGGCCCTGCGCAATGCTCGCGTTTGCAATGCCAGTTTTCGCAGCGACTGCGATATGGCGGTCACGCGCCTTCAGACCGGGTGGGCGATGGCCACCCGCCGCGCGAGTAGCGGCCGGACAATGGCCGAGCAATGGCCGAGCAATGGCCTCAGAGTTGGTGACGCCAACGTGGTGACCGCCGGCTTGGCGCCCACAGCGGCCGGGCCGTTGCACACGCCAAGGGTGCGCTGCCCTGCTGCCCAGTCTGCCGTAAACCCGGTAAAGTCTTCGCTCCAGCAACCTCACGGACCTGCAACGCATGCCCCGTTCTTCGAGCCCCCAGGCCGCCTCGCGTTTCGCCATTCCTCGCGCGCTGGTGGCAGGTTTTGTGGTGGCGGCCCTCGCCACCCTCGTCATCGCCATCGTCAATTTCCGGTCCGCCGAGACGCGCTCCGATGCCGTGCACGCCATGGACCTCACCTCCCTGGCGATGCGACAGCTCAATTTTTTCAACGCGGCGGTCAGGGATGCAGAGAGCAGCCAGCGTGGCTACCTCCTGACCGGAGACATGGCCTACCTGCAGCCCTATCAACAGGCAGTGACGACACTCTCCAAGCACCTGGCCGAACTCGAATTCAGCTCAAGAAGCGACCCTGCCCACCAGCAACTGGTGGTGCAACTGGAAGAGCTGACCCAGCTGAAGCTGCGCGAACTCAATGAAGCTCTGGCGCTGCGCAAAAACGGTGATGCGGTGGGTGCAATGGGACTGGTGCATTCCGGAGCCGGCAAAAGCATCATGGACCGGATGCGCGACGTTGCAGAAAGCTTGCGCGTCCAGCAAAACCAGCAACTGGCCGAGCGGCGTCAGGAGTGGGTCAACGCCGCGAGCAACTCCAACCTGTACTCGGCGGGTGGCTCAATGGTGCTGCTGGCGCTGATCTGTCTGTCAGCCGCCATCACGGCGCGCGAATACCGAGCCAAGAGCCAGCAGTCCTGGGTGTCCGCAGGGCTTACCGGCCTGGGCCAGCGCATCCAGGGCGACCACCGGCTGGAAGATGTGGGCCAGCTGGCACTCGGATACCTGGCCACCTACCTCAGGGCCCAGGTGGGTGCCGGGTATGTGGCGGACCGCAACGGCGGCTTTACGCTGTTCGGCGGCTATGCCTTGCCACGCGAGCGCCTGGCGCAAAAGCTTCTGAGCGACGAAGGTTTGGTGGGGCAAGCCGCGCGCGCGCGCCAGCTGCTGGACGTGCGCGATGTACCGCCCGGCTACCTGCCGGTCTCATCCAGCACCGGGCAGGCCAGCCCCACCCAGCTGCTGATTGCGCCAGCCGTGGAAAACGGCGAAGTGTTTGCCGTTATAGAGCTGGGCTTTTATCGCCCCGTGAGCGACGCCGAGCGCAGCCTGCTGGAGCGTGCATCCGAGATGCTGGCCGTGGCCATACGCTCGGGTATCGACCGCAACCGCCTGCAAGAGCTGCTGGAAGAAACCCAACGCCAGTCCGAAGAACTGCAGACCCAACAGGAAGAGCTGCGCGTCAACAACGAAGAGCTGGAACAGCAAAGCCGCATCCTTCAAGAGTCGCAAGCGCAAATGGAAGTCCAGCAGACCGAGCTGGAACAGACCAATGCCAACCTGGAAGCGCAAACCCAACAGCTGGAACACCAGCGCGAGCAGCTGCTGCGCGCCCAAAGCGCCATGACGGACAAGGCCCGCGAACTGGCTTTGGCCAGCCAATACAAAAGCGAATTTCTGGCCAATATGAGCCACGAACTGCGCACGCCGCTGAACTCCACACTCATCCTGGCCAAGCTGCTGGCCGACAACAAGCCCGGCAACCTGAGCCCCGAGCAGGTGAAGTTTGCGCAGACGATCTACGCCGCGGGCAACGACCTGCTGGCGCTGATCAACGACATCCTGGACCTGGCGAAGATCGAATCCGGACAAGCCACCGTAGAGGTAGAACCCGTTAACATCGCCCGGACGCTGCAGGCGCTGGTTGACCCGTTGCGCCCAGTGGCGCAGGAAAAAGGCCTGGAGCTCACCACCACCGTGGCGCCCGACGCACCTGCCGGCTTCGAAACCGACCCACAGCGCCTGGGCCAGGTGCTCAAGAACCTGCTGTCCAACGCGCTCAAGTTCACCGACAAGGGCGCCGTGGCACTGCATGTGTCGCGCAACCCCGACGACACGCTGTCGTTCGCAGTGAAGGACACCGGCATCGGCATCCCCCCCCACCAACAAGCCCTGATTTTTGAAGCCTTCCGCCAAGCCGATGGCAGCACCCACCGCAAATACGGCGGCACGGGGCTGGGCCTGTCGATATCACGGGATCTGGCGCACCTTCTGGGAGGCACCCTTACGGTGCACAGCGTGCCCGGCGAAGGCAGTGTTTTCACGCTCATGGTGCCTATGCGACTCGTGCCGCAGCAACCGGCGGAGCCCCGCGCTGTGGCGCCTCTCGACTCGGCAACGCCCGAAGCGCCCTCCGGCACACCGTCGACCGTCCAGACAGGGCCCACTGCGGGACAGCCTGCGCCTGTTCCCGCAGGCTCTTCAGCTTCCGCCATCGCTGCCGTGGCCCAGCCTGTCCCGGTTCGCGCCGGGCCGCGCAGCATTCTGGTGATCGAGGACGACAAGCGTTTTGCCCAGATCCTGTGCGACCTCGCCCGTGAGATGGACTTTGAATGCCATCTGGCCTACAACGCGGCCGACGGCCTGGCTTTTGCAGCGCAAAGCCTGCCCAGCGCCATTGTGCTGGATGTGAATCTGCCCGATTTTTCGGGCCTGGGTGTGCTCGACCAGCTCAAGCGCAACCCCGCTACCCGCCACATCCCGGTGCATGTGGTGTCGGTGGCCGACTATTCCCAGGAGGCCATGGGACGAGGCGCGATTGGCTATGCGCTCAAGCCCGTCAAACGCGAAGAGCTGGTGCAGGCCCTGCAGCGGCTGGAAGCCAAATTCACCCAGCACCTGCGCCGCGTGCTGGTGGTGGAAGACGACGAGCGCCAGCGCGAGAGCGTGCGGCACCTGCTCAGCAGCGAGGATGTGGAAATTGTGGGCGCCGGCACCGCCGCCGCCGCGCTCAATCACCTGCGCGGCTCCACGTTCGACTGCATGGTGATGGACCTGAACCTGCCCGACCTGAATGGCTACGAGCTGCTGCAGCAGATGACCGAGCAGGACGGGGTGTCGTTTCCGCCCGTGATCGTTTACACCGGCGGCGCCCTGTCGCGCGATGAAGAGCAAAAGCTGCTTCGGTTCTCCAAGTCCATCATCATCAAGGACGCTCGCTCACCAGAGCGACTGCTGGACGAGGTCACGTTGTTTTTGCACCAGGTGGAGTCTGATTTGTCGGCTGAGCACCGCCAGATGCTTCAGACCGCGCGCAACCGCGAGTCGGCACTGGAAGGCCGCACCGTATTGGTGGTGGAGGACGATGTGCGCAATGTATTTGCGCTCTCCAGCATCCTGGAACCCACAGGCATTCGGGTCGAAATTGCCCGCAACGGGCGTGAAGCGCTGGACAAGCTGGCGCGCGCGGGCAATGCGGACAGCCCGGTGATCGACCTGGTGCTGATGGATATCATGATGCCCGAGATGGACGGCTACACCGCCATGCGCGAGATCCGCAACCGCCCCGAATGGCGCCGCCTGCCCATCATTGCGCTCACAGCCAAGGCCATGAAGGACGACCAGGAAAAGTGCCTGGCCGCCGGTGCCAACGACTACATCCCCAAGCCTCTGGACGTGGAAAAGCTCCTGTCGCTGGTGCGAGTGTGGATGCCCAAATAGCCAGGCACCGCCCCCCAGCCCGCCAGCACCTATGCCGTACCAGAAGAAAGCGCGCATCGCCGACATCGAGCAGCGCCTGCTGATCGACGCGATTTTTCACCGCTACCACTACGACTTTCGGGGGTATGCCCAGGCGTCGCTCAAGCGGCGCCTGGGCTCGGCGCTGTTGCATTTTGACTGCAAGACACTGTCGCAACTGCAAGACCGCGTGCTGCACGACCCCACCGTATTCCCGGCGCTGCTGGAATACCTCACGGTCCAGGTCAGCGACATGTTTCGCGACCCCAGCTACTTTCGCGCGCTGCGTGACGAGGTGGTGCCGCTGCTGCGCACCTACCCTTCGCTAAGGGTGTGGGTGGCAGGCTGCAGCACTGGCGAAGAGGTTTATTCGCTGGCCATCCTGCTACAGGAAGAAGGGCTGCTGGACCGCACGCTGATCTATGCCACCGACATCAACCCGCATGCCCTGCGCGCGGCCGAATCCGGCGTGTTCGACATGGCGCGTATCGCAGCTTTCACCGAGAACCATGCCCGCTCCGGTGGGCGCGGCTCGCTGTCCAGCTACTACACCGCGCGCTACGGGCGGGTGGTTTTTGACAAATCCCTGCGTGAGCACATGGTGTTCTCGGACCACAGCCTGGCCACCGACAGCGTGTTTGCCGAGATGCACCTTGTGTCGTGCCGCAATGTACTGATCTATTTTGACCGCGAGCTCCAGAACCGCGCGCTCGGGCTGTTTCGCGACGCGCTGTGCCACCGGGGGTTCCTGGGCCTGGGCTCCAAAGAGTCGTTGAGGTTTTCTACGCACACGGAAGCGTTTGATGACTTTGTTTCGGAAAACCGCATCTACCGGAAGAAGGCGGGCCTGTGATGCCGACTTCTTTGCAATCACCCCAGGCTCGGCCCCCCTCAGCGGGCTACGACGCCATCGTGGTGGGCGGCTCGTCCGGTGGCATCGACGCGCTGTTGTACATGTTGCCTGCCCTGCCTGCCACCCTGCGCGCGGCGGTGTTGGTGGTGATGCACCTGCCGCGCGACCGGCCCAGCCTGCTGGCAGAGATCTTCCGCCACCGCTGCGGCCTACCCCTGAAGGAGGCGCACGACAAGGATGCAATTGCTCCGGGCACGGTGTACTTTGCGCCGCCGGACTACCACCTGCTGGTGGACGCCGGGCCGAGGCTCGCGTTGTCGGTGGATGCGCCCGTGCATTTTTCGCGCCCCTCGATCGACGTTCTGTTCGAGTCCGCAGCCGACCAGTATGGTGAGCGCCTGCTGGGCATTTTGCTGTCGGGTGCCAATGAAGATGGCGCACGCGGCCTGCAGGCCATTGCCGCCGCAGGCGGGCTGGTCGTGGTGCAGGACCCCGCCAGCGCTTCCATGCCTGCCATGCCCCATGCCGCCCTGGCACGCGTTGCGGTCCACCATGTCTTGCCACCCGCAGGTATTGCCGACCTGCTGGCCCATCTGCATGAAAATTGCTTGCTGTGATGCCGGCAGTTTCCACCTCCACACGCCCTCTATCGTTGAAACGTCCCATGCCATCTACCGACTGCATCAAATGCCTGCTTGTCGATGACGTTCCGGAAAACCTGATCGCTCTGGAAGCGCTGTTGCAGCGTGACGGGCTTGAAATCCTCAAGGCACAGTCGGGGCCCGAGGCCCTGGAACTGTTACTGACCCACTCCGATGTGGCGCTGGCCTTGCTGGATGTGCAGATGCCTGAGATGAGCGGGTTCGAGCTGGCTGAGCTCATTCGCGGTAGCGAGCGCACGCGGCATATTCCGCTGATCTTCATCACGGCGGGATCGCGCGAACACAACTGGCAGTTTCGGGGCTACGAAAGTGGCGCGGTGGACTTTCTTTACAAGCCCATTGATCCCCACATGCTGATCAACAAGGCCAACGTTTTCTTCGAGTTGCAGCGCCGCAAGCAGGCACAGGCGCGCGAACTGGAGGAACGCACGGCGGCGCTGCGCGTCAATGAAATGTTCACGGCCGTGCTCAGCCACGACCTGCGCACCCCGCTCATGTCCATCAGCGCTGCGGCCACGGTGCTCAAGCGGCAGCCCGACACCGACCGGGTCGCCGTCCTTGCTGACCGGGTGCTGAGCAGCAGCCAGCGCATGGGCCGCATGATCGAAGACCTGCTGGATGTGACCCGCATCCGCCACGCCGGTGGTTTGGCGCTGCAACTGGGGCGTGCCGACATGCAATCCATTGTGCAGCGCACGCTGGACGAAGTGCAGACGAGCTTCCCCGACCGCAACATCGAATCCGTGCTGCAGGGCGATATGGCGGGTGTATGGGACAGTGAGCGCCTGTGCCAGGTGGCCACCAATATTGTCGGCAACGCGATCCACCACGGCGCCCCCGACCAGCCCGTGCGGGTGGCCGTGGATGGCACCCAGGCGCGCGTGGTGACGGTGGCGGTCTCCAACGGCGGCACCATCGCGCCAGAACTGCTGCCGCACCTCTTCGACCCTTTTCGGGGCCGCGACCGCGCACCGGGCCGCCACCAGGGGCTGGGGTTGGGGTTGTTCATTGCCCATCAGGTCGTTCGGGCGCACGGGGGCCGTATCGATGTGCACTCGCAAGACGGCACAACACGCTTTTTGGTGGAGTTACCCCGGGTGTCACCAGCGGCAGAAAAGTGGTCGAACACCTGAGCCGCAGTGAAAGCGGGTTCTGCGCTCAGAAAAACCCACAAAAGCGTCAGGCGTCCGACCGTGCCACGGCTTGCTGGATGGAGCCGAGCAATTGCTCAAGTTCTTCTAGCTCAAACGGCTTGAGCAAGGTGCGCACGTTGGGGCCCCAGGCGTCGGGATAGCCACCCAGCGGGTAGCCCGAGCACAGCACCACCCGCCGCCCAGGATCTTCGGCCAGCAGCTGGCGGGCAAGTTCGGTTCCGGACATGCCCGGCAGGCTGACATCGGACACCAGCAGATCGAAACCCTGCTGCGCATCCAGTTTCAGTGCTTCTTCGGCCGTGGCGCATGAAGTCACTGTCCGGCCTTCCGCCTCCATGAGCATGCCAATCGTCTCGCGCAACTCACGGTTGTCCTCGACGTATAGGATTCGCATAAATCACCAGATGAGCTTGCCCCTGTCCTGGACAGGAGCCCGCAAGAAATGAAATCATCGGCTGCCAATGGGGTGCAGCACCATGCCGAAAGGCCTTAGGCGCAGCGGGATGACCCCAGGCAGCACACCGAGCCCTGGATCATCGGGACAAGTGCCATGGCCCGTTGTAGGACAAAACACAATTAGCTCGCCAAAAGCCCGCCAAGCATGGCAAGTGCGGCCATCAGCGCACCAGGCTGCTGCCCACAATGCCGGCAAACAGCGTGAACCCCACCCAGTGGTTCATGCGAAACGCGCGAAAACACCCCTCTCGCGTGCGTGTGCGGATCAGCCACCAGTGCCACCCTACCTGGGCCAGCGCCAGGGCAATTGCTATATAAAAAATAGCACCTAGCGCAAGCGGGATAAGCGCTAGCACCCAAAAACCCAAAAATAACAGGTAGAACACCACAATGGCCGCCACATCAAAACGCCCGAGCGTGATGGCCGAGGTTTTCATGCCGATCTTCAGGTCATCATCGCGGTCCACCATGGCGTATTCGGTGTCGTAGGCCAGCACCCAAAACAGGTTGCCCAGCCACAGCAGCCAGGCCGTGTCCGGCACTTCGCCCCGCACGGCGGCAAACGCAATCACGATGCCGAAGTTGAAGGCAATGCCCAGCACCGCCTGCGGCATGGCAAAAAAGCGCTTGGTGAACGGATAAAGAATGGTCACCAGCAGCGCGGGAACCGACCAGGCCACCGCTGCCCAGTTGGTGGTGAGCACCAGCCCGAGCGAAACAAGGGCCAGCACCGCGCCCAGCGCCAGCGCTTCCTTGACCGAGACCTGGCCCGAGGTGATGGGCCGCTGCGCCGTGCGCTTGACGTGGCGGTCAAAGTCGCGGTCGGCCACGTCGTTGATGCAGCAACCGGCGCTGCGCATCAGGATGGTGCCCAGCACAAACACCGCCAGCAGATGCCAGCCGGGAAACCCGCCTGCTGCCACCCACAGCGCGCTGAGCGTGGGCCAGATCAACACCAACCAGCCGGCAGGCCGATTCCAGCGGATCAGGTCAAGGTACAGGGAAAAGCGGCTGCGCGGGGAAGGAGTCATGCTGAAACCAACGGAAAACAAACGAGAGCGGGCGACGAAAGGACGGCAGAGGAAAGCGGCGAGCGCAGCCACCCGAACGCGCTGGCGGGCTTGCCAGGAAAAGGCGCTTTATACGCTACCCGGCAGCTGCGATGCCCAGGGCACACCCGCCCGGCCGGCGGCATAGCCGCGCAGAAACGCCACAATGCCCCGGTCCACTGCCAGCCGCTGGGCCAGCACACCGGCCTGCAACAGATCGCGTGATGCGCCAATCCCCGCCTGCACACCGCTGGCCTGCTGCAGCCAGCGTTGCGTGCGGGCGGGCAAGAGCGGGCACAAGGCCTCGATGTTGTAGCGCAGGCGCTTGGCCAGAATGCGCGCGCGGTGCTGGCTTTCGGCGTGGGTGCTGTCGCGCAGCGCCTTTTTCCATTGCGCATGCAGCCGCTGGATACGCTGGCGCACCCAGCGGCGCACGGTTTTTCCGGGCAAACCCGGGCTGTCGCCCCAGGCCTGCGGCCGGGACATGTCGTCCAGCCACAGGGTGATGGCCAGCAAGTCGGAGCCCACCGCCGGCGCCTGCAACGCATGGCGCACCGCCCGGCGCTGCTGCACCGCGGCGTGGCGAAACGCCAGCTCCATGGCCTGCCAAGCCTGCATTCGCTCGGCGCACTCGGCCACAAAGGCGTTTTGCAGCGCGGGCAGGGTCTGGGTACACGCCACATCCAGGTCGCGCAACTCGCCCAGCGCGGTCAGCAGGGGTTGCAGCCCCTGCCACGAGGGCAACGCCTGCGCGGGCACGGCAGGCTTGAACAGGCGCACGGCGCCGCGAAAGCGCCGCCAGCCCACCCGGGCCTGGTGCACCAGTTCCGGATCATCGCAATGGCGCAAAGCGTTCAGGTTGGCGGTGAACTGGGCAAACATCTCGCCCAGCACGGGCTGCACCATGTGGTGCCAGGCGACGTCGCCGCCCAGTGGCTGCGGGCGAGCGCGCAGGGGGGTGTCCAGCGTGCCATCGCGCAGCGCGTGGCCGCGCTGCGCCTTGCTGGCCGCCAGCGGCAGCACGGCGATGTGCAGCGCGATGTGCCGCGCCAGATCGAACAGCGCGGTGGGCGCACCCGCCAGCAGCTCCAGCTCCAGCTCGCAAATCGGCACGCTGCGCTGTCCGCTGGTGATCTGCCCCAGGTCCAGTGCCACCTCGATCACACTGCCATCGCGCCGGCGCACCGTCCAGGCCGTGCGTTCAAATGCCGTGGCAAAGCACGGCTGCAGCGCGGCAAACACCGCGCCCTCGGGGTCCAGGCGTTGCCAGGGGGGCGCGGCCTGCAAAGCGGCCTGCACCAGCGCGGGCCCCGGCACCGGCACCTCCCACTCACCACGCAGGCTCAGTGCGGAATCACCGCCGTCGCTGGTCTTGAAGGTTTGCAGCCACTGCGGCGCGTCATCCCCGCCCACCCGGCGCAGGCGCAGGGCCATGCGTTGGGCGCGCAAGGCCTGCGCGGGTGTGTCGAAGTAGATGTTGTCCACCTGCTTGCGCACGGGCTTGCGGCGCGCCAGCGCTGGCAAACGCGCCAGTTGACGGGCCAGGCTAGCGGGGTCGGCCGTGGGCAGGGCCAGCTTGATTTCAAGCTCTGCACCCGGGCCGTGCTGGCTGGTAGAGGGCATGGTGTGTGTCTGGCCAGGTCACGGCGCCACGGTGAAGGTCCACTGCCAGAAATGAGCGCCGGCAGCAGACACGCCCCATGATCCAGCGAAGGGAATCAGTCTTCCAGCAAAGAGCGCAACATCCACGCGGCCTGCTCATGCACCGTCAGGCGCTGGGTCAGCAGGTCGGCCGTGGGCTCGTCGCTGGCCTTGTCGACCAACGAGAACAGGCTGCGCGCGGTGCGTGCCACGGCTTCATGGCCCTCGACCAGCACGCGCACCATGTCCAGCGCCTTGGGGGGCTTGCTGGGTGCGTCGGGCACGCTGGCGAGCTTGCCAAAATCGGCATACGAGCCCGGCGCCACATGGCCCAGCGAGCGAATGCGCTCGGCAATCGGGTCCACCGCATTCCATAGCTCGGTGTACTGCGTCATGAACATGGTGTGCAGCGTGTTGAACATCGGGCCCGTCACGTTCCAGTGGAAGTTGTGGGTGGTGAGGTACAGCGTGTAGGTATCGGCCAGCAGGCGCGACAGGCCCTGGGCGATGGCTGCGCGGTCTTTCTCGCTGATGCCGATGTTGATGGTGGGTGCCGAGGTTTTGCTGGAAGCTTTGGCCATGTCATTTCTCCTGGAAAGGGCGGGTTAAACAACGGCTGCGGGCGCCGGGAAACCGGCCTGCAGCGCAATGGCCCACTGTAGCGCAGGAAACCGTGCGCCCACGGTACAACCGCCGTTCAATACCTGTCGCAACGCCGATGCCCGATGCACGGTCGCATCAGGTCATGACAGCCGCGTGACGCCCGGCAGCTCGCAGGCATAAATGGCGTTGCGCAGCGCGGCAATGGCTTCGTAGCGCGTGAAACTGCGCCGCCAGGCCAGCACCACGCGGCGCGTGGGCGGCGGGCTGCCGTCTTCCTCGCGGATGGGCAGGTAGCGGATGTAGGTCTCGTCACTCTTGCGCCGGCGCGACACAGTCAGCAGCGCATCGCGCGGCACCGACAGGCGCGGCACCAGCGTCACCCCCATGCCGGCGGCCACCATGTGCTTGATGGTCTCCAGTGACGAGCCTTCGAACGACTTGCGAATGCCCTCGGCGTTGCTGGCAAAGCGCGCAAATTCTGGGCAGACCTCCAGCACATGGTCGCGAAAACAGTGGCCCGCGCCCAGCAGCAGCATGGTCTCGCTCTTGAGCTCGGCTGCCGTGATGGATTTTTGCGTGGCCAGCGGGTGCGTGCTGGGCACCGCCGCCATGAAAGGCTCGTCGTACAGCGGCGCCATGGCCAGCCCGGTATCCGGAAAAGGCTCGGCCAGAATGGCGCAATCGATCTCGCCGGTGCGCAGCATCTCCAGCAACTTGACGGTGAAATTCTCTTGCAGCATCAGCGGCATCTGGGGCGATCGCTTGATGGCCTGGCGCACCAGATCGGGCAGCAGATAGGGCCCGATGGTGTAGATCACCCCCAGCGTGAGCGGCCCGGCCAGCGGGTCTTTGCCGCGCTTGGCAATCTCCTTGATGGCCGCCGCCTGCTCCAGCACGCTTTGCGCCTGGCGCACGATCTCTTCGCCCAGCGGCGTCACCGTTACCTCGCCCGCGCTGCGCTCGAAGAGCTTCACATCCAGCTCTTCTTCCAGCTTCTTGATAGCCACCGACAGGGTGGGTTGCGAGACATAGCAGGCATCGGCCGCATGGCCGAAGTGCTTCTCCCGTGCCACGGCGACGATGTACTTGAGTTCGGTGAGGGTCATGGTGTGTTCCAACAGGCCGCGTCAGTGTTGATCGCAGCGTCTCATGCCTTGAGATAGTCTGATTTTCCACCCAACCAGCGCGCCACATGCCGGGCAGCCAACTCGGGGTGGCGGTCCAGCATCTGCGGGGCCAGTTCGCGCGCCCATTCGAGCAGGTGGGTGTCGGTGGCCAGGTCGGCAAAGCGCAGCAGTGCATCGCCCGACTGGCGCGCCCCCAGAAACTCGCCCGGCCCGCGGATTTCGAGGTCACGCCGGGCGATCTCGAAGCCGTCGTTGGTCTCGGCCATGGCGCGCAGGCGCTCTTTCGCCGTCTCGCCCACACGCCCGCTGTCGTTGGTGGCATACAGCAGCACGCAGGCCGAAGCGGCCGCGCCCCGCCCGACCCGGCCGCGCAACTGGTGCAGCTGCGACAGGCCAAAGCGCTCTGCGTGCTCAATCACCATGAGCGAGGCATTGGGCACGTCCACGCCCACCTCGATCACCGTGGTGCTGACCAGCACGCCCATCTGGCCGCTGGTGAAGAGCGCCATCACGGCCTTCTTCTCGGCCGTGGGCATGCGCGAGTGCAACAGGCCGACCATCACGCCGGGCAAGGCCTCGCTCAAATCGGCATGGGTGGCCGTGGCGTTGGAAAGGTCGAGCGCCTCGCTCTCTTCGATCAGCGGGCACACCCAGTACACCTGCCGCCCAGCCGCCACCTGCGCGCCGATGCGCGCAATCACCTCGTCCTTGCGGCTGTCGGCGATGAGCTTGGTGACGATGGGCGTGCGCCCTGGGGGCAACTCGTCGATGACCGACACATCCAGGTCGGCGTAGTAGCTCATGGCCAGCGTGCGCGGGATGGGCGTAGCACTCATCATGAGCATGTGCGGTTCCATAGCGACCACAGGCCCCCACGCTCCGCCGCTGCGCGGGTCGCTGCCCCCCGAGGGGGCTGTGTCGCCTTGGGGTGGCCCGGCGGCGACGCCCGCAGCCAGCTTTTGCCGCAGTGCCAGCCGCTGCGCCACGCCAAAGCGGTGCTGCTCGTCGATGATGGCCAGCGCCAGGTTCTTGAACTGCACCTGCTCCTGGATGACGGCGTGGGTGCCCACCACCAGGGCGGCTTCGCCGCTCGCCACCAGCGCCAGCATGGCGGTGCGTTCTTTCTTTTTTTGCCCGCCCACCAGCCAGGCCACACGGCGGCCGCGTGCGGCCAGCAGGGGTTCGAGCCAGCCGATCATCTTGGCAAAGTGCTGCTCGGCCAGGATTTCGGTGGGCGCCATCAGCGCGCACTGCCAGCCGGCGTCCATGGCCAGGCACGCGGCCAGGGCCGAGACCACGGTTTTGCCCGAGCCCACATCACCCTGCAGCAGGCGGTGCATGGGCACGGCGCGGGCCAGGTCGGCGGCAATTTCTTCGCCCACGCGGCGCTGGGCGGAGGTGAGGCTGAAGGGCAGCACGGCCATGAGTTGCTCGTGCAGCGGCAAAGCACCATCGGCGGCTTTTTGGGCGCGCAACACGGGCGCACGCAGCATGTCGCGTGCGCGGCGCGACTGCTGCTGCGACAGCTGCTGGGCCAGCAGCTCCTCGGCTTTCAGGCGCTGCCACGCGGGGTGGCTGTGGTCTTCCAGCGTGGACAGCGCCACATCGGGCGTGGGGTGGTGCAAAAAAGTGAGCGCCTCGCGCAGGCTGAATAAGCGCTGCAGGCCATTTTGGCTATAAACCTGCGTCACCGGCGGCTCGCAGCCGGACGGCAGGGTGTCCGACAGGTCCACCCGGCTCAGCGCGCCCACCACGGCCCGGCGCAGGTAGGGCTGGGGCAGACCGGCGGTGGTGGGGTAGACAGGCGTCAACGCCGCAGGCAGCTCGCCGCCCGCCACGCGGAACGCCGGGTGCATCATCTGCCGCCCCCAGAAGCCGCCCTTGACCTCGCCCCGGATGCGCAGGCGCGCGCCCACCGCCAGGGTTTTCTGGTGCGAGGGGTAGAAGCTGAAGAAGCGCAGCTCGCAACTGCCGGTGTCGTCCTCCACCTGCACCAGCAACTGACGACGCGGGCGTAGCTGAATCTCGCTGGCCGTCACCGTGGCTTCGATCTGCACCATCTGCCCGTCGCGCGCGTTGGCCAGCGGGGTGATGCGGGTTTCATCCTCGTAGCGCAGGGGCAGGTGCAGGGCCAGGTCAATGTCGCGGCGCAGCCCCAGCTTTTGCAGCGCCTTTTGCGCCACGGAGGCCCCGCCCTTGGCAGCCGACAGGGCAGGTGCCGGAGCGGCCGCTCGGGGAACGATTTTTGGGGCTGCGGGCATGAAGGGAAAAGAGACAGAAGAGCAAGAGACGATGACAGGCCAAAAAGGCTACCATGGTTGTCTTTGCTCACACCTTGTTACGGTGTTCTTTCGAACGCAGTGCTTTCGTCATGCTCAAGCGTATCCCCATCCAGCACCTCACCCTTGGCATGTACCTGCACGAGTTTTGCGGCTCGTGGATGGAGCATCCCTTCTGGCGCGCCAAATTCCTGCTCCAGGACCCTGACGACCTGGCCCGCATCCAGGCCACCGCCATTCGCGAATGCTGGATCGATACCGACAAGGGTGTGGATGTGGCCATCGGCACCGCCTCGATGTCCCGCGAACAGGTCGATGAGCAGATCGAGACCGACTTCAGCCTGCTGGAGGATCTGCCCCCCATCCATGTCACCCTGCCGACCCCGCCGCCACCGCCCAAGCGCAACCGACAGCCTGCGAACATGCAAAGTGAGCTCCAGATGGCGGCCTCCATCTGCGTGAAGTCAAAGCAGGCAGTGGTCTCCTTGTTCAATGAGGCACGCATGGGCCGTGCGGTGGATTCGGTGGGGTTGCAAAGCCTGGTAGAGGAAATCTCCGATTCCGTCACCCGCAACCCAGGCGCGTTGATCAGTCTGGCGCGCCTGAAAACGGCGGACGATTACACCTATATGCATTCGGTGGCCGTGTGCGCGCTCATGATCGCCCTGGCCAAACAGCTCAAGCTCAAGGAAGACCAGCAGCGGCTGGCCGGTTTGGCCGGTCTGATGCATGACCTGGGCAAGGCCGCCATTCCCCTGAAGGTGCTCAACAAGCCGGGCAAGCTCACAGACCAGGAATTCACCGTGGTCCGCAGCCACCCGGTGGAAGGCTTTCACATGCTCAAAGAGGGTGGCAATATCCCCGAAGCCGTGCTGGACGCCTGCCTGCACCACCACGAGAAGGTGGATGGATCGGGCTACCCCGACAAGCTCAAGGGCGATGGCATCAGCGTGATCGCCCGCATGACGGCCATCTGCGACGTGTACGACGCCATCACCTCCGACCGACCTTACAAGCGCGGCTGGGACCCCGCCGAGTCGCTGCGCCGCATGGCCGACTGGACCAACGACCACTTCGACCCCCGGCTGTTCCAGGCGTTCGTCAAAAGCATTGGCATCTACCCGGTGGGCTCGCTGGTGCGGCTGACTTCTGGTCGCCTGGGCGTGGTGGTAGAGCAGGCCCCTGCAGCGCTCACCACCCCGGTCGTCAAAGTCTTCTTTTCGACCAAATCCGACCTGCGCATTCCAGCCGAGCTGGTGAACCTGGCCGCGCCCGGCGCCACCGAGAAAATCGTGGCGCGGGAAGACCCCGGCCAATGGAATTTCCCCGACATGAACGAGCTGTGGTCGGGTTTTTCCGAGCAGGTCTGGTAGGTTCGCGCCCAACTGTTTGCCCCACCCGAATGCTGCCCGTGCCCGCACTGATCACCCTCTCCCTCAACCCCGCGCTCGACCTGGCCACCACCATCGAACGCGTGGAGCCCACGCACAAGCTGCGCTGCGGCCCTGCGCAACGGTTTGCAGGCGGTGGCGGCATCAATGTGGCCCGCGTGCTGCACCGGCTGGGCAGCGATGTGCAGGCCTGGGCCCTGGCGGGGGGGGCCGCGGGCGCGCAAGTGCGCCAGTTGTTGGCAGACGAAGGTGTGGCCGCCGACATCCGCCCCATTGCGGGCGATACCCGGGAAAATTTTTCGGTCGTCGAAACTGCCACCGGCCAGGAATTTCGCTTCGTGCTGCCCGGCCCCACTCTGCAGACTGCGGAATGGCAGGCGTGCCTGGATGCCCTGACCACACTCACCGTGGCCCCGCGCTGGCTGATTGCCAGCGGCAGCCTGCCGCCCGGCGTGCCGGATGATTTTTATGCCCGGCTTGCCCCCTGCTCCCGCGCACGCGGCACGCGCCTGGTGGTGGATACGTTTGGCCTGCCACTGGCCGCTGCGCTGCAAGCCGGCACCACCCTGATCAAGCCCAGCCTGCGCGAATTGCGCGAGGTGCTGCGGCAGCCGTTGGAACACCCCGCGGACCAGTGCGCGGCCGCGCAAGCGCTGGTGCACTCTGGCCAGACAGAGATGGTTGCGCTATCGCTGGGGGCGCAAGGCGCCGTGCTGGCCACGCGCGATGGGGTGTGGCAGGCGCCAGCCCTTGACGTGTCCGCGGCCAGGGGAACCACGGGTGCGGGCGACTGCTTTCTGGCCGCGCTGGTCTGGTCACTGGACCGCGGCGCCCCCCCGCCTGATGCCCTTCGCTGGGGCATGGCGGCGGGCGCTGCCGCGCTGCTGGTTCCAGGCACCGCACTGGCCCGGGCGACCGACGTGCACCGACTGCAATCGCAGGTCATCGTGCGCGCATCACCGGTTTGAATGGCGTGGCCGGCGTGAGAACAGTGCGAACGGCGAGCTGGGCGCGGGCGCCCTTGTGCCCTCACGCACTGATCGGTCGCGTCAGGCCGATTCCGCCATAACCCAGCGATTGCGCCCCTGCTCCTTGGCCCGGTAAAGCGCCGCATCGGCCTGGGCCACCAGGGGTGCACTGGCATCGCGCTGCGCCGGAATGCCGCTTACCGCCCCCACGCTGACCGAGACATGCGTAGCGACGCCCGAGGCCTTGTGGGCCAGCCCCAGCGCTGCCACCGCAGCCACCACCCGTGCAGCCACGGCGGCGGTGCCGGCGGCGTCGGTATCGGGCAAGATCACGGCCAGTTCCTCACCGCCATACCGGGCCACCAGATCGCTGGCGCGCAGCATGGCACCCTGCACTGCAGCAGCCACCGCCTGCAGGCACGCATCGCCAGCCTGGTGGCCGTAGCTGTCGTTGTAGCGCTTGAAATAGTCCACATCGATCATCAGCAGCCCCAGCGGTTGCTCGCGCCGAAAAGCGGTCGCACAGGCTTCTGCCAGCCGGGTGTCGAAATACGCGCGGTTTGCCAGCTGCAGCAGCCCGTCGGTGCGCGAGAAGGCTTCCAGCCGAACATTGGCCAGCTTCAGTTCTTCATTGGTCTGGGCCAACTCTGCGGTGCGCTGGGCCACGCGGTCTTCCAGGTGCAGGTTGGCCCGCGCCAGATCGGCGTTCTGCCGGGACAGCACATGGTAAAGATTGCCAATCATCTTGATCAGGGCCTGCGTGCCGTGGTCTTGCGCCGCCCCCTCGCGCTCGAAGGCATCGGCCGGGGCAACCCCCTGGCGTATCAGGTTGATCTGGCGTGCCAGCGACTGGTCGATGCCCAGAATATGCAAACCCAGCCACGCCGTCAGAAACCCGACAAAGGTCTCCGCCGGATCACCCATGTCGGAGCGCCGCCCCCACATCGTGTTGACCTGCGCCACAAACTGCTCATGCAGGGCGTGGTGCACCGCGATGTGGCGCGCGTCCACCCCCTCGGAATGCATGAGGGCCTCTTCGTCGCTGAAATGCTCGCGGGTATAGGCTTCCAGCCGCCGGAAGGTATCGGCAAGCACCACCTCGCGGTTACCTTCCGCCAGAAAAAACGAGCTGCTGAGTTCATTGAAAAGGTCCACCAGCGCGTGGTGCTGCTGGTCCACCAGGGGCAGGCCGGTGAGCAGGTTCTGATCCCAGACAAAAGTTTCCATAGAGGCAGATAGGTGTTGTGTTCGAGTGGCCGGGCGTTCAGATGCGTCAATGCAAGGCGGCATTGTCAGCCCAGGCACCACACCGCGCAATGCATGGCCGGTTGTGTGGCTTTACCTCCGACTTGCCTTTCTCGCGTCACCGTCACCGTGGGCGTAGGCGTGGGCGTGGGAAAATCGGCGCCTCCCTCACCTCCCCCTTTTCTTGGCACGGACCCGTCCGGTCCTCAAGCTCCATGATCGATCACCCCGGCGGCAGCGCCCGCACTTTTACCCTCAGCGATTTTGATTTTTCGCTGCCCCCCGCACTGATTGCCCAGCACCCCGCCCCGGAACGCAGCGCCTCGCGCCTGCTTGACGGCCGCGCCATGCAGCCCGTGGACCGCATCTTTCGCGAGCTGCCCGGCCTGCTGCGCGAGGGCGACCTGCTGGTGTTCAACGACACCCGCGTCGTCAAGGCGCGCATCTTTGGCGAGAAAGCCAGCGGCGGCAAGCTCGAACTCCTGATCGAACGTGTGCTCACCGGTCACGAGGTGGTGGCGCACATGAAAGTCAGCAAGAAGCCCCAGAGCGGCAGCACCGTGCACATGGCCGGCGGGCGCCAGGGCGGCGGCTTCGACGCCACCTTGCTGGGCCGTTGGCCTCATGAAGACGGCCCGCTGTTCCGCTTTGCACTGCACGGCCCGGCCGGCGAGAGCCCCTGGGAGCTGATGGAGCGCCACGGCCACCTGCCGCTGCCGCCCTACATCGAGCGCAATCAGAACACCGACCACGACCCCGACGCCGCCGAGGACAGCCAGCGCTACCAGACGGTATTTGCCCGCGCCCCCGGCGCCGTGGCCGCGCCCACAGCGGCGCTGCACTTTGACGACGCCGTGCTGGCCGACCTGGCAGCGCGCGGCATCGAGCGTGCCAGCGTCACGTTGCATGTCGGCGCGGGCACCTTCCAGCCCGTCAAGACCGAAAACCTGGCCGAGCACCAGATGCACAGCGAGTGGTACGAGGTGCCCCTGGCCACCCTGGCCGCGCTGGAGCGCTGCCGCCAGCGCGGCGGGCGCGTGGTGGCCGTGGGCACAACGACGGTGCGCACGCTCGAATCCTGGGCGCGCTCGGGCCAGGCGAGTGGCGACACCAATATCTTCATCACGCCGGGCTTTCGCTTTCAGGTGGTGGATGTGCTGCTGACCAACTTCCATCTGCCCAAGAGCACGCTGATGATGCTGGTGAGCGCGTTTGCGGGGTATGAGCGGGTGATGGCGTTGTACCGCCATGCGATTGCGCAGGAGTACCGGTTTTTTAGTTATGGGGATGCGATGTTGTTGGAGCGAATTTCTGGGTGATTTTGGCCGATAGCGCTTATACAGCAAGCGCTAGCAGCTATGGTTTTGATAGTTTTTGGTGCGCCCATGGCGAGGGCGGAGGCCGGGTCTCGCCCCGGCGGGCGACTCACTTTCTTTTGCCTCGCCAAAAGAAAGTAAGCCAAGAACAAGCGACCCTACAGGCTGCGTCCCTTCGCTTCGCTGCGGGCAACCTGCGGTGCTCAGTTTTGTCGGGGTCTCGCTAAACTCGCGCCGCTTCGCGTCACTCAAACAGACGCGAGCCCTCATCCGCCAAAACCTGCGCTCCTCGGCGCATCCTGAAGGGAACCCGCAAGCGGACACCCACTCGGGGCATTGCTGCGCTCGGCCCAGTCTGCGCAGCGCGCGGCGCTTGCGCCCGGGCGGTGTGGGCCGAGCGCAGCGATGCCCCGTGTGGCTGTTTGGCTGTCGG
>NZ_NCFM01000019.1:0-48684 GCF_002281195.1 Acidovorax sp. 35-64-16 | reverse complement strand
GCCATCGCTGGGCACCTTGGTCGCCACCGCAGCACCATCGGGCGGGAACTCTCGCGAAATGTCAGCGAAGCGGGCTATGACCCGTCAAAGGCCCATGCGTACCGCCGGGCACGCGGCCTTCGTAGGTTTTGCGCAGCAGGGTGGTGTAGGCGTCGCCCAGTTCGGTGCGCATTTTTTTGTCACCCAGGAAGGGCGGGTTGCCGATGACCACGTTGGCGGTGGGCCAAGTGGCTTCTTGCGGTGCGGCGGCTGCGCCCGGTGGTCCGGGATGGGGCGGGGTTCCGGTTTCGGGGTCAGAGCACGAGTTTTGCTGCGCAAAATCGTGATCCGAATCCGAAACCTGCGCTGCGCCTGGGGCGGGCGCTGGTGTCTGCACTGCGCCTTGTTTTTGCGCTGTCTGCGCTGTGCCCCAGTCCAGCAGCGCATCGCGGCATTCGATGTGCTCCAGGGTGTCGAGCACGGGGTTGGTCTTGAACTCGTAGCCCTCGGCACTGCCGGACTTGGGTACGCCGAGCAGTTCGCACAGGTCCAGAAAGTGGCTTTGCGCGCCTTGTTCTTCGTTGAGTGCGTAGGCCGGGCCGGGCACGCCAGCGGGCGCGCCCCATTTGGCGATGAAGTCTTGGGGGGTCATGGGGTGCTCAGTAGCCGCGCAGCAGCATGTCGAGTGCGGTTTCAATTTCCAGCATTTGGGGCTTTCCGGTGGCACGGGGTTGCGATAGCTCGTTGCGCAGGAAAACGGCTATGCCGAGGGGGTGCAGATGGGCGATTTGATCGTTCACTGCAATGGCGGGGTTGAACCGTTTAGTCATGCCCGGAAAGGCACCTGGCACCGCCAGCGGAACGCAAACCCGTTCGGCAAAGCGGTAGAGCAGGTCGCTCTGGATGTCCATCACATAGGGAAACGCGTGGCGGTCTTCTTCAATGGGGTTGTCGTAAATGTCGAGGCGTGCCATGGCTCATTTTTGTTGTTCTGCACGCCAGCGACGCACGCGCTGTGAGTAGGGTTCACGCTGCTCGGCCCAGGCGTTGTATTGGTCGATTTCGGTGGCGTGTTGCGAGGACCATTCGTGGATGCGGCGTCCCGTGGAGCCGATCTTAGCCATGCGGGCATTGAAGGCTTCGATGGCTTCTTTGTTCTCGCTTTCCCATTTCTCGCGCGCTGCCTCCACCTCGGCCGGGCTGCGTGCGGCGGCCGCAGCGCGGCGCGCCAGGCGTTCAGGGGTGAGCCCACCGTCTGCGGTGCCCGCCGCTGCCGCGTAGCGGGCGGGCTCTTCCTGTGCGGTGAGGGGGGCGGGCACCACTTTCACCGGCATTAGCGTGATGGTGCCGTCAGGAGCCGTTTGCACCTCGAACAATTGCCCTGCGTACTTCTTGCCCAGCGAGATCTGGCCGCTGGTGCCCACTTCCTTGAGCATGGCGTGCTCCTTCAAAAAACGTCATGCCATCATGCGGCATGAAATGGGGGGCGTCAAGCTTGCGTGGGCTTCCCCATGACGGCCTTCAACTGGTACAGCGCATCCAGCGCCTCGCGCGGGCTGAGCTGGTCGGGGTGGATGGCGGCCAGCGCGGCTTCGACGGGGCTGTGGGTTGTCACCTCGGGAGCGGGTGGCGGGGCGAACAGGTCCACCTGCAATTCGCCCTCGCCCGCGCGTTCTTCCAGCGCGGCCAGGGTGTGGCGGGCGTGGTGCAGCACGGGCGCGGGCATGCCGGCCAGTTTGGCCACCTGGATGCCGTAGCTGCGGCTGGCCGGGCCGCTCTGGATTTCGTGCAGGAACACGATGTCGGCACCGCTTTCGGCCGCGCTCACGTGCATGTTGACGGCGTGGCGCGCCTTGGCGGGCAGTTCGGTCAGCTCGAAGTAGTGCGTGGCGAACAGCGTGAACGCCTTGGTCTTGTCGTGCAGGTGCGTGGCGATGCCGCTGGCCAGCGCCAGGCCGTCGAAGGTGCTGGTGCCACGGCCAATCTCGTCCATCAGCACCAGGCTGTGCGGCGTGGCGGCGTGCAATATTTGCGCGGCTTCCACCATCTCCAGCATGAAGGTCGATTGCGCGTTGGCCAGGTCGTCGGCCGCGCCGATGCGGGTGTGGATGGCGTCAATCGGCCCCAGGCGGCAACTGGCCGCCGGCACATGGCTGCCCATGCTGGCGAGCAGCACAATCAGCGCCACCTGGCGCATGTAGGTCGATTTGCCGCCCATGTTGGGGCCGGTGATGACCTGCATGCGCGTGTTGGCGTTCAGGCGCGTGTGGTTGGCGATGAAGGCGCCGCTCGAGACTTCAGCCAGGCGCGCCTCCACCACGGGGTGGCGGCCGGCCTCGATCTCGATGCAGGGCTCGTTCACGAACTGCGGCGCACACCAGCCCAGCGTGAGGGAGCGTTCGGCCAAGCTGGCCAGCACGTCCAGCGTGGCCAGCGCGTGGGCCAGGCGGGTGAGTTGGGGAATGTGCGGCTGGAGCTGGTCGAGCACTTGCTCGTACAGCCATTTTTCACGCGCCAGGGCGCGCTCGTTGGCCGACAGGGCTTTGTCCTCGAAGGTTTTCAGCTCGGGCGTGATGAAGCGCTCGGCGTTCTTCAGCGTCTGGCGGCGGCGGTAGTCGTCGGGCACCTTGTCGAGGTGGCTGCCGGTCACTTCAATATAGAAGCCGTGCACCTTGTTGAACTGCACGCGCAGGTTGGGGATGCCGGTGCGCGCCTTCTCGCGCGTTTCCAGGTCGAGCAGGAAGGCGTCGCAGTTGCTCTGGATGCCGCGCAGCTCGTCCAGTTCGGCGTCAAATCCGCTGGCAATCACGCCGCCGTCGCGCACCAGCGCGGCGGGTTCTTCGTCGATGGCGCGGCGCAGCAGGTCAGTGCAGCCCGCAGGCGGCTGCAGGTGGCTGAATATTTGAGCCAAATAGGGCTCTGGCGCTTGTCCATATTGCGCTAGCAGCTCTGCTTTTTGTAGCGTCTTGCCCAGCGCCACCAGTTCACGCGGGCGCACCTGGCGCAGCGCGGTGCGCGCCGTGATGCGTTCTACGTCGCTCACGCCCTTGAGTTCGCCCCGCAGCGCGCTCCAGGGGCCTTGGCTGCCCGCACCGCGCAGGGCGGTGGTGGCGGCCAGGCGTTGGCGCGCTTCGGCGCGGTCGCGCCGGGGTTCGAGCAGCCAGCTCTTGAGCAGGCGGCTGCCCATGCCGGTCATGCAGGTGTCGAGCAGCGAGAACAGTGTGGGGGCGTCTTCGCCGCGCAGGGTTTTGACGAGTTCGAGGTTGCGGCGCGTGCTGGCGGGCAGGTCGATGAGGTCGTCGCCGCGCTGCACCTGCACACTGTGCACATGGGTGAGCTGGCGGCCCTGGGTGTGTTCGGCGTACTGCAGCAGCGCGGCGGCGGCGGCGTGGGCCAGGGGCAGGTCTTGCGCGCTCCAGGCCTGCAGGCTGGCGGCGCCCAGGTGTTCGAGCAGCTTGCGCTCGCCGAGCTGGCTGTCAAACTGCCAGTCGGGGCGCGGGGCCATGGGGCAGGTGAAGGCGCCGCCCTGGCGCAGTGCCTGCAATTGCTGCTCAAAGCGGTCGGTGACGCCCGCGCTGTAGATCAGCTCGCTCGGGGCCACACGCTCCAGCCAGCCGCCCAGTGCATCGAGTGCGCATTCGGCCAGGAACACGCGCCCCTGCGTCACGCTGAGCCAGGCCAGGCCGCAGCGCGCGCGCGGCCCCTGGTGCACGGCCAGCAGCAGCGCCTCGGCCTTGTCGGAGAGCAGTTCGCTGTCGGTCAGCGTGCCGGGGGTGACCACGCGCACCACCTTGCGCTCCACCGGGCCCTTGGCCGTGGCCACATCGCCCACCTGCTCGGCAATGGCCACCGACTCGCCCATCTTGATGAGCCGGGCGAGGTAGTTCTCCAGCGCATGGAAGGGCACGCCGGCCATCATCACCGGCTGGCCGGCCGACTGGCCGCGCTGCGTGAGCGTGATGTCGAGCAGGCGCGCGGCTTTTTCGGCGTCTTGCCAGAACAGCTCGTAGAAGTCGCCCATGCGGTAGAACAGCAGCGTGTCGGGGTACCCGGCCTTGAGGGCCAGATACTGCTGCATCATGGGCGTGTGGTGCGAGAGCGTGTCAGACATGCGGTGCGGTGTGAATGAGGCGTGCACTGTAGCAGTTCGTTTTGCGGGTTTCCCCTAGCGAATCGGCGCGTAATTGCCTAGGTTGCCGTTACCTTTTGACATACTCTGTGCGGTGAATGGGGGCGGGCTTTGCGTCGCCGCGTCCACGCAAACATCCTTTTTACGAGTGGGTTGTGCTCAAAAGTGATCTCATCCGAATTGCTGACCGATCTTCTGACCCCCGATGGCGAGGGCGTGCTAGCGCCCTCCGCACAGGCGCGTCTGCAGGCTTTTTTTGAGGTGCTGCCCCTCGCGCTGATGGAGTTTCGGCTGGAGGGGGTGCGCCTGGTGCTGGTCGCTGCCAATGCAGCGGCGCGGCGTATGCCTGGGCTGGGCGCGGTGCGTGGCCCCGGCACCGACGCACTGGATGTGTTTGACCTGATGCAGGGCGTGGGCATCGTCGAGCAGTTGTGCGCGGTGGCACGTGCCGGCGTGCCGCTGGAGTGCCGACCTGTCGTTCGTGAGCCGGGGCGGCCGGTGCTGGCCTGGGAGATGTCTGCCCGCAGCGTGGCCAGTGTCGCCAGCAACAGCATCATGGTGACGGTGCGCGATGTCTCCGAGGCAGAAACCCTGCGGGCCGCACTGGCCGTATCCGAGCGCGCCCTGGAGGAGGCACGCCGCGAACTCGATGAGCAGACCGATGTATTCAACACCATGGAAAGCCTGGCGCGCACTGGGCACTGGCGGCAGATTGAAGACCCGGGTGAAACCGTTCTGTTGTGGTCGCCCGGCCTGTGCGACATCGCGGGGTTTGAGCGGCAGGAGTGGCTGAGCCTGGAGCGGGCGCTCAGCGGCATCGTCCCCGAGGATTTGCAGGTTTTCGAGCGGGCGCGCGAAAGTGGGGAGGATGCCGACATCGAATACCGCTGGCGCCGCCCGGATGGCGAGATCCGCTGGATGCGATCACGCATGCGCCACGGGCGTGCTGGCGACGGCATGCCGGTGGAGATGGGCGTGGTGCAGGATGTGACAGACGAGCGCCGCGCAGCCGAGCAGCTGCGCGAGCAACTGCTGTTTATCCGGCGCATCGCCAGCCGCATTCCGGGGTTCATCTACGAATACCGGCTGCATCCCGATGGCGCCAGCAGCGTGCAATACATCAGTGATGCCGTACGCGAGTTCATGGGGGTCCACCCCGAGGATGTGACCCGTGACTTTCAGGTGCTGATGCGGCGCATCGTGCCCGAAGATGCGGCCCATGTGCGGCACTCCGCGGCGGTCTCGCTGCGTACTCTGGTGCCCTGGCAATGTGAGTACCGGGTTTTCATGCCCGACGGCAGCGTGCGCTGGCACATCACCAATGCGGTGCCCCACCGCGAGGACGATGGCTCGGTGGTGTGCCACGGCTTCACCATGGACATCACCGACCGCAAACGCGCCGAACGAGAGATCGAGCGGCTGGCGTTTTATGACGCGCTCACGGGCCTGCCCAACCGGCGCATGCTGCTCG
Source organism: Acidovorax sp. 35-64-16 (assembly GCF_002281195.1). Lineage (NCBI taxonomy): Bacteria > Pseudomonadati > Pseudomonadota > Betaproteobacteria > Burkholderiales > Comamonadaceae > Acidovorax > Acidovorax sp. 35-64-16. The sequence goes on along the minus strand of NZ_NCFM01000019.1, from coordinate 43,105 downwards.
ACCGGCTGCAGCGCGCGGTGGCCGCCAGCGCACGCTCGCTGCAGCTCGGCGCCCTGCTGTTCATCGACCTGGACAACTTCAAGGACCTGAACGACACCCTGGGCCACGACATGGGCGACCATCTTTTGTCCCAGGTGGCCGCCCGGCTGCTCAGTTGCGTGCGTGAAGTCGATACCGTGGCCCGTTTTGGCGGTGACGAATTCGTGGTCATGCTCGAAACCCTGCACACCGATTTGCCCGACGCTGCCAGCCAGGCTGAAATCGTTGCCGAAAAACTCCTGGCCAGCCTGAATCTGCCCTTTGACCTGGGGGGGCAGCAACATTACAGCACCCCCAGCATCGGCATCACCCTGTTTGGCGACCAGCGCCTGTCGGTGGACGAGCTGCTCAAACGGGCCGACCTGGCCATGTACCAGGCCAAGGCGGCGGGCCGCAACACCCAGCGCTTCTTCGACCCGGACATGCAGGCCGCCGTCAACGCCCGCTCCAACCTGGAGGCCGACCTGCGCCAGGGGCTGGTGCGTGGCGCGCTGTGCGTGCACTACCAGCCCGTGGTGGACCACCACGCCCGCCTGATCGGTGTGGAGGCGCTGGTGCGCTGGCGTCACCCAGAGCGCGGCATGGTCAGCCCCGGTGACTTCATTCCCCTGGCCGAGCAGACCGGCCTGATTTTGCCGCTGGGCCAATTTGTGCTGCAGACCGCGTGCGAACAGCTGCAGCGCTGGAGCGGGCACGAAGCCACGCGCAACCTTTCGATCGCCGTGAATGTCAGCGCACGCCAGTTTCGCCAGCCGGACTTTGTTGGCGGCGTACTGCAAACGCTGGCGAACTGCGGCGCCAACCCCACCAAACTCAAGCTCGAACTCACCGAGAGCCTGTTGCTGGGCGACATCGAAGACACTATTGAACGCATGGGGCAGCTCAAGCGCGAAGGCGTCGGATTTGCGCTGGACGACTTTGGCACCGGCTACTCCAGCCTGAGCTATCTCAAGCGGCTGCCACTCGACCAGGTCAAGATCGACCAGAGCTTCGTGCGCGACGTGCTCACCGACCCTAACGACGCGGCCATTGTGCGCACCATCCTGGCATTGGCCGAGAGCCTTGACCTGCAGGTGGTGGCCGAAGGGGTGGAGACCACGGGGCAACTGGCATTCTTGCGCTTGCATGGATGCGAGCAGTTCCAGGGGTACTTGTTTGGGCGTCCGGGCCCTGTGGAGAACATCGATGCATATTTGCACCCTGGGCACTGACAGGCCGGCACGCATCCGCGCGCCGACGGGAGACGCCGCATGGTGAGGGGCGGCGATGGCCGGCAGGTTTTCGACTGGGTGCTGGATCGCAATGCGCGCCGGGCCAGTGGATTGGCGCTGGTGATGGTGGTGGCGCTGCTGGGCAGCTGGCTCGCGGTGGAGGCGGTGGTGCGCTGGCGTGAGTCTGAGCGCAGCGTGGAGCGCGCGCGGCTGCTGGACCAGACCGCCCAGGCGCTGATGGCGCAGGTGCAGGGCGGCGGGTTGCTGGGGGTGGTGTCCCTGCTGGGGCTGAGCGAACCGCTGCTCAAGGACATGGCCCGTGGCACGCTGGCACCAGATGACGGCGCGGCCCTGAACCGGCTGGCGGTGGCGCGCGCCAGGTTCCTGATCAATGGCGTCTATGTGATGTCCAGCGATGGCACCGTGGTGGCCCATGAAACCCAGGGCACCAGGTCCACAGGGATCAACCTGGCTTTTCGCCCCTATTTTCAGCAGGCCCTGCGCGGTGCCACCAGCGTGTATGCCGCCATTGGCAGCAATACCAGGGAGCGCGGCCTGTACTACGCGGCGCCCCTGTATGAAAGCGACACCCCCAGCAGCGCCATCATTGGTGTGGTGATGGTCAAGGTGGGATTTGCATCGGTGGATGCGCAGCTGGCCAGCGCCGGGCTGCCCATGCTGCTGTTGTCTCCCCAGGGCGTGACCTTCGCTTCGGCCCGCCCCGAATGGCTGTTTTCCATGGCGCCGCCACTGACGCAGGCGCGCATTGATGCCGTTCGCGCTTCACGGCAGATGGGGCACCATTTTGACAACGGCGTGGCCTCGGCGCTGCCGTTTTCTCCCGATGCGGCCCAGGTGGACATCAATGGCGTGGCCCATGCGGTAGGGCGGCGCGACCTGGACTGGAAAGATCCAGGCGGAAGCTGGCAACTGCTGGCGCTGGACGACGTCAGCGCCTTGACGCCGCTGCCCCTGCGGCTGCAAGTGGGAGGCGCGGCCTTGCTGGCGCTGAGCCTGCTGGGCTTGTTGGTGCGGGACATGCTGGTCAGCCGCAGGCGCGTGGCTGCAGCACGCGAGCGGTTTCATGTGCTGGGCGCCGCGCTGGAGAGCAGCCCCGTGGCCGTGGTGATCACCGATGGCGACGGATTCATCGACTGGGTCAATCCGCAGTATGAGCGCAACACGGGCTATGCCCTGACGGACGTGCGCGGCAAAAAACCGTCCATCGTTGCCAGTGGCCAGACGTCGCCGGGCACTTACCAGCAGATGTGGTCTGCGTTGCTGTCGGGGCAGTCCTGGCAGGGACAGTTTGTCAATCGGCGGCGCGACGGCAGCCTGTACCACGACGAGGTCACGCTGTCCCCCGTGTTTGACAAACTTGGCAAGCGCATTGGCATGGTGGGCCTGCACGAGGATGTCACCGAGCGCATGCAGGCACAAAAGGAGGTGCAGCGCCGCGAGCGTCTGCTCAACGAGTTGCTGGAGCAGCAAACCGCCATTTTCGACAATGCACCACCCATCCTGCTGGTTTGCGATGGGCTGTTCAAACAGTTCAACCCGGCGTTTGTAGAGCTGATGCGCGGCACGGTGGCTGGTTTGCTGGGGCAAAGCGTGGCCACATTGTTCAGCGGCTCTGGCAGTTCCGAGCAGTTCATTGCACGCGTGGTGCCACGGCTGGTGCAGGGGCAGGCATTGCGAGAAGAAGCGACGCTGTGCCGTCTGGACGGCAGCACCTATGTTGCGCGACTGTCGGGGCGCGGGTTGCAACTGGAGGGCTGCCAGTCGGCTTCGATCTGGGTGATTGAGGACATCAGCGAGGCCCGGCAGGCCGAAGTGGCCATGCAGCAGGCCGCAGAGCGGCTGGAGCTGGCCCAGGAGGCTGGCAAGGTGGGCGTGTACGACGTCGATCTGGAGCGCGACAGCATCGTCTGGTCGGACAAGCTGGTGTCCATGATCGGCTTGCCTGCGGGCAGTCAGCCCAGCGGACGGGCGGGCTGGCTGGCCTGCCTGCACCCCGATGACCGTGAGCGCGCCAGTGCCTACTTTGATCAGTGCCTGGCAGGCACCGAAAACTACCTGCGCAATTCCTGGCGCATCGTGCGCCCTGACGGCGAGGTGCGCTGGTTTCTGGAGGCCGCCCGCATCATCCGCAACGCACAGGGAAAGGCCGTGCGGGTGGTGGGAGTCAATGTCGATATCCACGACCAAAAACAGCTCGAAGCGCAGGTGGCGCAGCAGCTGGGTTTTCAGCAAGCCCTGATCGACGCCATTCCGGTGCCGCTGTTCTACAAGGATGCGCAGGGGCGCTACATCGGGTTCAACGCCGCCTACGAAAAAGCCTTTGGCGTGCGCCGCGAGGAACTGATTGGCAAGACCGTGCTCGACCTGCCGTTTTTGCCGCAGGCAGAGCGGGCCCGGTTCGATCAGGATGCGGAGGCGGCGCTGTGCAGTGCGCAGCCGGTGCACAAGGAGGTGGACCTGCCCTATGCCGATGGCGAAATGCACCACACGCTTTTCTGGCTGCATGGTTTTTCGCAGGCCGATGGCTCGCCGGGCGGCGCCATTGGCACCTTTGTGGATATCACCGACCGCCAGAAGGCCGAGCAAGACCTGCGCCTGGCCAAGGAACTGGCGGAGGAGGCCACCGCCCTCAAGTCCAGTTTTCTGGCGAACATGAGCCACGAGATCCGCACACCCATGAACGCCATCATCGGCATGTCGCACCTGGCGCTCAAATCGGGGCTGAGCGCCCGGCAGCACGACTATGTGAGCAAGATCCAGCAGGCGGGCCAGCATCTGCTGGGCGTGATCAACGACATCCTCGATTTTTCCAAGATCGAGGCGGGCCGGCTGGAGGTGGAAAAACATCCCTTTGTGCTCGACCGCATGCTGGAAGGCGTGGTGGATGTGGTGGGGTACAAGGCAGGCGCCAAGGGCCTTGAGCTGGTGTGCGACGTGGCCGCCGATGTGCCGCCCAACCTGGTGGGCGACGCCTTGCGGCTGGGACAGATTCTCATCAATTATTCCAACAACGCCATCAAATTCACTGAGCACGGCGAAATCAGCATCGCCGTGCGGGTGCAAGAGCAGGATGCCCGGCGCGTACTGCTGCGCTTTGAAGTGCGGGACACGGGCATCGGCCTCACGGCCGAGCAGATGGACCGGCTCTTTCAGAGTTTTCAGCAGGCCGATACATCCACCACGCGCCGCTACGGCGGCACCGGGCTGGGCCTGGCGATATGCAAGAGTCTGGCCGAGCTGATGGGCGGCGAGGTGGGCGTGCACAGCGAGTTTGGCAAAGGCTCCACCTTCTGGGTGACGCTGCCGCTGGAGCGTGGCGCGCCTGCACGCCGGTTTGAGCCGCCTCCCAGCCTGCGCGGGCGCCGCGTGCTGGTGGTGGACGACAACCACACGGCGGCCACCGTGCTGTCGGACATGTTGTTGTCCATGGGCTTTGTGGTGCAACAGGCGCATTCTGGAGCCGAGGCCCTGGATGTTCTGCGCACCGCCGTGCAACAGCAAACACCCTTTGGCCTGCTGCTGCTGGACTGGCACATGCCCGGCATGGACGGCATTGAGCTGGCGGCGCGCATTCGCAAAATGGGGCTGACCGAAACCCCGCAGATGCTGATGGTCACGGCCTATGGGCGTGAGGAGGTGATGCGCGCTGCCCGCACGCAGGGCATAGAGTCGGTGCTGATCAAGCCCGTGAATGCATCGGTTCTTTTTGACACCCTGATGCAGCCCGCGGAAAACACGGCAACGGGTGAGCGCCCAGAGCCCCATCCAGCACCCGGCAACGATGTGCTGCCCGAGGCCATCCGGGGCGCGCAGGTGTTGCTGGTCGAAGACAACGAGCTCAACCAGCTGGTGGCGGCCGAGTTGCTGCGTGATGCCGGTTTTGTGGTGGATGTTGCCGGCAATGGGCAGATGGCACTGGAGATGCTGGAGGCAACCCGCTACGACGTGGTGCTGATGGACATGCAAATGCCCGTGATGGACGGCGAGACGGCCACGCGGCGGCTGCGCGCCGATGCGCGCTACGCCGACCTGCCCGTCGTTGCCATGACCGCCAACGCCCTGGAGACCGACCGCCAGCGGTGTTTTGCCGCCGGAATGAACGACCATGTGGCCAAGCCCATTGAACCAGCCGTGCTGTGGGCGGCGCTGGCACGATGGATTCGCCCGCGGCCAGGGCTGGGGCAGGCGCCCGGCACCGAACCGGACGCGAACGGTACACCGGCACCGGTGCCGGCGTCCGCTTCTGGTTCCGCGCCGATTGCGTCACTGTCAGTGCCGGGGCTTGATGGGGCGCTGGGCCTGCAGCGCGCGCTGGGCAAGCCGGCGCTCTATGCCGATCTTCTGCGCAGGTTCTGCGATGGGCAGGGCCAGGTGGTGCATACCGTGCGGGAGGCGCTGGCTGTGGGCAATATGTCGCTGGCCGAGCGCGTGGCCCACACCTTGCGATCGGTCGCCGCCAACATCGGCGCAATGGGTGTTTCCGATGCGGCGCAAGCGCTTGAACTGGGGGTGCGGCAGTCTGATCCCGTGCCTGCGCTGCAAGAGCGAGTCGACGCGCTGGCCCTGCATCTTCAGCCCTTGCTGGCAGGCCTGCAGGCGTGGGTGCAAAGCGCACCCGTGCCATTGCCGAACGCCGCGCAGGGCGGGCCGAGCGAGGCACCTGGAGTGCTGGCGCAATTGCGCAGCCTGCTGGCGCAGGACGATTCAGCAGCGGTGGAGTATTTGCAACACAATGTGAGGGTGTTGGAGCTGGTACTTGGCAGTGCTCTGCGGGCCATCGAAGAACACACCAGCAACTACGATTTTGAGAAGGCGCTGGCAGTGCTGGATGCCGCCGGCACCCAACCCGCGCCGCACACGGTTCCCCCGCATTGAACGGCCCTATCTGCAGGAAAAATCATGGACAACGCGCCTTTTTCTTCCAGCCCTCCAGAGCATGCGCAAAAGCCCATTGCCACGGTGCTGGTGGTGGACGACACGCCCGACAACCTCACCTTGATGGGCAGCTTGCTGCGCGAGCATTTTCAGGTCAAGGTGGCCAACCACGGGGAGAAGGCGCTCAAAATTGCACTCTCCGACACCCCCCCCGATCTGATCCTGCTCGACATCACCATGCCGCAGATGGATGGCTATGAAGTGTGTCGGCGCCTGAAGGCAGAGCCTGCCACCCGGGATATTCCGGTGATCTTTCTGACCGCGCGCTCCGAGCCCGACGACGAGCGGGCCGGCCTGGCGCTGGGGGCGGTGGACTACATCACCAAGCCCATCAGCCCGCCCATTTTGCTGGCGCGGGTCAACACGCATCTGGCGCTCAAGGCCACGTCAGATTTTCTGCGCGACAAGAGCGCCTACCTGGAGCGTGAGGTGGCCATGCGCACGCTGGAGGTGCAGGCCATCCAGGACGTGACCATCATGGCCATGACCTCGCTGGCAGAAACGCGCGACAACGAGACCGGCAACCACATCCGGCGCACGCAGCTTTATGTCAAAACCCTGGCCGAGCGTCTGCGGCACCACCCGCGCTTCGAGCACCTGCTGAACGACCGCATGATCGAGCTGCTTTACAAGTCGGCGCCGCTGCACGACATCGGCAAGATCGGCATTCCGGACAGCATCCTGCTGAAACCCGGCAAGCTCACGGTGGAAGAGTTTGAAATCATGAAAACGCACACCACGCTGGGCCGCAATGCCATTGAGGATGCAGAGCGCCGCTTGGGCATGCGCGTGGCGTTTTTGAGTGTGTCCAAGGAAATCGCCTACAGCCACCAGGAAAAATGGGACGGCTCGGGCTACCCCGAAGGATTGGCGGGGGACGCCATTCCCGTTTCTGCCCGTCTCATGGCCGTGGCCGATGTGTACGACGCGCTGATCAGCAAGCGCGTTTACAAGCCCGCCTTCTCGCACGACCAGGCCTGCGGCACCATCGTCCGGGGCAAGGGCAACCACTTTGATCCCGACATGGTGGACGCCTTTGTGGACATTGCCGAAGACTTTCGCTGCATTGCGCAAAAGTATCCGGACCCTGCATAAGGTACAACCCCCTTAGCCGCTTCGCGCCTTCCCCCTTCTCTCGAATTGCTGCGCCATGCGGGGAGGGAAACGCAGCCAGTGTGGCGGGGCGGCCCTTGCACGGCTGCCCTGGTGTACGTCCCGCCCGCTGCATAGTCCAGCGACAAGACCTCACCGGTGGTCATCGTGTGCTGGCTTAACGGCTGTGCGCAGTGGATGGCTTCAGAAAGGAGCGTCTTCGCCGGCAGCGGCGGGGCTGTCGGGTGGTTCGCTGGCTGCGGGGGCTGCTGGTTCGGCGGTATCTTCAGCGGCAGCCTGGCGCACAGCTGCCTTGTCGCCCGCACCCGCGAACTTGCTGTACTTGCCCAGAAGAGGCACCAGCTGACCATAAATGCGCGGGTTGCCCGCCATGCATTCGCGCTGCTCCAGGAAGTCGGCCTCACCCGTGAAATTGCCCACCAGGCCACCGGCCTCGGTGATCAGCAGCGAACCCGCCGCCACGTCCCAGATCGACAGGCCGGTTTCAAAAAAACCGTCGGTAAAACCTGCGGCCACGTAGGCCAGGTCGAGCGCGGCAGCGCCGGGGCGGCGCAGGCCGGCCGTGCGCTGCATCACGTCGCTCATCATGTTGAGATAGCTCTTGAAGTTGTCGCCCGGACGGAAGGGGAAGCCGGTGGAAATCAGGCAGTCCTTGAGCTGGGTGCGCTTGCTCACGCGGATGCGGCGCTCGTTCAGGTAGGCGCCACGGCCCTTGGTGGCGGTGAACAGGTCATTGCGCGAAGGGTCGTAGATGACCGCCTGCTCGACCTTGCCCTTGACGGCCAGCGCAATGCTGACGCAATAGACAGGAAAGCCGTGGATGAAGTTGGTGGTGCCGTCCAGTGGGTCGATGATCCAGACGAATTCTGAATCCTTGGCGCCATATTCGGTGCCCGATTCTTCGGCCAGGATGCCATGGCCGGGGTAGGCCGTGAGCAGCGTCTCGATGATGATCTTTTCGGACGCGTGGTCCACTTCGGTCACGAAGTCGTTGATCTGCTTTTGCGAGATCCGCACCGATTCCACATCAAGGGCCGCGCGGTTGATGATGGCGCCGGCGGCGCGTGCGGCCTTGATGGCCACGTTGAGCATGGGGTGCAGATTGGACGACATAAATTGTGAGAGAAGGACAGGGGCCTGAACGCCAGGCCTGAACCGACGATGCGGCGACAAGGGAGGTGATTCTACCCGCTGCGCCCAAGACTGGCCTGGGCGGGTGCTCGATGGAGCCGTGGGCAAGATGCCTTGTGCGGCAGCGTCATTTGCCCTGAGCTGTCGTCAGCCGCCCCCAGCCGCCTTCAGCCGTGTGTTGCCTTTGATACCGTGCAGCAGCGACCGTTGGCGACCTCGCGCGGCTTTCATGCCGCAGTCAGGGCAGCCGCAGCCACTGGCCTTCTTGTGCCGTGGTTTGCTGCATTGGCCCGTTGCCGAGGGTGAATTCGACCGTCAGGCTCTTGCGTGCGCCGGGGGCAGGGTCGGTGCCGGCGAGGTTGTTGTCCACCGACACTTGCAGCCGACCGTCGCGCACCTGGCTGCGCAGGCGTGCGGTGACGTCCACCTGGCGGTAGCCGTCACCATAGAGCGCGCGCTGGACCGTAACCCGCCCATTGCCTGCATCGTTGCCATAGCCCGCATCGTTGCCATAGCCCGCATCGTTGCGCCTGCCACCCTGGTTCCACTGACCAGCACGGGTGCCCGTGAGGCGCGCAGCGTCGATCCAGCTGCCCTCAGCAAACTCGAGGATGTGGGGCTGATCGCCGTAGCCACGCGTTTGGATTTGCAGGGTTTTTCTTTGGCCGGGGGCCGGGTCGGTATTGAAAAGCTCATTGGTCAGCTGGAAGCGCTTGTTGCGTCGCACCAGCTGGCGGATCGTTTGGGTCACATCCACGCGCGATGTGTGGGCGCCATAGGTGGCTTGCAGAATTTCTTGATTGCCACGGTTCGCGTTGACGGGTTCGACCGCCTGCCTGCCCATGTTGTCGCCACGCTGACCCCAGCGGCCAGTGCTCCAGCCCAAGAACTGGGCGCCATCTACCCAGCTGTACTCGATGTAATCGAAGGTGCGTGGCTGACCGTCAGGTCCGCGGGCATGGATGCGCAGCATCTTGCGCTGGCCGGGGGCCGGGTCGACATTGTTGAACAGGTCGTTGGTGAGCTTGAAGCGCTGGTCGCGCGCGGCCAGTTGCTTGAGCCGGTCCGTCACATCAATGCTGCGCTGATCGGTGCCATAGACGGCCTGCAGGATCTGGTATTGGCCGTCGTCGCGCTGGGCCCATGCGGTGGACGACATGACAAGCGCGAACATGAGCAGCAGCCAACTGCCCAGGGTTTTTGCGAGAGGGTTGGGAGCGTGCATGCAGACCTTGTTGTGGGTTGGGGGAGAAAAAGTGAACGCCATGGTTTACCCAATAAAAGACGCCACTGCCACCTTAACGCCTGGAGAGGGCGGTCAGTGCACACCTTGCCAGCAGTTGTAACAGCGCTTTACGCGATCACTCCGAACCGGGAGCGCAGGGAGCGACCTGCGGTTCGGGACAAACGCTCGCCCGTTCGGGGCACACACGCATGGCCAGCGGCGACAATGGCGCATGCCCCGGTGGCCCGCCGTTTCTCTTTGATTTCACCATGCGTACCCGTTTCATACTGATCCAGACCAGCCATGCCGGCAATGTGGGTGCAGCCGCACGTGCCATGAAAACCATGGGTTTTGACGACCTGGTGCTGGTGGCGCCGCGCTGGCCCAACGTGTTGCGGCGCGAAGAAACCATCCAGCGCGCCAGCGGTGCCCTTGATGTGCTGGAAAACGCCCGCATCGTCGCCTCCCTCGACGAAGCCCTGGATGGCATGAGCCACCTGTGCGCCACCGCGATGACGCCGCGCGACTTCGGCCCGCCCGCCGCCAGCCCCCGGGCGCATTTCGAGATGCTATTAAAAAAAGAGCTTCTAGCGCTTGATGGTAAAGGGCTGGAGGTCAAAAACGCTTCAAATATTGAGGCGCCGGCTGCCGAAACCGGTGTGGCCTTTCTCTTTGGTTCCGAGCGCTTTGGCATGGCCAACGAGGATGTGTACCGTTGCCATGTGGCGCTTTCCATTCCCACCAACCCGGGGTTTGGGTCGCTCAACCTGGGCGCCGCCATCCAGGTGATCGCCTACGAATGGCGCCAGGCGCTGGGCGGGTTTGCGGTGCAGGATGCCACCCCCACCCGTGCGCAGGCCGATGCCGCCCAGGTGGCTGGCATGCTCGCCCACTGGGAGCAGGCGCTTGCCGGCATTGGCTTTCTCGACCCGGCAGCGCCCAAGAAGCTCATGCCGCGCCTGAACCAGCTTTTCAACCGCGCGCAACTGAGCCCGGAGGAAATCCACATCCTGCGTGGTGTCGCCAAAGCCATGCTCGAGACGGCACAGGCAAAGCGCTAGACTGCATTTCCATATTCCAAAAACAACGAAACCATGTTTGCCCGCCTGCGTTCCGACATCCAGTGCATCCTTGATCGCGACCCCGCTGCCCGCAGCACCTGGGAGGTGATCACCTGCTACCCCGGCTTGCACGCGGTGTGGCTGCACCGGCCTGCGCACTGGTGCTGGGGCCATGGTTTCAAGTGGCTGGGTCGCTTTATCTCGCACCTGGCGCGCTGGTTCACGGGCATCGAGATCCACCCCGGTGCCAAGGTGGGCGAGCGCGTGTTCTTTGACCACGCCATGGGCGTGGTGGTGGGCGAGACGGCCGAAATTGGCGACGGCTGCACCATCTACCAGGGCGTCACGCTGGGCGGCACCTCGCTCTACAAGGGCGCCAAACGCCACCCCACGCTGGGCCGCGATGTGGTGGTGAGCGCCGGCGCCAAAGTGCTGGGCGGCTTCGCGGTGGGTGATGGCGCAAAAATCGGCAGCAACGCCGTGGTCATCAAGCCCGTGCCTGCGGGCGCCACGGCCGTGGGCATCCCGGCGCGCATCATCCCCTCCAAAGAGGGCCAGAGCGCCGACGTGACCGAGCCGCAGCAGGCGCGCAAGTTCACGGCCTATGGCATCACGCAAGAGGACGACCCGCTCTCGCAGGCCATGCGCGGCCTGATCGACAACGCCTCCTCGCAAGAGCACCAGATCGCGTTGCTGTGGCAGGCCATCGAGAAGCTGTCCGAATGCGTCAAGACGGGCGACTGTGTGCCTGACGACGCGGCGCTCAAGGAGCAGTTCGAGGCGGGCAAGTTCAACGATCTGGTCGGTAAGTAGCCGGCCTCGGCCCGTCGTCCAAAAAAAAAGCACACGGGACGTGTGCTTCTTTTTTAATAGCTGCTTGCGCTTTATACGTAAGGGCTAGAGGCCAATTTGGTTAAAAATTCAAGGCGCAGACCGTTCAGAACGGCTTGATCGCCACCTTCAGCACACCGTCGCGCTGGTGGGCGAACAGGTCGTAGGCCGCAACGATGTCATCGAGCTTGTAGTGGTGGGTCACCAGCACGCCCAGATCAACGCGGCCCGATGCCACCACGTTCATCAGGCGGCGCATGCGCTCCTTGCCGCCGGGGCACAGCGCGGTGCGGATGGTGTGGTCGCCCAGGCCCGCCGCAAACTGCGCCAGCGGGATGGTGAGGTCTTCGGAATACACGCCCAGGCTCGACAGCGTGCCCCCGGGCTTGAGCACCTTCATGGCTTGCGCAAACGTGGCCTGCGTGCCCAGCGCCTCGATGGAGCTGTCCGCGCCCTTGCCACCGGTGAGCTTCATCACCTCGTCAACCACGTCCACGTTGCGGAAGTTCAGCGTCACGTCGGCGCCCATCTTCTTGGCAATGCCCAAACGGTGGTCGTTGCCGTCTACGGCGATGATGGTTGTGGCGCCCAGCAGGCGTGCACCTGCGGTGGCGCACAGGCCAATCGGCCCCTGCGCAAACACCACCACCGTGTCGCCAATGCGGATGTTGGCGTTTTCGGCGCCCTTGAAACCGGTGGACATGATGTCGGGGCACATCAGCACCTGCTCGTCGGTCAGGCCATCGGGGATAGGGGCCAGATTCGCCTGTGCATCGGGCACCAGCACATATTCGGCCTGGGTGCCGTCGATCAGGTTGCCAAAGCGCCAGCCGGCGGTGGCCTTGTAGCCATGGCAGCCGCACAGGCCTTGCGCAATCAGGTAGCTGCCGTCTTGTGAAGGTGCGCCATCTTGCGCGGCATACGAGTTGAAGTTGGGGCAGATGGCTCCCGCAATCACGCGTTGGCCCTCGGTGTAGCCCTGCACGGCACTGCCCAGTTTTTCGATCACGCCCACGGGCTCATGCCCCACCGTCAGGCCCTTGGCCACGGGGTATTCGCCCTTGAGAATGTGCACGTCCGTGCCGCAGATAGTGGTGGTGGTGATGCGCACCAGCGCATCGTTGGGGCCCACATCGGGGATGGGCTTGTCGGCCAGCTCGATGCGGCCTTTGTCGACAAAAACGGCGGCTTTCATCATGGCGGTCATGGTGGTGCTCCTTGGGTGTGAAAGCACCACCTTACGCCGAATGCGTGTCCGTAGCGTGCCGACGCTGGAGTGGACTGCTCGGGTATGAAAAAAGCGCCGGCTGTCTTATCGGGCGCGCACTGCCGATTTGGGCCGGAAGGCCTTGCACACCTCGTCGCGTGTTTCGAGGTAAGGCCCGCCAATCAGGTCAATGCAATAGGGCACGGCAGCAAAGATGCCCGGCACCAGTTGTGCGCCGGCCGCATCCTTGAGGCCTTCCAGCGTTTCGGCAATCGCCTTGGGCTGGCCGGGCAGGTTGATGATGAGGCTTTGCTCGCGCACCACGGCCACCTGGCGCGAGAGGATGGCGGTGGGCACAAAGCGCAGGCTGATCTGGCGCATTTGCTCGCCAAACCCCGGCATCTCCTTGTGCGCCACGGCCAGCGTGGCCTCGGGCGTCACGTCGCGCAGGGCCGGGCCGGTGCCGCCGGTGGTCAGCACCAGGCTGCAGCCCTCGTTGACCAGGGCGATCAGCGTGGCTCTGATGCGGTCCTGTTCGTCGGGAATCAGGCGGGGCTCGAAGGTAATGGGGTTGAGCAGGGCGCGGGTAAGCCAGTCCTGCAGGGCGGGCAGGCCCTTGTCTTCATACACACCGGTGCTGGCGCGGTCGCTGATCGAGACGATGCCTATCTTGACCGGGTCGTGGAGCGCTTCACTCATCGTGGTCCTCGTCTTCGGGGGTGTTGTCTTCACCGGCCGCGCCGCCCAGATGCTCACGCACCAGCTGGAACAGCTCGCGGTAGGCGCGGCCCTTGCGCGGTGCCAGGCCCTCGGAGACCTGAACGTTGGCGGTCTTGCCGGCCGGGGTTGCATCCTTGCGTGCCTGGCGGATCAGCGCGCGCAGTTGCTGGGTATCGGTGTCGGGGTGCTCGGCCATCCAGGGGGCCAGGGCAGCGTCGTCGGCAATCAGCCGGTCACGCCAGTGCTCGGCCAGGTGCAGCGAGAGTTTTTCGCTGGCCGATCCCTTGTGCTGCTCCTCCAGTGCCTGCCGTGCGGCCTGCACCAGCTCGGGTTCAAGCTTGCGCATGAGCTTGCCCACATACTGCATCTGGCGGCGCTTGCCTTCAAAGTTGGTGATGCGCTTGGCTTCGGCCAGGGCGTCCACCAGCTTTTCGGGCAGGCCCACGGCTTCGAACAGGTCGGTGCGAAGCGTTAGCAGCTCTTTGCCCAGGTCTTGCAGTTCATCGCTTTCGCGTTTGAGATCGGTACGGCTGGCATCGGGCGTGCCTTTGAGTTCGGCCTTGAGCTGAATGTCCAGTTCGCTGCCTTCGGCAACGAACTGGCCTCGCACAAAGTAGCCTTTTTTGGGTTTGCGTGACATGGGTGGGGGCAAAGAGAGAGGTGGCGCAGCGCGCACCACAGCGGCAAGTATCATAGCCGCCGCTATGAATAAACCCACCAAACGCGCCGCGCGCGCCCCCAGCGCCCCGGCCGCCGCGCAAGCCCCTGCCACTTCCCCCGCCCCGGAACGCGGTTTCAGCTACAGCCGCCCGTTCTTTGAGGACCTGGTGGACCGTGCCCTGGCCCACGCCAAAAAGCTGGGCGCCACCGACGCGGGCGCCGAGGCGTCCGAGGGCTGCGGCCTGTCGGTCAGCGTGCGCAAGGGCGAGCTGGAGAACGTGGAGCGCAACCGTGACAAGTCGCTGGGCGTCACGGTTTATATCGGTCATCGCCGCGGCAATGCCAGCACCTCCGACTTTTCGGACAAGGCCATCGAGCAGACCGTGCAGGCCGCCTACGACATCGCCCGCTTCACCGCCGAAGACCCCATGGCTGGTCTGCCCGATGCCGACGATATTGCGCCCCCCGACACCCACCGCGACCTCGATTTGTTCCACCCCTGGGCCATCGACAGCGAGCAGGCCGCACGCCTGGCCATGGAGTGCGAGGCCGCCGCGCTCAAGACCAGCCGCCGCATCACCAACAGCGAGGGCGCTGGCGTGTCGGCCCAGCAAAGCCATTTTTTCAGCGCCCACACGCGCGGCTTTCGCGGCGGCTATGCCAGCTCGCGCCACAGTTTTTCGGTGTCGCCCATTGCCTCGTTGCCCGGCCGCAATGCCGAGATGCAGCGCGATGCGTGGTACAGCTCCGAGCGCGACGCGGCCGAACTGGCCTCGCCCGAGGCCGTGGGCCGCTATGCCGCCCAGCGCGCATTGAGCCGCCTGGGCAGCCGCAAGATTGTCACCACCCAGTGCCCGGTGCTGTTTGAATCCACCCTGGCTGCAGGCCTGCTGGGTGGTTTTGTGCAGGCCGTCAGTGGGGGCTCGCTTTACCGCAAGAGCAGCTTTTTGCTCGATTCGCTGGGCAAGATGGTGTTTCCCAAGCACATCGATATTCTGGAAGACCCGTTTGTGCTGCGCGGCAAGGGCAGCTCGCCTTTTGACGAAGAAGGCGTGCGCGTGGCGCCACGCAAGGTGGTGCAGGGCGGGCGGGTGCAGGGCTATTTCCTCAGCAGCTACTCGGCCCGCAAGCTCGGCATGAAGACCACGGGCAACGCCGGTGGTTCGCACAACATCACACTCACCTCGCGCCTCACCCAAAGCAGCGACAACCTCGATGCCATGCTGCAAAAGCTGGGCACGGGCCTGTTCGTGGTGGAGCTGATGGGCCAGGGCGTGAACTACGTGACGGGCGACTACTCGCGCGGCGCCAGCGGCTTCTGGGTGGAGAACGGCAAGATCGCCTTCCCCGTGCACGAGATCACCATCGCAGGCAACCTGAAAGACATGCTCAAGGGCATCGAGGCCGTGGGGGCAGACGCCTACAACTACGGGGCCAAGACGGTGGGCTCGATTCTCGTCAACCGCATGAAGGTGGCTGGTAGCTGACAGCTGCGACGCTGCAGCCAGGTCCCGAACAACAAAGCAGCCTTGGGCTGCTTTTTATTGGTGGGTGCCAGGCGCTTGGCGCGGTCGTGACAATCGGCTGTCGTCTGATGCCGCTGCGCTTGCGCATGCCATTGCTGTCATGAACGAAACGCAATATCGTGGGGTGCCGCGCAACCAGCGGGCGCGTCAACCCCTCAAGGATTCAAGGAGCCACCATGTCCAAAGTTCTCGTTCTTTACTATTCCACGTACGGCCACATCGAAACCATGGCCCAGGCCGTGGCCGAAGGTGCGCGCTCTGCGGGTGCGACAGTCGACGTCAAGCGGGTACCGGAGACGGTGCCCGAAGACATTGCCAAGGGCGCGCATTTCAAGCTGGACCAGTCAGCTGCCGTAGCTACCGTTGCAGAGCTTGAGGGCTACGACGCCATCATCGTCGGCGCCCCCACCCGTTTTGGCCGCATGCCTTCGCAGATGGCCGCGTTTCTGGACCAGGCGGGCGGGCTGTGGGCGCGCGGTGCCCTCAATGGCAAGGTGGGGGGCGCGTTCACCTCCACGGCCACGCAGCACGGTGGGCAGGAGGTGACGCTGTTCTCCATCATCACCAACCTGCTGCATTTCGGCATGACGATCGTCGGCCTGCCGTACAGCTACCAGGGCCAGATGACGCTCGACGAAGTGGTGGGCGGCAGCCCGTACGGCGCGACCACCATTGCGGGCGGCCAGGGGCAGCGCCAGCCCAGCGCCCTGGATCTGGACGGTGCCCGGTTCCAGGGCAAATTGATCGCCGAGACCGCCAACAAGCTGTTCCCCTGACGGTTACGGGCGGGCCCCCGGGGGGACTACCGCCGCGCTATCAGGCCCGCAACGGCCTCACCCACCTGTGTGGTGTTGGCCGTGCCGCCCAGGTCGGGGGTGCGCGGCCCGCTCTTGATCACCTCTTCGATGGCTGTGACGATGGCGTCGTGTGCCTGCCGGCCCGCGCCCTGTCCCCCGGTGAAAAAGTCCAGCATCAGCGCGCCTGACCAGATCATGGCAATCGGGTTGGCGATGTTCTTGCCATAGATGTCCGGTGCCGAGCCGTGAACAGGCTCGAACAGGCTGGGGAACTTGCGCTCGGGGTTCAGGTTGGCCGAAGGTGCCAGACCAATGGTGCCGGTGGTGGCCGGGCCCAGGTCAGAGAGGATGTCGCCAAACAGGTTGGTGGCGGCCACCACGTCAAAGCGGCCGGGTTGCAGCACAAAGCGGGCGGTGAGGATGTCGATGTGCTGCTTGTCGAGTGTGACCTCGGGGTAGCCCTTGGCAACATCATCGGCGCGCTGGTCCCACCAGGGCATGCTGATGGCGATACCGTTACTCTTGGTGGCCAGCGTGACGTGCTTTTTGGGACGGCTCTGGGCCAGGTCAAAGGCGAACTTCAGCAGGCGGTGGGCGCCGTGGCGCGAGTAGACCGATTCCTGGATCACGATCTCGCGGTCGGTGCCCTCGTACATGATGCCGCCGAGCGACGTGTATTCGCCCTCGGTGTTCTCGCGCACGACG
The DNA here is from genome assembly GCF_002281195.1 of Acidovorax sp. 35-64-16. Taxonomy (NCBI): domain Bacteria; kingdom Pseudomonadati; phylum Pseudomonadota; class Betaproteobacteria; order Burkholderiales; family Comamonadaceae; genus Acidovorax; species Acidovorax sp. 35-64-16. The sequence goes on along the minus strand of NZ_NCFM01000019.1, from coordinate 25,923 downwards.
TAGTAGTCGATGTCGCCGGGCTTGCGGCCGGCCAGCGGGCAGGGCACGCCTTCAAACAGGCGCACCGGGCGCAGGTTGATGTACTGGTCGAACTCGCGGCGGAATTTGAGCAGCGAGCCCCACAGCGAGATGTGGTCGGGCACGGTGGCGGGCCAGCCTACCGCGCCGAAGAAGATCGCGTCCATGCCCGCCAGCTGGGCCTTCCAGTCGTCGGGCATCATCTTGCCGTGGGCCGCGTAAAAGTCGCAGCAGGCCCACTCGAACGTGTGCAGCTCCAGCCCCAGCCCGAACCGTTCTGCGGCCGCCAGGGTGGCGCGCAGGCCTTCGGGCATCACTTCCTTGCCAATGCCGTCTCCGGCGATGACGGCAATGCGATAGGTTTTGGTGGCGGGCAGATTCATGGTGTGAAGCAGGTGGGTGAGGAATGGGAGGGCGCCGCCGATGCAAGGGGCGCGGTTGCACCGCATTATCCGAGCGCCAACGACAACTACAATCTGCCAACCGTAGCCTCATCCTTCACACATCGTGCATAAAAACCCTGCCGCCGACGACTTGCGCGTGTTCGCTGCGGTGGTGCGCAAGTCCAGCTTTGGCGCCGCCGCCATCGAGCTCGGCACCTCACCGGCTTACGTGAGCAAGCGCATCCGCCTGCTGGAGCAGGATCTGCAGGTCAAGCTGCTGCACCGCACCACCCGCCGGGTGGCGGTGACCGAGGAGGGTGAGCGCGTTTTCCACTGGGCGCAGCGCATCCTGGACGATATGGAGCAGCTGCTGCAAGAGGTCGCCATCACCCGCAGCGCACCGCGCGGGCTGCTGCGCGTGAGCAGCAGCTTCGGCTTCGGCCGCCAGATCGTGGCGCCTGCGCTGTCGCGGCTGGTGGAGCAGCACCCCGGCCTGCAGGTGCGGCTGGAGGTGTTCGACCGGCTGGTGGACGTGGCGGGCGAGGGTTTTGACCTGGATGTGCGCGTGGGCGACGAGATTGCGCCACACCTCATCGCGCGCCGTCTGGCCGACAACCACCGCGTGCTCTGCGCAGCGCCCGCCTATCTGCAGCGCAAGGGCGCTCCGCGCACGGTGGCGGACTTGGCTGCGCATGACTGCCTGGTGATCAAGGAGCGCGACCACCCGTTTGGCGTGTGGCGCCTGCGCAGCGGCGCGCAGGAAGAATCGGTGAAGGTGCGTGGCCCGCTGTCGGCCAACAACGGCGAGATGGCCGTGCAGTGGGCGGTGGACGGCCGCGGGATTGTGCTGCGCTCGCTGTGGGATGTGGGCGCGCAGCTGCAGGCCGGGCGCCTCGTGCAGGTGCTGCCGCAGTGGCAGCAGGAGGCCAATGTGTGGGCCGTGTACCCCACGCGGCTGGAGCGCTCGGCCAAGGTGCGGGTGTGCGTGGAGTTCCTCCAGGAGTACTTTCGCGCCGGGGGGATGGCGCAGCCGGCGGGCAATGAGGGTGCCGGTGACAACGGCGCAGTTTGAAGCAAAAATAGCTGCTAGCGCTTATCTGGTAAGCGCAAGCAGCTATTAAAATGATACTAACCGCACGGCAGGCCGTAGTGCGGCCCGCGGGGTGGCGTTAACGGGGTTTGGTCGTTGGCGGATCAGCCTGCCAGCGCCGCCTTCACCGCGGCCGACACCTGGCCCATGTCGGCCTTGCCCGCCAGGCGGGTCTTGACCACGCCCATCACCTTGCCCATGTCGCCAGGGCCGGCGGCACCCAGCTCGGCCACGATGGCCTTCACCGCGGCCAGCGTTTCTTCGGCAGACATGCGCTTGGGCAGGTAGGCCTGCAGCACGGCCATTTCGGACTTTTCCTTGTCAGCCAGGTCCTGGCGGCCCGCGCCTTCAAAGGCGGTGATGCTGTCCTTGCGCTGCTTGATGAGCTTGTCCACGATGGCGACCACGGCCACATCGTCCAGCACGACGCGCTCGTCCACTTCCTTTTGCTTCATCGCGGCCTGCAGCAGGCGGATGGTGCCCAGGCGCTCGCTGTCCTTGGCGCGCATGGCGGTTTTCATGTCTTCGGTGATCTGGTCCTTGAGGCTCATGGCGGCTTCCTTTTTAGTAAGACAGAGTCGGAGGGTTTGCACAAAGCCCCTCTGGCTAGGCGCAGCGCCGCAGACAGTAGTTTTGCTACGGCAAGGCGCTGCAACGACGCCAGAGGGGCTTTGTGCAGACCCGCAAAAACAAAAACCCGCGCTTGGCGTCCCTAGCGCGGGTTCTGGGACCCAAGCAGGCTTGGGATCCGGAAGATCAGTACATCTTCTTGGGCAGTTGCATGCTGCGAACGCGCTTGTAGTGGCGCTTCACGGCGGCTGCCTTCTTGCGCTTGCGCTCGGCGGTGGGCTTTTCGTAGAACTCACGGGCGCGCAGGTCGGTCAGCAGGCCGAGCTTTTCAATGGTGCGCTTGAAGCGACGCAGTGCAACGTCAAAGGGTTCGTTTTCTTTTACGCGGATCGTAGTCATTAGCTAATGTTTTCCAAAATGTTGCTCGCAGAGGGGCTTGGGGAGATCGGGCCTCAGGACCATACGTAGCGGTTTCCCCGTCTGTAACTAGTATTTGGCCGACGGGGCATTGCCAGCAAAGCCGGAGATTATAGCCCGGATGCGGCAAATTTCAAGCAGGCAGCGCTTGGGCGCAAGCATGTGCACTGGCCCAGGCCCACTGAAAGTTGTAGCCGCCCAGCCAGCCTGTCACATCCACCACTTCGCCAATGAAATACAGGCCGGGCTGCGTCTTGCATTCCATGGTTTGCTGCGACAGCACGCGCGTGTCCACACCACCCAGCGTCACCTCGGCCTTCTTGTAGCCCTCGGTGCCGGTGGGCGTCAGCTCCCAGCGCGCCAGCTGCTCGGCCAGTCGCGCCAGGGCCTTGTCCGAGGCCTCGGCGATGGGGCGCTGCCAGTCGGCCTCGCGCTGCGCCCAGGCATCGGCCAGGCGGCTTGGGACCAGCGTGGCGAGTTCGTTGGCAATCAGCTTGCGCGAGCGCGCCTTCGCCAGCGCCAGTGCGGCGGGCAAGTCGAACGTGGGCGCGAGGTTGATGGCCAGCGGTGTGCCCTCTTGCCAGTAGCTGGAAATCTGCAGCACCGCCGGGCCCGACAGGCCGCGGTGGGTGAACAGCAGGTCTTCGTCAAACGCCATGCGCGCCTTTTTGGCACCAGTGCTGATCTGCACGGGCAGGGCTAGCCCCGCCAACTGCGCGTAAGGTGCCCAGCCTGCACCGTCAAACGTCAGCGGCACGAGGCCGGGGCGGCGCTCAATCAGCGGAATGTTGAACTGCTGCGCGAGCCGGTAGCCGAAGTCGGTGGCGCCGATCTTGGGGATGGACAAGCCACCCGTGGCGATGACCAGCGAGCGCGCCCGCACCGGGCCACGATCAGTATCAATTTGATAGCTGCTAGCGCTTGATGGATAAGCACCAGAAGCCAAAAACGCTATATTTTTGACCGCGCAGGGCTGCCAGTGTGTCACCTGGCCTGCTGCGCATTCGGCCAGCAGCATGGCGATGATGTCCTCGGCCGAGCGGTCGGCAAACAGCTGGCCCTTGTGTTTTTCGTGAAAGGCGATGCCGTGTTTTTGCACCAGCGCAATGAAGTCGGCAGGTGTGTAACGCGACAGCGCCGAGCGGCAAAACTGCGGGTTTTGCCCCACGAAGTGCTTGTGCGGCGCGGCGGGGTCCAGGTCGCGGTTGGTGAAGTTGCAGCGCCCGCCGCCCGAGATGCGGATCTTCTCGGCCACCTTGTCGGCGTGGTCGATGAGCAAGACTTTCAACCCGCGCTGGCCCGCCTGGCCCGCACAGAACAGGCCGGCGGCACCGGCGCCGATGATGACAACATCAAAAACAAGGGAAGCGAGGGTCACAGGGGTTTTAGGCAGCGGTAGCGGGGCCGCCATTGTCGCCCGCGATCAGGGGGCTATTGCCTGAAGACCCCGCCCGACCCCACCACGGCAATATCCACATAGTTGGAGCCATGGTGGTTCTGCGGGCTGAACTGGTAGGCATAACCGCCCAGGTCGAGGTTGCCCAGGCTTTCCATGCCCTGCACCAGACTGGCGCGCGTAACCCCCGGCCCCGCAGCGCGCAGGCCTTCGATCAGCACGCGGGCGTCCATGTAGCCGGTGTAGCGGTCGTAATCCACGGGCTTGTCATGGTGCTTCATGGACGCCTGGAAGTCACGCGTGAGCTGGATGGTGGGTTTGCTGGGGGACGGGCCGGTACGCGCCACGGCCAGGCCACGTGCGTCCTCTCCCAGCGCCTTGAGCATGGCGGTGCCCGCGCCCAGTGACAAGGTGTACACCGGCACACCCAGATGGGCCCGGTGCGCCCGCACGTAGGCCACAACAGGCGGCCCTGCCGCTATCAGCAGCACTGCCTGCGGCCTCTGGGCGGCCAGTGCCTTGGCGGCTTCGTTGGCATCTTCTCCGGCGGCGGCCAGCGCATGTGTGCCCGCCAAAGATGCGCCTTCGGCAGCAATGGTTTTTTCGACAAGCGGCAGCAGCAACTTGCCAAAGTCGTTGTTTTCGTAGGCCACCCCGATGCGTGACGATTGCACCGCCACCAGGTTGCGCACGATCTTGACCAGCTCATCAGCGTAGCTGGCCCGTGTGGTGAACAGGTAGGGGTGCTGCTGCGCGCGGATGGCGGGGGAGCCGGTATACACGCCGATCAGTGGCAATTTGGCTTGCGCCAGATAGGGAAGCAGCGTCATCACCTGTGAAGTGCCCGACACGCCCAACAAGGCCAGCACGCCGTCTTTTTCGTTCAGCTGTTTGGCGTTTTCCAGCGTGCGGCGCGGGTCGAACCCGTCGTCCAGCGACACCAATCGGATCTTGCGGCCGCCGATACCCCCTTTGGCATTGGCGTCTGCGATGGCGGCCTCCTGCCCCTCGTGAAGGGGCGCAAGAAACGGAGCCATGCCACCCGTCAGGGCGGTCGAGCGGCCGATGAGGATGTCGCCCTTTCCTGCTGCGGGTTGCGCGCCCGCAGGCAGCGCCGCCAAGGCCGCGCTACCCGCCAGTGCCAGCACCAGGCTGCGGCGGCGCGCCAGTGGGAGGCCGTGGCCAGTGGGCGTCGCATCGTGGTTCATCATCAAGTAGCTCCTTCAGGTGTCGGCCAACGTGGCCGCAACGTGCGGCGATGGTAGGAGCGCCCGGTGCTTGCCGCCCAAGGGTTTACACCGGGCAGGCGTCAAGTGCGAGACAGGCGCCTGCGCCAATGCCCATCCCCAGCAGGCAAGCGAAAACCTGAACCGCTGTATGAACCCGTTGGGCACGCAGCATTCACGGCAATGGCCACCAGCATGGTGTTGCGTATCACCGCCACGGTGTAGCTTTTGCGCAGCTGTGGCGCGTTCAGATACTCGGGGAAGCAGCGGGCGCTGGCTGCGCATCCGCACGGGCAGGGTGCCCTCTAAAATCCTGGCATGAATATCCCCTCACACCAACTCAGCATGACCGTGCTGATGTCTCCTGACATGGCCAATTTTTCGGGCAATGTGCATGGCGGGGCGATTCTCAAGCTGCTCGACCAGGTGGCCTATTCGTGCGCCAGCCGCTACTCGGCCTGCTACGTGGTCACCCTCAGCGTGGACCAGGTGATGTTTTTGCAACCCATTCATGTGGGCGAGCTGGTGACCTTTCTGGCCAGCGTCAACTACACGGGCGCGTCGTCGATGGAGGTGGGCATCAAGGTGGTGGCCGAAGACATCCGCTCGCAGGTGGTGCGGCATGTGAACAGCTGCTTTTTCACGATGGTGGCGGTGGACGAGGCGCGCAAGCCGGTGAAGGTGCCGCCCCTGTCGCCTTCTACGCCCGACGAACGCCGCCGCTGGGACGCTGCACTGCTGCGCAAATCGCTGCGCAAGGAGCTGGCCGCGCGCTTCGAGCAGGCCCGCTTGGCGCCAACCCCCGCACCGGCGGGCTGAAGCGCCCTGAGCCCTGCGCGCTGGCGGGCAGGCGCGCCGATTCCCTTGCGCAGCGGACCTTCAGCCCGTGCGGCGGGTGGCGCTGGCCTGGCCGGGGGCAGGTTGGGAAACGCTGGCCACACCGCGCACCACGTCGCCCACCACAATCACCGAGGGGCTGGTCAGCCCTTCGCGTTCGATGGTGGCGTGCAGCTGGCCCAGCGTGGTGATGGCATGGCGCTGGTGGGGCAGGCTGGCGTGCTGGATGATGGCCACGGGCGTGTGGGCCGGCAGGCCGGTGAGCAGCTCTTGCCCGATATGGGCCGCACCGCTTACGCCCATGTAGATCACCAGCGTGAGACGGGCCTCGCGCGCGGTGGCGGCCAGCTGGCGCCAGTTGGTGCCCGCGTCGCCGGGTTTGGCGTGGCCGGTGACAAACACCACGCCATGCGCATGCTCGCGGTGCGTGAGCGGGGCGCCCAGCGAGGTCAGCCCGGCCAGCCCCGCCGTGATGCCATTGATCACCGTGACCGCCACCCCGGCGGCACGCAGGTGCTCCACTTCTTCACCGCCACGGCCAAAGATGAACGGGTCGCCGCCCTTGAGGCGCACCACGTTCTCGCCCTCGCTCACGGCCATGAGCATCAGCTTTTCGATGAAGGCCTGCGGCGTGCTGGTGCAGCCACCGCGCTTGCCCACGTAAACGATGCGCGCCGTGGGCGATGCGTGCGCCACGATGGCGTCGCTCACCAGGTCATCTACCAGCAGCACGGTGGCGGCCTGGATGGCCTTGAGGGCCTTGATGGTGAGCAGCTCGGGATCGCCCGGGCCCGCGCCTACCAGCGTGCAGGTTCCCAGGTGGGTGGCGGGCGACAGTGCGCTGGTGGGGGGCGTGGTGGGGTTCATGGGGCGTGCGGTGGTGTTTGCGCAGCCAGATGCAAGATGTGTTCCACCTGCTGCGCCAGCGCTGGCGGCACGGGCAGGCGGCCGTCCAGCACGTCTTGCGTGTAGCGCGCCGTGGTGTCGATGTCGATCTCGGTGGGCAGGCCTGGCACGTCGGCTGCGGTGCCGGGTTGCTGCTCTTGCAGCAGCTGGTGCACGCCGGCCACGAAGGCATCGTAGCGGGGCGTGCGGCGCGGGTCGGTCGCCACTTCGCCTTCGAGGCCGCGCGAGAGCAGGGCGGTCATGTGCAGCGCGCCAAAGGTGGCCTGCAGCATGTCGTAATACTCGGGGTGGGTGTAGCTGGTCACCACCACGGCGGGGCCCGCGCAGGGGTTCATGAGTTTCACGATGCTGTGCCCCGCATTGCGCAGTCCCACCACCTCGCGCACCTTCAGCAGGCGTGCCAGGGCGGCATGCAGATACCCGGTCTCGATATGGGCCACGCTGCCGGTTGCTATTTTTTCCGGCGCTGTGAGGGCGGGAACGCCCAGCGCCAGCAGCACATCCGATGCCAGGGTGCGGCGCGCCTCGGTGCGCATGCCATGCAGCAGCACGGGCAGCCCCTCGCGCGCCAGCAGCAGCGCCAGCAGCGGCGTGAGCACGGGCAGCTTGCGCGCACCGTTGTAGCTGGGCAGCACGATCACGGGGCGGTCGCTGGCCGGAAAAAGCGCCATCCGGCTGTGGGCGGCGTCGAGAAAGCCGCACATTTCCTCGGGCGTTTCGCCCTTGATGCGCATGGCCAGGCAGAAGGCGCCGATTTCCAGATCGGTCACGTTGCCGTCGAGCAGCTGGCCAAACAGGTCTGCCGCCTGCTCGCGCGTGAGTGGCTTGGAGCCGCGGGGGCCGCGACCGATTTCTTTGATGTACTGGCTAATGCCCATGTTTTTTGGTGGCGGGACTTGTGCAATAGGGCTCCAGCGTCGTTATTTCGGCTTGCCGTACAGGCGTACTGTCTGCGCCGAAAATGCCTAGCCGGAGCCCTATTGCACAAGTCCTGGTGCGGTGGTTGTGGGGATGTAGGAGGGTGGGCCGCTATTCTGGCGCAATCCAGGCAACTCTTGGTTATGTGGCAGCCTGCGCCATGTGCTTGGACGCCAGTGGCCCGGTGCTGCGCACCATGCGCTTGAGCTCGGGCAGGCACGAGCCGCAGTTCGTGCCGCAGCGCAGCTTGCCTTGCAGTTGCGCCAGGCGGTCAGCGTCGGTACCGTGGCACTGCGCCAGCTCGGTGGTGATGGCAGCGTCGGTCACGTTCAGGCAGGTGCACACCGGCTTGCCGCGCGACTGCACGGCCACCGGGGCCTTGGCGCCGGGCACCAGCAGCAGGCGGCCGTAGCTTTGGGCGGGCAGCTCTTCCTGCAGCAGGGTCTTGAGCCAGCCTTCGGCGCTGGTGTCGCCTGCCAGCACGATGGCTTCGAGCATGGTGGCGCTGCCGTGGCGCACCAGCCGGGCGGCGCGGCGCTGGCCTCGCTTTTGATCGGCGTAGCGCAAGGTGTCGGCGGTGGCCAGGCCTATCAGGGCCTCGATGCGTTCAATGACTGCGTCGGGCGGCGGCTCGTGGGCGGCGGCGCGCAGCAGCACGCCCATGCGCTCGCGGCCGGGTTCGTTCAAGGGCGTGTTGTTGCTAAAGGGCACGCAGCTCGTGAACTGGAACAGGGGAAACTGCGCCATCAGTGCGGCCAACGCCTCGCGCACGTCCTGGGCGCTGTCGGCCGGCAACCAGGCCATGGCCAGCAGGGTCCAGGGCAGCTCGGCCTTGAGCACCTTCACGGCGGCGTGCTTGAGCTCGGGCTGTTTGGAGGTGGGGCAAAACGCCGAAGTGGTGAGCGCATTCACGCCCGCCAGCCGCTCGCCGGTGGACGAGCACCCACTCAAAAAATCGCTGCCCCAGTGCATTGCCATGAAGGCCTGCGACAGTCCCAGCGTGGCATCGGCCTGCACGGGCACCACGATGGAGCCGCGCTTGCTGGTCACATGCACGAGGTCGCCGTTTTTGAGCTGGCGCCGCTCCATGTCGTGCGGGTGCAGTTGCACGCAGGGCTCGGCCACATGGCCGAACAGGCGGCCCAGGGTGCCGGTGCGCGTCATGCCGTGCCACTGGTCGCGCAGGCGGCCCGTGGTCAGGCTGAAGGGGTAGCGCGACTCGCGCTGCTCGGCCGTGGGCTGCCAGGCGTGCGCGGCAAAGCGGGCGCGGCCGTCGGCGGTGGGGAAGATGCCGTCTTCGTACAAACGGGCCTTGCCGATGTCGCGCGTTCGGGTTGGCAACGTGGTTGCGCTGTTGTCGTCATTGCCGCTGCCGGCAGCATCCGCGGGACACGGCCATTGCTGGGGGCCGGCAGATTCGAGCAGCGCCCACGACAGGCCGGTGATGTCCAGGTCGCGCCCGCGTGTGCTTTCGCGGTGTTCGTTCCACACGGCCTGTGCGCCCTGGTCGGCGTGGTCGGTGGTGTAGGGGAACAGCGTGGGCTGGCCGGGACGCAGGCGCGCCTCCAGCTGGTGCGCAAACTGCACCGCAATGGCCCAGTCGTGGCGCGCCTCGCCGGGGGCGGGAACGGCAGTGCGCACGCGCGAGATGCGGCGCTCGCTGTTGGTCACGGTGCCGGTTTTTTCGCCCCAGGTCGTGGCGGGCAGTAGCAGGTCGGCATATGCGCAGGTCTCGGCGGTGGCAAAGGCCTCTTGCACCACCACAAACTCGGCCCGCTGCAGCGCGCGGCGCACCGTGGCCTGGTCGGGCATGCTCTGCGCGGGGTTGGTGCAGGCAATCCACAGGGCCTTGATTTCGCCGTCGGCGGCGGCCTGGAACATCTCGACCGCCGTCTTGCCGGGCTGGCTGGGCACATCGGCCACCCCCCACAGCGCGGCCACTTCGGCGCGGTGCTGCGGGTTGGCCAGATCGCGGTGGGCGCTGAGCAGATTGGCCATGCCACCCACTTCGCGCCCGCCCATGGCGTTGGGCTGGCCGGTCAGGCTGAAGGGGCCCGCGCCGGGCTTGCCGATCTGCGCCGTGGCCAGATGCAGGTTGATGAGCGCCGCGTTCTTGGCCGTGCCGCTGCTGCTCTGGTTGAGGCCCTGGCAGTACAGGCTCAGGGTGGGTTTGCGACGCTGCGGGGCGCCGCTGGCTCCTGTGGCGACCTCCTGCCCGTCAAGGCCCGCAAACCATCTTGCGGCGGTGGTCAGGTCGGCCACCGAAATGCCGCACACCTGGGCCACGCGCTCGGGCGTGGCTTCACGCACCAGGGCCTTGAGTTCATCGAAGCCCGTGGTGTGCGCGGCGATGTACTCGGCGTCCGTCCAGCCCTCCCACAGCATGAGGTGCAGCATGCCGTGGAACAGCATCACATCGCTGCCCGGCTGGATGGGCAAAAACAGGTCGGCCATGCCGGCGGTGTCGGTGCGGCGCGGGTCGGCCACGATGACCTTCATGCCCGGGTTGGCGGCGCGTGCGTCTTCGATGCGGCGAAACAAAATGGGGTGCGCCCAGGCCGCGTTGCTGCCCACAATGAAGAGGCACTGTGCGTGGTTCACGTCGTCGTAGCAGGCGGGCGGCGCGTCGGCACCCAGCGTGGCCTTGTAGCCCGCCACGGCGCTGCTCATGCACAGGCGCGAGTTGGAGTCGATGTTGTTGGTGCCGATCAGGCCCTTGGCGAGCTTGTTGAAGACGTAGTAGTCCTCGGTGAGCAACTGGCCGCTGACATAAAAGCCCACGGCGTTGGGGCCGTGGCGCTGGATGATGTCGGCAAATTTTTCGGTGACCAGGCCCAGGGCGGCGTCCCACGACAGTGGCTGGGGCGCATCGCCACGTTGCGCGCGGCGCAGGGGCTGCAGCAAGCGAGTCTGCAGCGTGATGGGGCTGCTGGCGGTGAGGTGCAGGGTGGAGCCCTTGGTGCACAGGCGACCGAAGTTGGCAGGATGGGTGGGATCGCCGCGCACGCCGGTGATCTGGGGGCCGTGGCTTTCGATGATCACGCCGCAGCCAACGCCGCAGTAAGGGCAGGTGGATTTGGTTACTTGCATGGCGTGGAGTTTTGTGTGTTTTTGGGGTCTTTTTTGGGTCAAGTGCTTATGTATCAAGCGCTAGTAGCTATTGTTTTTATAGTGACAATGTGCTGGTGGTGAGGGCAGACGCCAGTACGCTGGTTTCCCACATCGCTTGCATGAAATTTCTCATCACAGCTCCCAAGGCAAATCTCAAAAAAAAGCAGGCGTCTACACACTGCGGCTTCGAGGTTTGGAAACCGCAGGTGCAGACGCCTTCGTCTGTGTGCCCCCAGACTGCGCCATTGCACCCCGGGTTCACAGGCCCCTGCCGGGCCCTCGCACATGCAACGCAATACATGTGCCAGCCCGCGTGGCGCCTGACACCGGCCTTGACACGATCCGGATGGGGCACGGACGCAAGGCTGGCACCAGCCTGGTGCAACGGGGCGCTCCAGAGCGGGAGGTTTGCGTGGGCGGGCGCGAAGCCGTGCCGTGGTGAAGCAGGCGTGTGAAAGTGATGCGGGCCAGCCAATGGGCATGTGCCGGGCATGTGCCGGGCCGTGCCGGGAGCGGTGGTGTCAGCGCAGGTGCTGAATCACCGCCAGCAACGCCACCACGGTGACACCCAGAACGAGCGCAATGGCGCGCCAGAACACCATCGGGTTGCGCTCATACAGCGCAGGGCGTGCGCGGCCCAAGTAGGCAGCGCTGGGCTGCCGCAGGTCGTGCACAAACTCGGACAACGCTTCCTGCCTTTTGAGCGGGTTGGGGTGCACCGCACGCCGCAGCACGGCATCCATCCAGGCCGGAATGGCGCGGTGTTCGTCCAGCGCGCTGGCGTAGTGCAGCTTCATCAGGGCCGCCCGGGTGCGAATCCCGGCCACCTGCGTGCCATAGGGTTGCCGCCCGGTGAGCATCTGGTAGGTGATGACGCCCAGCGAGAACAGGTCCGATTGCGGCGTGCCCGGCTCGCCCAGAAAGTATTCGGGGGCTGCGTATTGCAAGGTGCCCGGAACGCCATCGTCGGCAACGGGCACCGCGTTTTCGGCCAGGCCGGCGACGTGGACCGAGCCAAAGTCAATGATCTTCACGGTGCCCGAGGTGTCGATCATGATGTTTTCGGGCCGCAGGTCCTGGTGCAGCATCTCCATGCGGTGAAAGGCCTGCAGGCCGCGTGCGATCTGGTCCACGATGTCGCGCACCACCGACAGTTCGGGCCTGGGGTGGTCAATCATCCACTGGGCCAGTGTCTGGCCCTGCACGTATTCCATGGCCACATACAGGTACTCGCGCTTGCGCCCCGCAGGGGCGGGCTGCAGCACATGGGGGCTGTGAATGCGCCGCGCAATCCATTCTTCCATCAGAAAACGGTCGAGGCCGGCGGCGTTGTCCTGCAGGTCGATCGAGGGCGTTTTGAGCACCGCTTTTTGCCCGCTGTCGGTGTCGATGGCCAGGTAGACGTGGCTGCGGTGGCTGCCGTGCAGCTCGCGCACGATCTGGTAGCCGTCGAGCATGGCGCGGGGTTCCAGCACGGGCGGCAACTGCAGCGTGGCCCGCTGGCGTTGCAGTTCGCTGGCGTCCTGTTGGGGCAGCGCATCAATGCGCACGATCTGAATGGTCAGGTTGTCGTCGCTGCCGCAGCGCAGGGCTTCGTCCACGATGGCGCGGGCGGCCTGGTCCAGATCGGTGGCGTGGGCTTCAATGGCCTGCGTGATGAAGCTGGCGCTGACATGTTCATGCACGCCATCGGTGGTCAGCACAAAGGTGTCTGCGGGCTCTACCGGCAGGGCCCGGTAATCCACCTCCAGCTGCGGCTGAACGCCGAGCGCGCGGCCCAGGTAGATTTGCTCGGCCGACAGGCGCACCCGGTGGTCTTCGGTCAACTGCTCCAGCGCCTTGCCCTGCACCCGGTAGATGCGGGTGTCACCCACATGAAACAGGTGTGCGGTGGCGGATTTGACAATCAGCGCGCTGAGGGTGCAGACATAGCCCCGGTCTTTGTCAAAGCGGTAGGGGCTGCGCTGGGTTTGGGCGTGCAGCCACGAGTTGGTGGCCGCCAGCACGCACTGTGCCGAGCGCTTGACGCTCCAGGCCTCGGAGGTGCAGTAATAGTCCTGCAGCAGCCCGTGCACCGCGGCGGCGCTGGCGATCTGGCTGACATCGCTGCTGCTGATGCCATCGGCCAGTGCCACCACCACCCCCTTGGCGGCCAGTGCCAGCCCCTGTGGCACGCAGGCGCCGTGAAAGTCCTGGTTGACCTCCTTGCAGCCCTTGTCAGAGTGCTGGCCAATGCTTACTTTCAGGGTGTCGCTCATTGGCGCGCCATTCGTTCAGGATGTCGGATTCAGGGTTGCAGATTGGACGTGCCGGGGTCGAAACGCCAGGTGCATTGCCGTGTGGGCACCTGGCGGTTTCGGCGGGCGATCAGGCGAGCTTGCGTTTTGGGCCGGTCTTGATGTGGGTGGCGTACAGCGTCAGGCCGGTAAAGGCCAGACCACCCACCAGATTGCCCAGCACCACGGGGATTTCGTTCCAGATCAGGTAGTCAACGATCGAGAAGTTGCCGCCCATCATCAGGCCCGAGGGGAACAGGAACATGTTCACCACCGAGTGCTCGAAGGTCATGGCAAAAAACAGCATGATGGGCATCCACATCGCAATGACCTTGCCGCTGACGGTGGTGGAGATCATGGCGCCCACCACGCCCGTGGACACCATCCAGTTGCACAGCATGGCGCGAATGAAGATGGTGAGCCAGCCCATCAGGCCGTATTGGGCGTAGCCCAGGGTGCGCGCCTCGCCGATGTGGCCGATTTTTGTGCCGATTTCGTTGGGTGCCACCGAAAAGCCATAGGTGAAGATAAACGACATCATGAAGGCGACGGTCAGCGCGCCCAGGAAGTTGCCGGTAAACACCAGGCCCCAGTTGCGCAGGATGCCCTTGATGGTGACGCCCGGGCGCTTGTCCAGCCAGGCCAGCGGCGTCAGCACGAACACGCCGGTCAACAGGTCAAAGCCCAGCAGGTAGAGCATGCAAAAGCCCACCGGGAACAGGATGGCGCCCACCAGTGCAGAGCCCGACATGACGGTGGCCGTGACGGCAAACACCGCCGCCAGCGCCAGGATGGCGCCCGCCATGTAGGCGCGGATCAGGGTGTCCCGGGTGGACATGTAGATTTTGGATTCGCCGGCGTCCACCATTTTGGTGACGAATTCGGAGGGGACAAGATAGGCCATGGGTTTCTTTCTGTGGTCTGTCTGGCAGCGGTGCCAAGGTGCTTTGGATACGGCTTGCACGCGGTGCGTGGCAAGCCGTTGGGTGGGCGTGAAGTGGGCGCGGGGTGCGCAAAATCACGCCGCCGGGGTGGCTGGCGTGCGCCGCTGCGGCCCTGCGATGGGGCGCGTTTCGCTCAGGGCGTGGTGGGCCAGTTCGTGGGTGTTGAGCAGCACGGTGCCGTCTTCCACCCGCACCTGAAACTTGGGCGTGCAGCCCTCGTCGGGGGCGGCGGCCTGGCCGTCGCACAGGCCAATGGTCCAGTTGTGCATGGGGCAGGCCACGCTGGTGCCAAAAACGATGCCCTGGCTCAGCGGGCCGCCCTTGTGCGGGCAGCGGTCGAGCAAGGCAAACACCTCGTTCGAGGTGTTGCGAAACACGGCTACGTCCAGGCCCTGGGCGCGTGCCACGCGGCGCGAGCCCAGCACGGGGATATCGTCCACGCGGCAGATGGAGGTCCATTCGGTCATTGCTATTCCTTTTGTAGCTGCTTGCGCTTTTGGGTAAAGCGTTTCAGGCACTTTTGATATAAAAAACTGGTCAGGCCACGGAGATCGGGATGAACTGGCGCTGGTCCACTGCCGCCTTGTCAAAGTCGAACCACGGGTCGGGCTCGCCATCCAGCGCAAACTGCAGCTGCTCCCACAGCGCCTTGCGGCCTTCGGGGTCTTGCAGAATGCGTTTTTTCACATAGTCCAGGCCCACGCGGTTCACGTAGTGCACGGTGCGCTCCAGGTACCAGCCTTCCTGGCGGTACAGCTCGCAAAACGCGCCGGTGTACTCCAGCACTTCCTCGGCGGTCTTGAGCTTGGTGAAAAAGTGCGCCACCTCGGTCTTGATGCCGCCGTTGCCGGCCACATACATCTCCCAGCCGCTTTCCACGCCGATGATTCCGACGTCCTTGATGCCGGCCTCGGCACAGTTGCGCGGGCAACCGCTCACGGCAAACTTCACCTTGTGCGGTGCATTCATGCGCCACATGGCGCGCTCCATGTCCTTGCCCATTTGCGTGCTGTCCTGCGTGCCCATGCGACACCACTCGCTGCCCACGCAGGTCTTGACGGTGCGCAGGGCCTTGGCATAGGCGTGGCCGCTGGGCATGCCTATGTCCTTCCACACGTTGACCAGGTCTTCCTTCTTCACACCCAAGAGGTCAATGCGCTGGCCACCGGTGACCTTGACGGTGGGGATGTGGTACTTGTCCACCACGTCGGCAATGCGGCGCAGTTCGTCGGCTGTGGTCTCCCCGCCCCACATGCGCGGGATCACGCTGTAGGTGCCGTCCTTTTGGATGTTGGCGTGGCTGCGTTCATTGATGGCGCGGCTTTGCGGGTCGTCCTTGGCTTCCTTGGGCCAGGTGCTGATGAGGTAATAGTTGACGGCCGGGCGGCAGCTGGCGCAGCCGTTGGGCGTTTTCCATTCGAGAAACGAGAACACATCTGCGATGGAAAGCAGCTTGTTGGTGCGGATCGCATCGCGCACCGCCTGGTGGCCGTGGTCGGTGCAGCCGCACATGGCCTTGGTCTTGGGCGTGGCCGAATAGTCGCCACCGGCGGTGAACATGATGATCTGCTCGACCAGCCCGGTGCACGAACCGCAGCTGGCGCTGGCCTTGGTGTGCTTGCGCACTTCATCCAGCGTGAACAGGCCTTTTTCCTTGATGGCCTTGCAGATGGCGCCCTTGGTCACACCGTTGCAGCCGCACACTTCGTCGGTGTCCGCCATGGCGGCGGCCTTGTTCTGGCCCTGGTGGCCGGCGTCACCCATGTTGGATTCGCCAAACATCAGCTTGTCGCGGATGTCGTTCACCGTGCGGCCGTCGCGCAGCAGCTTGAAATACCAGCTGCCGTCCACCGTGTCGCCATACAGGCAGGCGCCCACGAGCTTGTCGTCCTTGAGCACGAGCTTTTTGTAGACGCCGCCGCTCGGGTCGCTCATGACAATCTCTTCGGTGCCCTCGCCGCCCTGGAAGTCGCCTGCGCTGAACAGATCAATGCCCGTGACCTTGAGCTTGGTCGATGTCAGCGAGCCCTGGTAGCGGCCAATGCCGAACTCCGCCAGGTGATTCGCCAGCACCTTGCCCTGCTCGAACAGCGGTGCCACCAGTCCATACGCAATGCCCCGGTGCGCAGCACATTCGCCCACGGCGTAGATGCGCGCGTCGGTGGTGGTCTGCAGCGTGTCACTCACCACGATGCCGCGGTGGACGTGCAGGCGCATTTTTTCAGCCAGTGCGGTGTTAGGGCGTATGCCCACGGCCATCACCACCAGGTCGGCGGGCACCTCGGTGCCGTCCTTGAACTTGACGGCGGCCACGCGGCCTTCGGCTTTGCCCACCAGCTCCTGCGTTTGTGCGCCCATCAAAAACTGCATGCCGCGCTCGGCCAGCGACTTTTGCAGCATCTTGCCGGCCACATCGTCGAGCTGGCGCTCCATCAGCCAGTCGCCCACATGCACCACGGTGACCTGCATGCCGCGCTTCATGAGGCCGTTGGCGGCCTCCAGGCCCAGCAGGCCGCCGCCGATGACCACCGCATGTTTGTAGGTGGCGGCAGCGTCGATCATGGCCTGCGTGTCGGCAATGTCGCGGTAGGCCAGCACGCCTTGGAGCTCTTTGCCGGGGATGGGCAGGATGAACGGGTTGGAGCCCGTGGCCATGATGAGGCGGTCGTATTCGGCGGTGATGGTCTCGCCCGTTGCACTGGTGGCGTGCACGATGCGGCGCACACGGTCCACGTCGGTCACGGTGAAACCCGTGTGCAGCGTGATGTGGTTGTCGGCATACCACTGCCAGTCGTTCAGGATGATCTCGTCGATGGTCTGCTCGCCGGCCAGCACGGGCGACAGCAAAATGCGGTTGTAGTTGGGGTGCGGCTCTGCACCAAATACCGTGATGTCGTAAAGGTCGGGCGCTATCTTCAGCAGCTCTTCGAGCGAGCGAACGCCGGCCATGCCATTTCCCACCATCACCAGCCTGGATTTTTTCATCGTGACCCCCGTAGGCGTTTCGGAAAAACAAAAAGGCGTCCGCACGGTGGGCTGGCCGGGTAGCCAACACACTCGCAGGGACGCCATCGTCTTCGTCAGCCCAATCCGCCATTGCACCGGGCCGAACATGCGGCCTATCGTGGCCGCACACAGGGTGATGCAAAACCTGTGCCAAAGGTGGCAAAGATGGTGGTTTTAAGTAAAAAATGGCTCTAGCGCTTATTTATCAAGCGCTATTAGCTATCAAATAAATAGCAGTCAACGAAACGGTTGGCCTTGCCAGTGCAAGCCGCACAAGCGGATGGGCCAGCTTGGTGCGTGCGCCGTTCCAGCGTGTTTGCAAGCTCGCGGCCTGTGGAGGATTGATGACACGCTCGTCGGTTCATTCGGTCCATTCGGTCGACGGGTGGCCGACCAGGCGCGAGCGAGTGCTCGCAGCCGCCAGATGGAAACCGGTGGGCTGTGCGTTTAAAACCGGTGGGCGTAGCGGATCTGCACAAACGTTTCCCCCGGGTTGGGCTTGCGCAGCCCGGCGTTGGATACGTGCTTGGCCTGCAGGCTGACCTCGTGCTGCCGCTGTGCACCAAAGTTGCGCCCCAGGCCGAGATGGTCGCTGAAATTCCAGCGGCTGCCAAAGTGGCCGTTGGGCGTGTGGTGCGTGGCCTTCAGGTACGACAGGCCAATGCCGCCCTCCACAAACCAGGGCGATTGCCCGTCTGCAAAACGGTAGCGAGCCATGGGCACCACGCCCAGCTGGGTGTTGTGGCGGCGCGCCGGCGGTGCGGCCGTGGAGGCCCAGTCGCTCAGATACACATCCAGGTGCGTGCGGATGCGCCCTTGCCACCACGAATACTGCAGGGGCACGCGCAAGCCCACGGTGCGTGTGCGCGTGGTCGGGCCGCCGTGGTCGGTATACCCGGCCTCTACATAGATCGACCGGGTTTGCGGGAGCGCTTGCAGCTCGTCGGCTGCGGCAGTTGCTGCGCCGCTGGCGGCGCTGAAGGCGATGGTGCAGAGCAGCGCGGCAAAGCCGGCTTGGTGCGCGGGCGCTGCATTGCGCACCCTTTCAGGGGCCGGGCGTTGCGGTGCTGTCACCCGGGGTGGTGTCGATCCAGCGGCCACCCAGCACCTTGTACAGCGTGATCCGGTTGGCCTGCTCGGCCAGTGCCAGCCCGATCAGTGTCTGCTGCGCGCTGTAAAGCGCGCGCTGGGCGTCCAGCACGGGCAGGTAACTGTCGGCGCCCAGCCGGTAGCGCGCTTGGGACAGCTGCAGCGCCTTCAGGGTGGCCGCCTGCAGCGATTGCTGGGCCTGCAGGCGCTCGGCCAGCGTGGCGCGCTCTGCCAGCGCATCGGCCACCTCGCGGAACGCGGTTTGCACGGCCTTGTCGTACTGGGCCAGGGCCGTGTCGCGCGCGGTTTCGGCGATCTGGAGGTTGGCGCGGTTGCGGCCCGCATCAAAGATGGGCAGGCGGATCTGTGGCGCAAAGCTCCAGGTGCCGTTGCCGCCGTCAAACAGGCCCGACAGCGCATTGCTGGCGGTGCCCGCCGACGCCGTGAGCGTGATGCTGGGGAAAAACGCGGCACGGGCCGCGCCAATGCTGGCGTAAGCGCCGCGCAGCGTGTATTCGGCGGCGCGCACATCGGGGCGGTTGAGCAGCACCGACGAGGGCAGGTCGCCCGGCACCGCCAGCAAGGTGGCGGCGGGTGTGGCAAGGCTGGGGGCGGGTGCCACCGATGCCGATGCCGACGCAGCCTGGGCAGGGGAGGCCGTGGCCCCGGGGTTCGCCCCGTCGGGCAGCAGGGCCGCAGGCACCGGCGCGCCCGCCAGCAGGGCCAGCGCATTGCGGTCGCGCGCCACCTGGCTGGTGAAGGCGGCCACGTCGGCGCGGGCGGTGTCCACCGTCGTCTGGGCTTGCGCCAGCGTCAGGCCCGAGGCGGCGCCCAGGGCATGGCTGCGTTCTGTCAGTTCGTATGACTTCTGGCGGCTGCGCAGGGTGTCTTGCGCCAGTTGCAGGCGCCGGCCATCGGCGTCGAGGGTGAGCCAGGCGTTGGCCACCTCGGCCACCAGGCTCAGCTGCACGCTGCGGCGGTTCTCGGTGGTGCGCAAAAACTCTTGCAGCGCAGCCTCGTTGAGGTTCTTTACGCGGCCAAAAAAATCGATCTCGTAGCTGCTGAAGCCAAGCTGCGCGCTGTACTGGCTGCTGGTGGGCGAGCGGCCGCTGGTGTTCAGGTCATCGGCCGTGCGCGTGCGGTTGCCCGCGGCGGTGGCGCCCACGGCAGGAAACCGGCTGGACTGCTCCACGCCGTATTGCGCGCGGGCCTTCTCGATGGCCAGCACCGCCACGCGCAGGTCGCGGTTGTTTTGCAGCGCCAGCGCCACCAGTTCGCGCAGGCGCGGCTCCTGCAAAAATTCCTGCCAGCCCATGGGGCCGGTCTCGGGCGCCAGCGCGGTGCCCTCAGACCCGTTTGGGCCGTTCGTGCCGTTCAGCGTGGCGGGCACGGGCAGCATGGGACGCGCATAGTCGGGCGCCAGGCTGGTGCAGCCAGCCAGCGCCAGCAATGCCAGTGCGCTGGCGGCGGTGGCGCGCACCACGGTGCGGCGGGGGGCGATCAGGGGGATGCGGCTCATGCGGCGGCTCCGGTTTCGCTGGCAGTCTGCTTTGCCTTGCGCTCGGCAAAGTAACCGCGAATCAGGACAAAGAACACCGGCACAAAAAAGATGCCCAGCACGGTGGCCGACACCATGCCGCCCAGCACGGCGGTGCCAATGGCCTGGCGGCCACCGGCACCGGCGCCGCTGCCCAGCGCCAGGGGCAACACACCGAAGCCGAACGCCAGCGAGGTCATCAAAATGGGCCGCAGCCGCAGGCGCACGGCTTCCAGGGTGGCATCGAGCACGCTGCGGCCGCGCTCTTGCAACTGGGTGGCAAATTCCACGATCAAAATGGCATTCTTGGACGACAGCCCCACTGTGGTGAGCAGGCCCACCTGAAAGTACACGTCGTTGGAAAGCCCGCGAAACCCGATGCCCAGCAGCGCGCCGACAATGCCCAGCGGCACCACCAGAATCACCGAAAACGGCACCGACCAGCTTTCGTAGAGTGCGGCCAGGCACAGAAACACAAACAGAATCGATACCGCATACAGCAGCGGCGCCTGCGAGCCCGACAGCCGCTCTTGAAACGAGGCGCCGGTCCATTCGTAGCCAATGCCCGCGGGCATTTCCTTCATGATGTCTTCAACCGCCGCCATGGCCACGCCCGAGCTCACGCCCGCCGCCGCACTGCCCACGAACTCGTAGCTCGGGCTGCCGTTGTAGCGCTGCAACTGGGGTGAGCCATAGGTCCAGCGGGTGCTCGAAAACGCCGAGAACGGCACCATCTGCCCCTGGTTGTTGCGCACCGTCCAGGGGCCCACGTCCTGCGGCAGCATGCGAAACGGCGCGTCGCCCTGCATGTAAACCCGCTTCACGCGCCCCTTGTTGAGAAAGTCATTCACATAGGTGCCGCCCAGCGCGCTCGACAGGGTGTTGTTCACGTCCACCGTGGCCAGGCCCAGTGCGCCGGCCTTGCTGTCGTCAATGTCCACGCCCAGCTGCGCGGTGTCGTCGAGGTTGGTGCTGCGCGTGTTGCTCAGCTCGGGGCGCTTGGCGGCCAGTTCGAGCACCTTGTCGCGCGCGGCCACCAGCGCATCGTGGCCCAGGCCGTTCAAATCCTTGAGCTGAAAATTGAAGCCCGCATTGGCCCCCAGCCCGCGCACGGCGGGCGGCAACAGCACGAAAATGCGCGCATCGCGGATGGCGGCCAGGTCCTTGGTGGCCTTGCGCGCAATGGCGTCGGCGCTCTGGTCGGGGCGTGTGCGCTGGCTCCAGTTGGTCAGCCGCACAAAGCCGCGCGCCGAGCTCTGGTCACCACCCGAACCAGTGATCGAGTTGAAGCTGACCACATCGGGCTGGGCCGCAAAATACTTTTGCACCTGCGCCATCACGGCCTGCAGCCGTGCGTTGGACGAGCCTGGCGGCAGCGTGATCTGCACCGATATGGCGCCCTGGTCTTCATTGGGCAAGAACGACGTGGGCAGGCGCAAAAACAGCACCGCCATGCCCGCGCAGATCAGCACATACACCAGCATCATGCGTTTGCCCCGGCGCACCACGCCACCCACGCCGCGCTGGTAGCTGTCGGCCGAACGGTCAAAGCGGCGGTTGAAGCCCACAAAAAAGCGGTCAATCCAGCCCGCAATGCCCTTGCGGGGCGCGCCATGGGGACTGTGCTGGCCCTTGGCAATGGGCTTGAGCAAGGTGGCGCACAGCGCGGGCGTGAGCGTGAGGGCTACCAGCACCGACAGCACCATGGCCGACACGATGGTGATGGAAAACTGCCGGTAGATCACCCCGGTGGAGCCGCCAAAAAACGCCATGGGGATGAACACCGCCGACAGCGTGAGTGCAATGCCCACCAGGGCCGGGGTGATTTCGGCCATCGACTTGCGCGTGGCCTCTTTAGGGGACAGGCCTTCTTCGCTCATCACGCGCTCGACGTTTTCCACCACCACGATGGCGTCGTCCACCAGCAGGCCGATGGCCAGCACCATGCCGAACATGGTCAGCGTGTTGATCGAATAACCGGCTGCCGACAGCACACCAAAGGTGCCCAACAGCACGACCGGCACGGCAATGGCCGGAATCAGCGTGGCGCGGAAGTTCTGCAAAAAGATGTACATGACCAGCACCACCAGCACCATGGCTTCGAGCAGGGCCTTGACCACTTCTTCGATAGAGGCGCTGACGAACGGCGTGGTGTCGTAGCTGGTAAAGGGTTTGAGCTGGTAGGGAAAGAACGGCTGCAGCTCGGCGATCTTGGCGTTGACGGCAGTGGCCACGGCCATGGCGTTGGCACTGTCGGACAGCACCACGCCCATGCTGGCGCCGGGCTGGCCGTTCAGGCGCGAGGTGATGGTGAGGTTTTCTGCGCCCAGCTCGATGCGCGCCACGTCTTTCAGGCGCACGGCGGCGCCGTCGGTGGTGGACTTGAGAACGATCTGCTCGAACTCTTCCTTGGTTTGCAGCTTGCTGCGCGCGGTGATGGTGGCATTGAGCTGCTGCTCGCCCACGGCGGGCAGGGCCCCCAGCTGGCCTGCCGATACCTGCGCGTTCTGCGCATTGATGGCGCTGCCGATGTCTGACGGCATGAGCGCGTATTTTTCGAGCTTGCCCGGATCGAGCCACACGCGCATGGCGTAGCCGGTGCCCAGTGTGAGCACGTCGCCCACGCCGTCAATGCGGCTGATCACGTCCACGAGGTTGCTGGCGATGTAGTCACCAATGTCCACCTGCGACACGCTGGGGTCGGGCGAGGTGAAGGTGATGATCATCAGGTAGTCGTTGCCGCCCTTGGTGACGGTGACGCCACGGCTTTGCACGGCCGGCGGCAGGCGCGACATGGCCTGCTGCAGCTTGTTTTGCACCTGCACCTGGGCCACGTCGATGTTGGTGCCGGCATTGAAGGTGAGCGTGGTGCGCGAGCTGCCCGAGGCGTCGCTGGTCGAGCCCATGTAGATCAGGTTGTCCAGCCCCTTGAGCTGCTGCTCGATTACCTGCGTGACCGAGTCTTCCACGGTTTTGGCCGATGCGCCGGTGTAGTTGGCGCTGATCGACACGCGCGGCGGCGCAATGTTGGGGTATTGCTCCAGCGGCAATGTCTTGATGGACATGGCGCCGGCCAGCATGATGATGATGGCGATGACCCACGCAAAGATGGGGCGGTTGATGAAAAACTGTGCCATGGCGGGCCGGCCCTCAGCGCGCAGCCGATGCGGCGGATGCAGCCGGCGCTGCAGGCGCTGCTGTGGCACCCGCGGCAGCCATTGGCTTGGCCACCACCTCGGTCGGCTTCACCGTGTCGCCGGGCTTGATACGCTGAAAGCCCTCCACCACCACGCGGTCGCCGGCCGCCAGCCCGCTGCCCACCAACCAGCGGTTGCCTACGGCCGTTTCCACCACAACCTTGCGCCGTTCGATCTTGCCTTGTGCGTTGACCAGCAACACGCTGGCGTTGCCTGCGGTGTCGCGGTTCACCCCTTGCTGGGGCACCAGCAGCGCCTGCGCGTTGATGCCGGTTTCCAGAATGGCGCGCACATACATGCCGGGCATGAGCAGGCCGTCGGGGTTGGGCACCACGGCGCGCAGCGTCACGGCGCCGGTGCCGGGGTTCACGCTCACGCCCGCAAACTGCAGCTTGCCGGGGTGGGGGTAGCGGCTGCCGTCTTCCAGTTGCAGGGTGATGGGCGCTTCGGCCTGGCCGCTTTTCTGTATGCGCCCGCGCGCCAGGTCGCTTTTGAGGCGCAGCACCTCGGTGCTGGACTGTGTGACATCCACATACAGCGGATCGAGCTGCGAGATGGTGGTGAGCGCGGCGGTCTGGTTGGCGGTGACCAGTGCGCCGGGCGTGACGGTGGAGGTGGTGGTGCGGCCCGAAATGGGCGCCTTGATGCGGGTGTAGCCCAGGTTGATGCGGGCGTTGTCCAGCGCGGCGCGGGCAACGGCCAGGTCGGAGCGGGCCTGCACCACGGCGGCCTGGCTGTCGTCATACACCTGCCGGCTGATGGCGTCGATTTTGACCAGCTCGGCGTTGCGCCGGGCGTTGACCTCGGCCGTGCCCACACCGGCCTGTGCCTTGGCCACCAGGGCCTCGGCGCTGGCCAGCGCCACCTGGAAGCCCGAGGCATCGAGCTGGTAAAGCGCCTGGCCGGCCTTGACCTGCGCACCTTCGGTGAACAGCCGCTGCTGCACGATGCCGCCCACCTGGGGGCGGATCTCAGCGCTCAGGAAGGCGCTGGTGCGTCCGGGCAATTCGGTGGTCACGGTCTGGCGCTCGGACTGAAGGGTGACCACGCCCACTTCCACCGGGCCGCTGGACGCTGCGGGCGCAGCCTTGTCAGAGCACGCGCCCACCAGCAATGCCAGCCCGGCAGCGGCGGCCAAGGCCAGCCTGCGTGGTGAACGGCAGGGCTTTGGGGGAGTAGAGCGGGGCAGCAGCGTGGCGGCAGGCAGGTGGTCTGGGAAAAGAGGGGTCATGGGCGCGCGCAGTCTTGGGTTGCGAAACATTCTGACGCAAAAGGCGAGGGGGCATGGAAGCCCCGGGTGCCACAGGGTATCGCGCGATGTGGCAGGGGTGGATGTGCCGGCCAGTGCGGTCGCCCCCATGTGGGCCGTGGCGGTGGCCCCGGATGGCCGCCGCAGCGGCGCCCGGTTGTGCGGGGCGCGCGGGTTGCGCGGGTTACGGGTGTGCAACGACCGCCCGCCATCGCACAACTTGCCGCAGCTGCTGGTCCGGGGCCTTGAAACCCGGCCAAGGTGCCCGGCTTACCAGGGCTCCGTTCATTCCAAAGTCACCCGTTGGGCCTAACATGTCAGCTGGGCCCGGTGGCCCACGCATTGATTTGAAAGGATGCACGCCATGAACTCCCCCGCCTCCCTTGTTGATGAACTGATGGCCCAGCTTCAGGGCGCCCCGCTGCAGCAAATGGCGCAGCAACTGGGCACCAGCCCCGCGCAGACCCAGGACGCCGTGGGCGCGGCCCTGCCGTTGCTGCTGGGCACGCTGGGGCGCAATGCAGCCCAGCCCCAGGGCGCCATGGACCTTTTTGGCGCATTGCAGCGCGACCACAGCGGCAGCCCTGATCTGGGCGGCCTGCTCGGTTCGCTGCTGGGCGGCGGCGGCAGCGCGGGGGGCGGCCAGCCCGATGGCGCGGCCATCCTGGGCCACATTTTTGGGGGCAACCAGCAACGTGCCGAGACCGGCCTGGGCCAGGCCACGGGGCTGGGCTCCAATGCCGGGCAGTTGCTGCAGATGCTGGCGCCCATCGTGATGTCGTTTTTGGCACAGCGCATGAGCTCGGGCGGCATGGACGCCGGCGGCCTGGGCCAGGTGCTGGGCCAGGAGCAGGCGCGCGTGCAGCAGCAAGGGGGCCTGGGTGGTGGTTTGCTGGGCAGCCTGCTCGATCAGGATGGCGACGGCCAAGTGGGGCTGGGCGACCTGCTCAAGATCGGCGGCGGCCTGCTGGGTGGTCGGCGCTGAGGTGGCGCGTGATTCGCTCTGTTTTTAATAGCTATCAGCGCTTTATGGAAAA
This sequence comes from Acidovorax sp. 35-64-16, assembly GCF_002281195.1. Taxonomy (NCBI): domain Bacteria; kingdom Pseudomonadati; phylum Pseudomonadota; class Betaproteobacteria; order Burkholderiales; family Comamonadaceae; genus Acidovorax; species Acidovorax sp. 35-64-16. The sequence continues at coordinate 716 of NZ_NCFM01000019.1, read as the reverse complement.
GCGCTAGAGCCTTATTTGACCAAAAAAATGTTTTGCGGCGCAATGGGGCACTGCGGTGGTGCCAGTTGCCGCACAACAGGCCCCTTGCCATGGCGGTGTTGCGCGCAAGGCAGGATGCGTTGAAACTCTTTGGCGTTCGCCCACCATTTTTTATCGAGGTCCCTTATGACTGCCGTTGCTGACATTCTCAAATCCAAGAGCGACAACACCGTCCATGCCATCGCACCCGGAGACTCAGTGCTGGATGCGCTCCAGCGCATGGCCGAAAAACGCATCGGGGCCCTGCTGGTCATGGAGGGCGAAACCATTGTGGGCATCGTCACCGAGCGCGACTACGCCCGCAAGATCGCCCTGCTGGGGCGCACGTCCGCAGCCACGCTGGTGCGGGATGTCATGACCGCCGACGTGATGTATGTGCGCCCCACCCAGACCAGCCAGGAGTGCATGGCGCTCATGACCGAAAACCGCCTGCGCCACCTGCCGGTGGTCGACGGCGCCAGGCTGGTGGGGCTGATCTCCATCGGTGACCTGGTCAAGGACATCATTTCCGAGCAGCAGTTCATCATCGAGCAGCTCGAGCACTACATCACGGGCGGCGTGCGCTGAAATGGGGTGACAACCCCCTGAGTAACCGTCTTCAAAGTCAAGCACTATGAAGCGATGCGTCCCAAGGTTTGCCGGTTCTGACCATGGCGTTGAGCATGGTCAGCAGCTTG